>CALRQM020000012.1:0-53907 GCA_943370335.1 Bordetella parapertussis | reverse complement strand
CGGCCCGTGGGACCCCCACGCCTGCGGCTGGTGCCCCCCGGAGCTGCGGCGGGGCCGCCCGCCGGTGGGCCCCAGCGGCTCGATCCTCAGACCCCCCTGTCGGAAGTGCCCGGCATCGGCCCGAAGACCGCCACCCGGCTGGCCGCCCTGGGGCTGCTGGTGGTGCGCGATCTGGTGCACCACTACCCCCGCGACTACCTCGATTACGCCCATCTGGTGCGGATCGCCGCCCTGGAGCCGGGGCGAACCGCCACCATCGTGGCCACCGTGCGCCGCTGCCACGCCTTCGGCAGCCCCCGCAACCCCAATCTGGCGATCCTGGAGCTGCACCTCCAGGACGTCACCGGTCGCCTCAAGGTGACCCGCTTCTTCGCGGGCCGCCGCTTCAGCAGTCCCGGCTGGTTGAAGTCCCAGCAGCGCCTCTACCCGGTGGGGGCCACGGTGGCGGTGAGCGGCCTGGTCAAGGAGAGCCCCTACGGCCCCGGCTTTGCCGATCCCCTGCTGGAGGTGCTGGAGGCCCCCGGGGCGCCGGTGCGCTCGGAGCAGATCGGCCGCTTCGTGCCCGTCTATGCCCTCACCGAAGGCCTCAGTGGCGAGACCCTCGCCCGGGCCATCGCCGCGGTGCTCCCGGCGGCGATCCGCTGGCCCGATCCGCTGCCGGACCCCCTGCGCCTGGAGCTGGGCCTGGTGGGCCGTGGCGAGGCCCTGCACGGCCTGCACCGCCCCTCCCACCGTGAGGAGCTGCAGCGCTGTCGCCGGCGCCTGGTGTTCGACGAGTTCCTGCTGCTGCAGCTGGCCCTGGGCCAGCGCCGTGAGCGTCTGCGCCGCTCACCGGCGCCGCCGCTGCTGCTGCCCCTTGGCGGCGAAGACCTGGTGAGCCGCTTTCTGGCCCTGCTGCCCTTTCCGCTCACCGGTGCCCAGAACCGGGTGCTGGCCGAGATCCGCGCCGACATGGAGCGTCCCCAGCCCATGGCCCGGCTGGTCCAGGGGGACGTGGGCAGTGGCAAGACGGTGGTGGCCCTGGCGGCCCTGCTGGGCGCCATCCAGGCGGGCCATCAGGGGGCCCTGATGGCCCCCACCGAGGTGCTGGCGGCCCAGCATTTCCACAAGCTGGCCGGCTGGCTGCCCCAGCTCAACGTCAGCATCGAGCTGCTCACGGGCTCCACCCCCGCCCGTCGCCGCCGCCAGCTGCTGCAGGACCTGGCCAACGGCCAGGTGAACCTGCTGGTGGGCACCCACGCCCTGCTCGAGGATCCGGTCCTGTTCGACCGCCTCGGCCTGGTGGTGGTGGACGAGCAGCACCGTTTCGGCGTCCGCCAGCGCAACCGGCTGCTGGCCAAGGGGCTCCAGCCCCACCTGCTGACCATGACCGCCACCCCGATCCCCCGCACCCTGGCCCTCTCGATCCACGGTGATCTGGACATCAGCCAGATCGACGAACTGCCGCCGGGGCGCACCCCGATCCGCACCCGTCTGTTGCGCGGATCGGAGCGCCCCAATGCCTGGGAGCTCGTACGCCAGGAGGTGGCCAAGGGGCAGCGGGCCTACGTGGTGCTCCCCCTGGTGGAGGAATCGGAGAAGCTCGACCTGCGCTCGGCCGTGGAGGTGCACCGCCACCTCGATGAGGAGGTGTTTCCCGCTCTCACGGTGGGGCTGCTGCACGGGCGGATGACCGGCGAGGAGAAGCAGCGGGCCATCAGCGCTTTCCAGGAGGGGCGCTCCCAGGTGCTGGTCTCCACCACGGTGGTCGAGGTGGGGGTGGACGTGCCGGAGGCGAGCGTGATGGTGATCGAGCATGCCGAGCGCTTCGGCCTGGCCCAGCTGCACCAGCTGCGGGGCCGGGTCGGCCGGGGCGCCGCCGCCTCCCATTGCCTGCTGCTGCACGAGGGCGACAACGCCATGGCCCGCCAGCGGCTGGAGCTGCTGGCCCGCAGCGGCGACGGCTTCGAGATCGCCGAGATGGACCTGAGGCTGCGGGGCCCCGGCCAGGTGCTCGGCACCCGCCAGTCGGGCCTGCCGGACCTGGCCCTGGCCAGCCTCAGCGACGATGGCGCCGTGCTGGAGGAGGCCCGGCTGGCGGCGCAGCGGATCCTGGCGGCGGATCCTGGCCTGGACCACCACCCCCACCTGCGCGGGGCCCTCGAGGCCCAGCGCCGCCGTTCGGTGGAGGCGGCCCAGTTGAATTGATCCAGCCCACCGGGCCGACCCGCGCCCGCCGCCCCATGTCCCCCCTGCGCCCCTGGAGTCCGATCCCCATCGCGGAGGCCGGTGAGCCCCTGGACGATCTGCCGGCGACGCTGTGGCGACTGGAGCCCCATCCGTATCAGGCCCTGGGGGCGCCCTATGGCCCTGGCGCCAGTCCGTTCCGGCTGCGTCGTGGCGTGATCGCCCGGCTGGAGACGGCCCAGGGCCTGCTGCAGCAACAGAGGCCCCAGTGGCGGCTGGCCATTTTCGATGCCTGGCGCCCCATCGCCGTTCAGGCGTTCATGGTTCGCCAGGCCTTCCAGCAGGCCTGCCAGGAGCGGGGCCTCGACCCTGACGCCGATGGCGGCCCCCAGGCGGCCGTGGCGGCGGAGGTGGATCGCTTCTGGGCCCCGCCGAGCCGTGATCCGGCCACTCCGCCGCCCCACAGCACGGGGGCGGCGGTGGATCTCACCCTGGCGGAGGCCGACGGCCAGCCCCTGGCGATGGGCGGGGAGATCGACGCGATCGGGGCCATCTCCCATCCCGACCACTACGCCGGGGCCTCACCGGGTAGCGAGGCCGCCGACTGGCACGACCGCCGGCGCCTGCTGGCGGCGGTGATGGGGGCGGCGGGGTTTGCCCAGCACCCGAACGAGTGGTGGCACTACAGCCAGGGTGACCAGCTCTGGGCCTGGCGTTGCCAGGAGCCGCAGGCGCTTTACGGTGCCGTTGCCGGGGAGGGTTGAGGCGCGGCCACGGGGATCACCGTGCCGGGCAGGGTCAGGCCCAGTTCCCGGAACAGCACGCTGGCCTGGGGGCGGGTCAGCAGCCCCTTCTGGACGCAGCGCTTGAGGCTGGCCAGGGTCAGGTCGTCCTGGACGCGGCGCAACTTGGCCAGCACCTGGGGGCTCTGGTCGGCGTAGGGCAGCAGGTGGCTCTTGTAGGACGCGCTGATCGACTCCGGCTTGCAGGCCTGGGGGTCCGAATCGAAGTACTGGACAGGCGACTCGGGGGGCAGGGGGCGCTCCGCCGCCTCGCTCGTGCGTCCTGCCCCGGGCAGCAATCCCAGCAGCACCCCGCACAGGAGGGGGCCGAGCAGGGGCTGGAGGGTGGCAGTCGCACGGTTCGGCATGCGCAGGACCTGGAGGGTGCCCCAGGTTAGGAGCCATCCAGGGACGCCCGGATCAGACGGGGGCGAGCAGTTGGCCGACCCGCTCGTCACCGAGCCGGTCGATGAAGTCGCCGAAGCGGCTGCGGGGGCCGCCCTCGTCGCGCCAGGCCGTCAGCAGGGGCTCCAGGGTGGCCTCCAGCTTCTCCAGGGGCATCTTCTCCAGGTAGGGCCGGGCCAGGCGCGTCAGGCCGTGGCTGCCGCCGAGCCACAGCTGGTAGGTGTCCACGGCGCTCCCCACCAGTCCGATCTCCGCCATGTAGGGGCGGGCGCAGCCGTTGGGGCAGCCGGTCATGCGCACCAGGAGCGGTTTGCTGATCTCCAGCCGCTCCAGCAGGGCATCGAGCCGACCCAGCACATCGGGGAGGACCCGCTCGGCCTCAGTGACCGCCAGGCCGCAGAGGGGCAGGGCCGGGCAGGCCAGGGCGTGCCGGGCCAGGGCGGGCGGGGCCTCAGGGCTGGAGAGGCCGAGGACCGCCAGCGCCTCCCGGACCGACGCCCGCTGGGCGCTGCCGATGTTGCAGAGCAGCAGGTCCTGGTTGGGGGTGAGCCGCACCTCCAGCTGGTAGGTCTCGATCAGCCGGCGCAGGCCGGTCTTGAATTCCCCCTGCAGGCGTCCGCAGAGCACGGGCAGACCCACGCACCACAGGCCAGGCGACTGGCGATGCCAGCCCAGGTAGTCGGTGAGGACGGTGGTCGGTTCGCGGCGCAGTCCCTTGATCGGATGGGGAAAGTAACGGCCCAGTTCGTTGCGGAACCAGTCCACACCCCGGTCGTGGATCAGATACTTCATCCGGGCATGGCGGCGCTGCTCCCTGTCGCCGTGGTCGCGCTGCAGGGCCACGATCGCCTGCACCAGTTCCAGCACATGGGCGGCGGCCACATAGCCGAGGGGATCGGCCGTGCGGGCGAAGGTCTCCTCCTTGTTGTGGGTCCGCCCCATGCCACCGCCCACGTAGACGTTGCAGCCCAGGGGGCGGCCGGAGGGATCGCTGAACAGCACCAGGCCGATGTCCTGGGTCAGCAGGTCGACGGAGTTGTCACCGGGGACGGTGACGGCCACCTTGAACTTGCGCGGCAGGTAGGTGGCGCCGTAAAGGGGTTCGGCCGTATCGCCACTGAACACGGCACCGCTCTCCTGCAGCTTGCGCGCCTTCCTCACGGGCCCCTTGGGCTTGATGCGGTAGCTCAGGTCGCCGTCGACCCAGAGATCCAGGTAGGACCCCTCGGCCGCCTGGGGCGCCAGCAGGTCGGCGATCTGATCCGCCAGCAGACGGGCCTCCGGGTAGCCATCGCGCTCGAAGGGAGCGGCCGGGGCCATCACGTTGCGGTTGATGTCGCCACAGGCCGACAGCGTGGAGCCGAGGGCCCGCACGATGCCGCCGATCACCTCCTTGAGATCCGTCTTCTGCACGCCGTGCATCTGGAAGGCCTGGCGGGTGGTGATCCGCAGGGTGCCGTTGCCCAGCCGATCGGCGAGGGTATCGAGGGCCAGATACAAGGAGGTGGGAATGCGGCCGCCTGGATTGCGCAGCCGCAGCATCATCTGCCAGTCCTTTTCCGCCCCCTTGCGACGGTTGTCGCGGTTGTCCTGCTGGTAACTGCCGTGGAACTTGAGGATCTGGACGGCCGGATCGGTGAAGCTGGGCAGTGCGTTGCCCAGTTCGGCGGCCAGGGGATCATGCAGGTGGCCGCTGCCGGCCTTGAGCGCCTCCTGTTTGGTCGGCGGTTTGGCGGGTGGAGCCGATGGGAGCGACGTGCTGTCGGCGACCGTCGTCGAGGACATCGGCATGCAGAAAGGTTGTTGGAACGAAACTAGCGAACGGGACGTGGCGGTCCGCTGGCGCTGATCGCCATCTCCCTCCTTTGCATACAGTCGCGTCCTGCCCGCCCCCCCGCATGGCCACCTTTCTTCTGGAGATCGGAACCGAGGAACTGCCGGCCGATTTCGTGCGCCTGGCCCATCCCCAGCTGGAGGCGATCGTGGCCAGGGATCTGCAGGAGGCCCGCCTGTCCTGGGACAGCCTCAGGGCCAGCGGCACCCCCCGGCGGCTGGCGGTGACCATCGCTGGATTGCCCGAGCGCCAGCAGGATCTGGTCGAAGACCGCAAGGGGCCCCCGGCCCAGCAGGCGTTCCGCGATGGCCAGCCCACCCCGGCTGCCCTGGGTTTTGCGCGCCGTTGCGGCTGCGCCCCGGAAGCGCTGGAGATCCGCGACACCGACAAGGGTCCCTTCGTGTTCGCCCGCACCACCGAGGCCGGCCGCTCCGCCGAGGACGTGCTGGCCGGCTGCATCCCCGGCTGGATCCGCTCCCTGCAGGGGCGCCGCTTCATGCGTTGGGGGGATGGGGACGGCCGCTTCAGCCGGCCCCTTCGCTGGCTGGTGGCGCTGCTGGATGGGGCTGTGGTTCCTGTGCAGCTCACCGATGTGGATCCACCCCTGGCCAGCGACCGCCTCAGCCGCGGGCACCGCCTGCATCCAGGCGCGGTGGTGATCCCCTCCGCCGCGGCCTACGCCGCGACCCTGGAGGCCGCCGATGTTCAGGTCGACCGTGAGGCCAGGGGCCTGGCGATCCGGCGGGAGCTGGAGGCAGCCGCGCGGCGCGCGGGGGCCGAGCTGGATCTGCCCGAGGCCCTGTTCGACGAGCTGGTTGACCTGGTGGAGTCCCCCCGTCTGATCGAGGGCAGCATTGACGCCGCGTACCTGGCCCTGCCCCCGGAAGTGCTCAGCACGGTGATGCGTTCCCACCAGCGCTATGTGCCCCTGCGTCTCTCGGCGGCCAAGGCTGATCCCCTGGCCCTGGTCGCCGAAGGGGTGCTGCTGCCGCGCTTCCTCTGCATCTCCAACGGCCTGGAAGCCGCCGCCGCCACGATTCAGCGCGGTAACGAGCGGGTGCTGCGGGCACGGCTGGCGGACGCCGCCTTTTTCCTGGCGGCGGATCGCCGCCAGAGCAGCACCGAGCGGGTGGAGGCCCTCGACCGGGTCACCTTTGCAGAAGGGCTGGGCAGCCTGGCCGATCGCAGCCGGCGCCTGGCCTGGCTGGCGGAGCTGCTCTGCCGCAGCCTGGAGATCGGCGATGAGGCTGCCACCGCCACCCGCCGGGCCGCTCCCCTCTGCAAACACGACCTGGTCAGCCAGATGGTGGGGGAATTCCCGGAGCTGCAGGGGGTCATGGGGGCCAAGTACCTGCTGGCGGAGGGGGAAACCCGCGCCGTGGCCCTGGCGGTGCTGGAGCACTACCAGCCCCGCGGGGCTGGCGATGCCCTGCCGGGGTCGGAGGCGGGTGCCCTGCTGGCCCTGGCCGAGCGCCTGGAGCTGCTGCTCAGCATCTTCGCCAGGGGTGAGCGGCCCAGCGGCTCCTCCGATCCCTATGCCCTTCGCCGTGCCGGCAACGGCCTGCTGCAGATCCTCTGGGATCGGGGCTGGTCGCTGGATCTGGTGGCGCTGATGGCCGAAGCGACGGCCCACTGGCAGGGGCTGCTGCCCGCCCTGGAGATCCAGCCACCGGCCCTGGCGGCCGACCTGCTCGAGTTCCTGCGTCAGCGCCTCGCCAGCCTGCTGGAGGAGGAGGGCTCTAGCGCCGATCTGGTTCAGGCCGTGGCCGGAGAGAGCGTGTCGCTGGAGCGGCTGTTGCGGGACCCGGCCGATGCCCGGGCCCGGGTGGAGCTGCTGCGGCGTCTGCGGACGGAGGAGCGCCTGCCCCTGGTGCAGGCGGTGGTGCAACGGGCCTCCAGGCTGGCCGAACACGCCGATCTGGCCACCGACCTGCTCAGCCCCGCCGGGGTGGTGGATCCGGCCCTCTTTGCCTCGCCCAGTGAGGCCGCCGTCCTGTCGGTGCTGGAGCGCTTGGCGGTGCATGCCGCCGCCGGCGGCACGGCCCGCTACGACCCCCTTGCCCGCCTGCTGGGGGAGAGCGGGGCCACCCTGGCCGCCTTCTTCGATGGCGACGACAGCGTCATGGTGATGTGCGACGAGCCCGAGGTGCGACGCAACCGACTGCGGCTGCTGGCCGTGCTGCGCAACCAGGCCGCCGTACTGGCCGACTTCGCCCGCCTGGGGTCTTGATCACGCCAGCAGGGCCACCTCAATGCACAGGCCTGGTCCGAAGGCCATGGCCAGGCAGGGCCCGGCAGCGCCGCTGCGCCGCAGCCGCTCGAGGATGAACAGCAGCGTCGGGGACGACATGTTGCCGTAGTCCCGCAGCACCGAGCGCGAGGGTTCGATCAGCCCTGGATCGAGCCCAAGGCCCTTCGTGACCGCCGAGAGGATGCGGGGGCCACCGGGGTGCACGGCCCAGGAGCCGATGGCGTCGAGGCTGAGGTTGTGGCCGGCCAACCATCCCTCCAGCCAGGGCCGCAGATGCTCGCCGATCAGATCAGGGACCCGCGGGGAGAGGCCCATGGCGAAGCCGTTGTCTCCGATCCCCCAGGACATGGCGTCCGTGCTGGCCGGCACCAGCAGGGAGCCGCTGGCGATCAGCTGACCCAGCGGGGCGATGGTTGGCGCCCCCGCCGCCAGCGGTGGCTCCCCGGTGGCCACCAGGGCAGCGGCGCCATCGGCGAACAGGGCATTGGCCACGATCCGCTCGGCATCCCAGCCGTACTGGAGATGGAGGCTGCAGAGCTCGACGGCGCACAGCAGCACACAGGCCTCCGGTGCGGCACCGGTGAACCCGGCGGCCACCCTCAGTCCATTGAGGGCACCGTGGCAGCCCATGAATCCCACATGGGTCCGGGCCACGCCGGCGTCCAGCGGCAGGGCGGCCATCAAGGCGAGATCCACCCCGGGGGCATGGAAACCGCTGCACGACACCGTGATCAGATGGCTGACCCGCTCCGCGGGCAGCCGGGCCTGCGCGAGGGCCGCCTGGACGGCCCGCAGGGCCAGGGGCGGCGCTTCGCTGGCATAGCGGCGCATCCGCTCGCCGGTGCCGGGGCTGGTGGCTCCGAAGAAGGTCTGCCTGGGGTCGCTGCCGGCGGGCTGGAGCAGCACGCTGTGGCGGCTGGCGACGCCGGAGCGGCGGTGCAGGGTCTCGAGCAGCCGGCGCTGGCCAGGTGAGGGGGTCTGCTGGGGCAGGGCCACCTCGGCGGCAATGGCGGCGGCATCGACCTGGGCGATGCGCTCGGGGGGCAGGGCCGTTCCCAGCCCCTGGATGGTCAGGGACATGGTTCGGGGACCGGCGGAAACAGGCTGGTGCCAGCAGAGGGGTGCAGGAAGGGGGCGGCCAGGACCGGCCAGCGCTCCACAGCCGCCAGCAGCCAGCGGCTGAGGCCAGGACGGCGCAGGGCGAAGGCCAGGCCATGGCAGAGGCGCTGGCGGGATCCGATCAGCTGCCCGTGGCGGCGCACCCATTGCCGCTCCAGCTCCCGGCTCCACTGGCGTTGTCCCTGCTGCACCAACGGCACCACCGCCAGAGCCCCCAGCAGGGCCCAGCCCATGCCCTCACCCGTGAACGGTTCGACGTAGCCGGCGGCATCCCCCAGCAGCAGCAGCCGCTCGGACGCCGGCGGCCACTGGCGGCCGGTGAGGGCCCCGGTGGCCAGCCAGGCAGCAGCGACGGCCTCGGGAACAGGTTCGAACCCCGCCTCTGCCAGCACGCCCGCGGCGGCGAGCGCCGCTCCTCCCGCCTCGATCAGATGGGCCCGATCGAAGGCCGCCGCCAGGTTGAGGTCGCCGGCTTCGGTGCGCACCAGCCCGACATAGCCATGCCGGCCGATCGCCATGTGGATCGTCCCCGCGGCATAGCCGCTGGCCTGGGCCTCGACGCGGCAGCCGGCACCGACCCTGGAGTGCGCCTGGACCTGGCTGCGGATCGGGATGGCAGGGCTCAGGCCCGGGCTGCCCAGCCCGGTGGCCACCAGCACCACCCGGGCGCTGGTGGTGGCAGGCGCGTCAACGCTGCGCAGCCGCACCTGCCGGCCGCCAGGGCCGGGACCGGCCACCGTGGCCTCGGTGCCCATGCGGACCACCGCCCCTGCCGCCACTGCGGCCTGGCACAGGGCCAGATCGAGGCAGCCCCGGGAGAGGGAGCGACCCAGGGGCCGTTCCAGTTCCATCTGATGCTGTTGCAGGCCCAGACGCAGCCGCACCAGGGCGACACCGCCGAGGCCTTCCACCATGTCGGAGAGGCCGGCCTGTGCCAACGCCCTGAGGGCCACCCCGTTGAGACAGGTGCCGCACACTTTCCAGCGGGGGAAGGTCCGCTTCTCCACCAGCAGCACCCGCAGCTGCTGCCTGGCCAGCTGATGGGCCGCCAGGGCACCGGCGGGCCCGGCCCCGATCACGATCACATCCCACTCCGGAGAGATCATGGCGCCGCAACCCAGCCGACAGGACGGTGCCAGCTGAGCAGGAAGCGCTCGGGCCAGCTGCGCTGGATGGTGGCGCCGCCGAGGCCGGCCCGGGCCGCCAGATCCAGCGCTTCGTCCATCCGGAAGGCCCCCTGCACCGAAACGGGACCATCGAAATGCACGATCGCTGAGCGGCTCAGCAGGCGACAGCCCACCCAGGCCAGTCCATAGCCCAGGGGACTGCGGATCAGGTCGTTCACCAGCACCAGATGGCGGCTGCTCTGGCCCAGGCGGCGGAGCAGCTCGATGGCGTCAGCGTCATCAAGGTGATGCAGAAACAGACTGCAGACCATGACGTCGTAATCCGCCGGCAGGGGATCCATCAGCACGTCGGCCTGGAAGAAGGTTCCGCCCGAGGACCCGCCGGCGGCATGGCGCCTGGCAATGGCCACCGCCTGCGGGCTCAGGTCGCATCCGTCGATCTGAACGGCCAGTCCTTGCTTCTGGCAGCGTTCCGCCAGGGCGATGGTGTTGTCACCGCCACCGCAGGCCACATCCAGAACCCGCAGAGGTCGGGAGAGGTTCAGGGCGACGGCAAGAGTCTGGATCGGGGTGAACAGGGAGCCCACAGCCCCGCTGATGGCATTGATGCGGCGCAGCCCTTGGAGGGCTTGTTGATGGGCAGCGGCGTCGATGCCGATCTGATCCATCCACTCCGGCTGTCGGTTCCGCAGGCCCAGGGGCTGCCAATGCATCGGGGAGGTCGCTGGGGGTTTGGGCGGCTGGGCGGAAAGGACGGCTTCAGCCGTCGTCCCCTAACTTGTCCTTTTGATCCGTTCGCTGGCCGTGGGGCCATCACTGGACTTGCCGATGCTGTTCGATGGTTTTCTGATTGTCCTTCTGATTCTGATCAACGGGATCTTTTCAGGTTCGGAGTTGGCCATGATGTCGGCTCGCAGAGTGCGCCTTGAGCACCAGGCTGAAGCTGGTGACCCGAAGGCGGAAGTGGCTCTGAAACTAATCCGATCTCCCAACGATTTTCTCTCGACGGTGCAGATCGGCATCACATTGATCGGCATCCTCAGTGGCGCCCTGGGCGGCTCACGGGTGGCCGAGGCGCTGCGGCCGCTTCTGCAGGCCATTCCGCCGCTGCGGGCCTGGGCCGATCCCCTGTCCCTGGGACTCGTGGTCACCGTGATCACGTTTCTTTCCCTGGTGCTGGGGGAGCTGGTGCCCAAGCGCATCGCCCTGAATGACCCGGAGCGCATCGCCTGCCTCGTGGCGCCAGCCATGCGGAGCCTGTCGCGCTGGATGGCCCCCCTGGCCCACCTGCTCGGCTCCTCCACCGATCGGTTGCTCAGCCTGATGGGCATCGGCGAGCGTGGCGAGCCGGAGATCACCGAAGACGAGATCAGGACCCTGCTGCGCAGGGGAACGGAATCAGGCCTGTTCGATGTGGCGGAGCACGCCATGGTGGAGCGGGTGTTTCGCCTGGCGGATCGGCCCGTCAAGGCGATCATGACCCCCCGCACCGACATCTGCTGGCTGGATCTCTCCGAGTCCCCCCAGTCCCATCTGGAGCGGGTGATGGCGGAGAACCACTCCCTGTTTCCGGTGGCGCGCGACAGCCTCGACGCCTGTATGGGCGTGGTGCGTGGCCGCACCTTTCTCGCCGCCCAGCTGTGCGACGGTCCGCGCGACATCGAAGCCTTCCTGCAGCCGCCGCTGTACGTGGGCGAGAGCACCAGGGCCCTGAAGCTGATCGAGCAATTCAGAACCAGCGGGGTTCACATCGCCCTGGTGACCGATGAGTTCGGCGGCATCGAGGGACTGGTGACCCTCAACGACATGATGGCGGCGATCGTCGGTGATCTTTCCGCCGCCAGGGATCAGGAGGACCCGATGGTCGTGGTTCGCCAGGATGGATCCTGGCTCCTCGACGGTGCCCTCGACATCGCCGACTTCAAGGACCTGGTGCGCAAAGGACATCTGCCGGAGGAAGTCCGCGGGGGCTACCAGACCCTGGGCGGCTTCGTGATGCACCATCTCGAGCACATTCCCAGTTCCGGGGAGGTCTTCGAATGGGAAGACCTCCGCATCGAGGTGATGGACATGGATGGCAACCGGGTCGACAAGCTCCTGGTGAGCCGCCTCAAGGCCGCCTCAGACCAACCCGAAGGGTCGGCCTGAGGACGCCATCACTTGGCCACCAGTTCCGGTTCCTTGGTGGAATCGCTTCCGGCCTGGGGATCGGCGGTTGCCGTGGCGGCATGAACGCCCGCAGGCTTCATCGAGGAACGCGGCTCTGCGGCCAGGAAAATCGCTTCCGCCTCCTCGGCTGAGCGCACGGCGCTGGGCACCGGCTTGTAACCGGCTGGGGCGAGGGCCTGGCCCCGCAGCACCGCACCAAGGGTGAGAACGGTCAGCTTGATCTGCTGCCAGGGGTTCATCGCCACCACCCGCTTGTAGAGGTAGCTGTCGAAGGTGAGGCGCTGGACGTCCTTGTCATCGCACATCTCGACGAACGCTTCGCGGGCGGCATCGTTGCTGTAGAAGATGTTCTGCAGCAACTCCAGCACCTTGTAGGTGGCGCCGTACTTGCGGTCCCACTTGCGGATGTAGACCTTGAGATCCTTCTCGGTGGGAATACGGCTGCCGGACGCGCTGGCTGCCACGATCTCCTCAGCACACATGCGGCCACTCTTGGCGGCGAAGTAGATGCCTTCGCCGGAGCTCTTGGTGACATAACCCGCCGCGTCCCCCACCAGAGCCATGCGACCCACCACCCGCCGGGGGCGGGGATGCTCGGGAATCGGGTGCGCTTCCACCTTGATCACCTCGCCGCGCAGCAGCCGGCGGCTGGCCCGGGCGCGAATGCCCTTCTGGAGGCCCTTGATCAGGGACTGGTTGGCCTGCATCGTGCCGGTGCCCACGGCCACGTGGTCGTACTTGGGGAAGACCCAGGCGTAGAAATCAGGCGACACATCGGTGCCGACGTACATCTCGGCCAGATCCTCGTAGTAGGCCATCTCCTCGGCGGGGAGGCGGATGCGCTCCTGGAAGGCGATGGCCACGTTGTAATCGCCCGCATCCATGGCCTTGGCCACCCGGCTGTTGGCGCCGTCGGCCCCGACGATCAGGTCCACCTCGAGGGTTTTCAGCTCGCCGGTGGGGCCGCCGGAGGAATAGTCGGCGTAATGGAGGGTGTACGGGCCCTGGCGCTGGCTGCCGGTGTCGATGCTCTGCACCAGGCCATTGACCAGTTGGGCCCCAAGGTCGGCGGCCCTGTTGCGCAGGTAGCCGTCGAGCACTTCGCGACGGCACATGCCGATGTACTCGTTGCTGTTCTCCAGGTGGATGTCCACCTCCCTGTTGGAAGGGGAGATCATCCGCATGTTCCGCACCTTGCGGTCGATGATGGATTCGGGCAGGTCGAACTCCTGCACCATGCAGAGGGGGATCGCGCCTCCACAGGGCTTGGCGTTGTCGAGCTTGCGCTCGAACAGCCAGGTCTGGATGCCTGCCTTGGCGAGAACTTCCGCAGCACAGGAACCGCTGGGGCCGCCGCCCACGACTGCCACTCGCAACATCTTGAAACCTGCTCTGCCATTGGGATGTGGGGTGGAAGCTAACACCGCCGTGCGGGTAACCGCCCAGTAGAAAAACCACAGAAATGCCCCCCACCTAGGATTGATTGCGGCTTGCAGCTGTGGGAGTGTCCGCCCAACACCTCGGTGATGCCCCTCGGTGATGCCCCTCGGCGATGACATCCCGCTGGCCAGGCGCACCACGCCCCGTCCCCGCCGGCAGGCCTCTCTCCCGAGGCGTCTGGTCCAGGTCCTGCTGAGCGGCGCCCTGCTGGCCGGTGGGGCCGTGCTGCTGCTGATCGGGCCGCTCCGCTCCCTGATCACCCCCGCGCCCGTGCCGGGTCTGGCCGCCCGGCTCGGGCCCGATGGCCGCTTGCTTGGCCATTTCCCCTACCCCGAAGCCAGGCCCGAGGAACTGGTGGCGATCGCCCCGGGTCTGTTGTTGCGGCCAGAGGCGGCCCGTGCCCTGGAGGCCATGCGGGCGGCGGCTGAGGTGGACGGCATTGCCCTCACCGTCCTGAGCGCCTATCGCGGCGTCGAGCTGCAGAAGCAGTTGTTCTTTGATGTCAAGGCCGAGCGCAACCAGACCTCCGCCGATCGGGCCCGGGTGAGCGCCCCACCGGGCTTCTCCGAGCACAGCACGGGCTATGCGGTCGACCTGGGCGACGGCCGTCTGCCGGCCTCCAACCTGATGGAGAGCTTCGAGAGCACCGACGCCTACCGCTGGCTGGATCGTCATGCCGCCCGCTTTCACTTCGTGCGCTCCTTTCCGAAGGGCAACCGCCAGGGGGTGATCTATGAACCCTGGCACTGGCGTTTCGAAGGATCCACCGAAGCCCTGGAGATGTTTGAGCCGGCCCAGCGGCTGGCACGTTGAGGCGGAGGGTTCGGAGACCCGCCGCCTGTGTGCCTGGAGGGGGTGGGAGTAGGATCAAGATTCGCTTCAACGTTCGCCATTTGTCCAATCGGGCCGGCGCGTCAGGGTTTCTCCGAAAACCCTGACGAAGCGTCAGAGCGCCGGTTGGCCCCATCATCCGCGGCCCGTTTTCAGCGGCCCCTCTTTCAGGCTCGTTGGCAGCGACATGCCTTCTTCGTCTCGCCATCAACGTCTCGTTTCCCTGGAAACGACCAGCGTCGATTCGATTCCGTTGAATCCTTTCCCCTACCTTCGCAGGACGACATCCCCATGAGCGGCGAGATCAAAGGCGCCCCGATACGCAATATCGCGATCATTGCCCACGTCGACCACGGCAAGACCACCTTGGTGGATGCCCTGCTCGAACAGTCCGGCATCTTCCGCGAAGGCGAAGCGGTGCCCACGTGTGTGATGGATTCCAACGATCTGGAGCGGGAGAGGGGGATCACGATTCTCTCCAAGAACACGGCCGTGGATTACAACGGCATTCGCATCAATATTGTCGACACCCCCGGGCACTCCGATTTCGGCGGTGAGGTGGAGCGGGTGCTCGGCATGGTGGACGGCTGTCTGCTGATCGTGGACGCCAACGAAGGCCCCATGCCCCAGACCCGCTTCGTGCTCAAGAAGGCCCTGGAGAAGGGGCTGCGGCCGATCGTCTTCGTCAACAAGATTGACCGGGCCAGGGTAGACCCCGAGCAGGCTGTGGACAAGGTTCTGGACCTGTTCCTGGAGCTCGGTGCCGACGATGACCAGTGCGATTTCACCTACCTGTTCGGTAGTGGTATGGCCGGGTATGCCAAGCCCGACATGGCCACCGAAAGCGACAACATGAAGCCGCTGTTCGATGCCATTCTGCGGCACGTTCCGCCGCCGGTGGGAGATCCCACCAAACCCCTGCAGTTGCAGGTGACCACCCTCGATTACTCCGATTTCCTGGGCCGGATTATGATCGGTCGGGTGCACAACGGCACCATCGTCGGTGGCCAGAGCGTCGCCCTGATCCGCGATGACGGCAGCATCAAGCGCGGCCGTATCAGCAAGCTGCTCGGCTTCCAGGGGCTGCAGCGGGTCGAGATCCCCGAAGCCCGGGCCGGAGACCTGGTGGCCGTGGCCGGTTTCGATGAGGTCAACATCGGCGAGACGATCGCCTGTCCCGATCACCCCGAGGCTCTGCCGCTGATCAAGGTGGACGAACCCACCCTGCAGATGACCTTCGTGGTCAACGATTCGCCGTTCGCCGGCAAGGAGGGCAAGTTCGTCACCAGCCGTCAGCTGCGCGATCGCCTGCAGCGGGAACTGCTCACCAACGTGGCCCTGCGGGTCGAGGACACCGACTCCCCCGACCGCTTCTCCGTCTGCGGACGGGGTGAACTGCACCTGGGCATTCTGATCGAGACGATGCGCCGCGAGGGCTTCGAGTTCCAGGTGTCCCAGCCCCAGGTGATTTTCCGCACCATCGACGGCACGCCCCATGAGCCGTTCGAAACCCTGGTGATGGATGTGCCCGAGGAAGCGGTGGGCAGCTGCATCGAGAAGCTGGGCATCCGCAAGGGCGAAATGCAGAACATGGAGGCCACCAGCGATGGGCGCACCCAGCTGGAGTTCGTGGTTCCGTCCCGGGGCCTGATCGGCTTCCGCGGCGACTTCATCCGCGCCAGCCGCGGGGAAGGCATCATGAGCCACTCTTTCCTCGATTACCGCCCCATGCAGGGGGACTTCGACGCCCGCCGCAACGGCGTGCTGATCGCCTTCGAGGAGGGCACCGCCACCTTCTATGCCCTCAAGGGCGCCGAAGACCGGGGCCAGTTCTTCATCACCCCCGGCACCAAGGTGTACAAGGGGATGATCGTGGGCGAGCACAACCGTCCGCCCGATCTGGAACTGAACGTCTGCAAGGCCAAGCAGGTCACCAACATCCGCTCAGCCGGTGCCGAAGTGCTCGACACCCTGCAGTCGCCCATCCAGATGACCCTGGAGCGGGCCCTTGAGTACATCGGTCCCGACGAGATGCTGGAGGTCACGCCCGAGTCGATCCGGCTGCGCAAGCTGGCGGTGAAGAAGCCCGCCAAGCGTTGAGCAGCGGCTCTCTCCCCGCTGATGAGGAAACCCTGCTGCAGGCCGACCCACGCCTGCGGCAGGCGGTGGCCGACTTCAACGCCGCCGATTGGTACGCCTGCCACGACGGCTTTGAGGCGTTGTGGCACGAGACTCAGGGGCCCATGCGACCGGTCCTGCAGGGCCTGCTGCAGATCGCCGTGGCTGAACTCCACCTGGAGAGGGACAACCGGCGGGGCGCCACGGTGCTGATGGGGGAGGGCCTCGGGCGGCTGCGCCGCTGCGACGACGAAGCCCTCGGTCTGGCCCTGGCCCCCCTGCGCCAGCTGGCCGCCGAACGCCTCAGCGCCCTGCAGCAGCAGGGCGATCTGCGGCCCCTGCCCCTGCCGCGCCTGGAACTGGCGCGAGCGGCGGGCACGTCGCCGGTACATTGAGCACACTCAAGGCCTCCACGATTTCCACCTTGACCCTGCCCCCACGCCCCCTGTTGTTCGTGCTCGCCGCGGGGCTCGCCGCCGCTGCCCTGCAGGTGACTCCGCAGCGCCCTGTCGGAGCCCAGACACCGGCAGAAACGGCCCAGGCCCCCAGGGCGAAAGCAGCCGCCACGGGCATGGTCACGATCGAATCCGACAAGCAGCAGGCTGACAACCAGAACGGCATCGTCACCGCCACGGGCAACGTGCGCATCGTCTACGCCGACCGCGGCATGACGGCCACCTCGCGCCAGGCTCAGTACTTCAGCAATGAGGGGCGCCTGGTGCTCACCGGTGACGTCGACGTGATCGACACGGACGGCCAGCGCCTGCGGGCCGAGCGGCTGGTGTACCTGCTGGACAGCGAACGCATGGTGGCGGAACCACCGGCCGGCAAACAGGTCTTCAGCAAGTTCCGTCTGCAGCAGCAGGGGAGCCCCAAGCCTGCCATCTCCAAGCCGTGAGCCTGGTACTGGAGAGGGTGGCCATCACCCTCGCAGGCCGTCCTCTGGTGAGCGATGTGAGCCTGGATCTCCATCCCGGTGAGGTGGTGGGGCTCCTGGGTCCGAACGGGGCCGGCAAGACCACCACCTTCAACCTGATCACCGGGCTGCTCCGGCCCGACTGCGGCGAGGTGCTGCTGGATGGGGATTCCGTCGCCCATCTGCCGATGCCCCGCCGCGCCAGGCTGGGCATCGGCTATCTCCCCCAGGAGGCGAGCGTGTTCCGGCAGCTCAGCGTTCGTGACAACCTGATGCTGGCCCTCCAGGAGAGCGGCTCGGATCCGGTCGGGCGGCGCCAGCGGCTCGATGAGCTGATCGCCGACTTCCACCTGGGCAGCTTTCAGCACCGCCGCGGCTACCAGCTCTCCGGTGGCGAGAGGCGCCGGTGCGAGGTGGCCAGGGCCCTGGCGGTCGGGAACCAGGGACCCCGCTACCTGCTGCTCGATGAACCCTTCGCCGGGGTCGATCCCATGGCCGTGGCCGACCTCCAGGCCCTGATCGACACCCTGCGCCATCGTCGGATGGGGGTGCTGATCACTGACCACAACGTGAGGGAGACCCTGGCAATCACCGACCGGGCCTACATCCTGGCCGATGGCAGGATTCTGGCCTCCGGTCCTTCCCTGTCGGTGGCTAACGATCCCCTGGTGCGGCGTCACTACCTCGGCGAGGGCTTTCAGCTTTGAAGGGAGCTCTGCTGGAAAAGCGCCCCACCTGGCTGCAGTTGCCCAGCCGCGAGCGGCTGCGGGACTGGCAGCGTACCCCGCGCTGGCGGGATCTGCCCCTGCTGGATCGCTGGTTGCTGCAGGAGCTGCTGGGCCCCCTGCTGTTCGGCATCGCCGCCTTCACCGCCGTCTCCCTGTCGGTGGGAGCCGTGTTCGAGCTGGTGCGACGGGTCGCCGAATCCGGCCTGCCGGTGCTGGCGGCGGTGAAGGTGCTGCTGCTGCGGCTGCCCTCCTTCCTGGTGCTCTCGTTTCCGATGGCCACCCTGATGGCCACCCTGCTGGCCTACAGCCGCCTGTCCGGGAGCAGCGAGCTGACTGCCCTGCGCAGCGTGGGCGTGAGCACCCGGCGCATGGTGTTGCCGGCCATGGCCCTGGCCCTGGTCATGACCCTGCTCACCTTCGTGTTCAACGACGCGATCGTGCCGCGGGCGAACCTGGAGGCCACCAACAGCCTGGAGCGGGCCCTGGGCAAGGCCATCGCCACCGAGCAGAGCGACAACGCGCTCTATTCCCGCTTCACCGATGTCAAGTTGGCGAATGGAGACTCGGTGAAGTGGCTCACCCACATCTTCCACGCCCGCCAGTTCCGCAAGGGGGTGATGCTCGACGTCACCCTGCTCGACTTCTCACGCCACGGCTACCGCCAGATGCTCACCGCCCTCACCGGCAAGTGGAATGAGGAGCAGGGCATGTGGGAGTTCAATAAGGGCCGCATCACCAACATTGACGTGGCCAGCGGCACCACCACCTCCGCCAGTTTCGATCGCTACCTCTACCCCTTCACCCGGGATCCGATCGAGGTGGCCCAGCTGCCCACCGATGCCAGCACCATGACCGTGGGGCAGGCGCTCACGGCGGAGCGGCTCCTGCTGGAGGCCAACAACGCCAAGGAAGCCCGACGCCTGCGCGTGCGCATCCAGGAGAAGTTCGCCTTCCCGGCCATCTGCCTGGTGTTCGGTTTGATCGGCAGCAGCCTGGGGGTCCGCCCCAACTCGCGCACCAGCCGCAGCCAGGGGTTCGGCATCAGCGTGCTGCTGATCTTCGGGTACTACCTGATGTCCTTCATCTTCAGCTCCCTGGGGATCACGGGCACCCTGATGCCCTTCATGGCGGCCTGGTTGCCCGTGTTCATCGGTCTGGCCGGCGGTCTCTGGTTGCTGCGACAGGCAAGCCGCTGAGGCCCCCAGCCGCCGGACGACACGGCAGAGTGGATCGGTTTCGCTGCGCTCCTTGGTGAACGATCCGGTCATCGGTCTTGGTCTGGCGGCCTTCGCCCTGCTGCTGCTGGTTCTGCCCATCGCCTTCTGGTCCGTCAGCGGCGGCCACAGCAACCCGGTGGTGAGAATCCTGGTGGCCTCCGCCAACCTCTGCCTCACGGCCCAGCTGGTGTTGCGCTGGTGGGAATCGGGCCACTTCCCGATCAGCAACCTCTACGAATCGCTCTGTTTCCTGGCCTGGGCCTGCACCCTGACCCAGCTGCTGGTGGAGCGCAGCTGGCCCAACCCCCTGGTGGCGGCGGCGGCCACGCCAATGGGCCTGGGCTGTGTGGCCTTCGCCAGCTTCGCCCTGCCCGATCGCCTTCAGGAGGCCTCCCCCCTGGTGCCGGCGTTGCGCTCCAGCTGGCTGGTGATGCACGTCAGCGTGATCATGGTCAGCTATGCCGCCCTGCTGGTGGGCTCCCTGCTGTCGGTGGCTGTGCTGTTCGTCGACCGCAACCAGGATCTGGAGCTGCGCGGCAGCTCGATCGGCAGCGGTGGCTACCGCCAGGCCCAGCTGGCCAGCGACGGACCCGGCGCCATGGCGCTCAGCAGCAGCAGCTTCCGCATCAGTGAGCAGCTCGACAGCCTCAGCTACCGCACGATCACGGTGGGCTTCCTGCTGCTGTCGGTCGGTCTGGTGAGCGGGGCCGTCTGGGCGAATGAGGCGTGGGGCAGCTGGTGGAGCTGGGATCCCAAGGAAACCTGGGCCCTGATCTGCTGGCTGGTGTACGCGGCCTACCTGCACACCCGCCTGATCCGCGGCTGGCAGGGACGCCGTCCGGCGATCGTGGCCTCCGCTGGTCTGGTGGTGATCGCCGTCTGCTACATCGGCGTGAATCTGCTCGGCATCGGCCTGCACAGCTACGGCTGGTTCCTGGGTGACTAAAGCGGGGCCTGCCTGGCGTCGGGCGTTCCCGGAACCGCGGTTCCGGATCCCCCTGGTCCTGCTGGCAGGGCTGGCCTTGAGGCTGGCCCTCTCCGCCATCCTGCCGCCCGGGTACGACGAGGCCTACTACACGTTCTACGGCCAGCATCCGGCCCTGAGCTACTTCGACCATCCCGCCGCAGTGGGGCTCTGGGCCTGGGCAGGCCAGCGGTTGGGGGGATCGATCCTCGCCCTGAGGATCCCATCCCTGCTGAGCTACACCCTCGCGCTCGCCCTGCTGGCCGAGGCGACGAAGCGCTGGTTCGGCCAGCGGGCCGCCCTGGTGAGTGCCCTGCTGGGCAGCTTCTGTCCACTTCTGCTGCTTTGCGGAGGCGTGCTGCTGCTGCCGGACAGTCCCCTGCTGCTGGCCCTGGCCTTGCTGCTCTGGTGGTTGTCCCGGCACCCGAAGGTGATTCCCGGCACGCCTGGGGAGGCCATTGGCCTTGGCCTGATT
This sequence comes from Bordetella parapertussis, assembly GCA_943370335.1. Lineage (GTDB taxonomy): Bacteria > Cyanobacteriota > Cyanobacteriia > PCC-6307 > Cyanobiaceae > Cyanobium. Next base: position 33,365 of record CALRQM020000012.1, on the reverse strand, counting down.
CTCGGCCTTGTCACCCTGGGGAAGTACCACGCCTTCCTGGTGCTGCTCTCCCTGCTGGGATGGTGCCTTGGATCTGCCCATCGGCAGGCACTTTACCGCAGTCCCTGGCCTGCCTTGGGGTGGATGGTCTGGCTGATCGTGTCGGCGCCTCTGTGGCTCTGGAACGTCAACCATGGCTGGGTCTCCTTTCTCTTCCAGGGAGGCCGGACAGATGCCGGTGTCGGTTATGCGCTGGCTGCACCTCCCCTGTTTCTGCTCTCCCAGCTGGTGCTGCTTTTCCCGACGCTCGGCGTCGTTCTGCTGCTGGCTCTGTTGCCCCGATCTGGCCGGGATCGGGCCGTTGCGGCCAGGCAGCTGCTGCGCTGGCTGGTGCTGCCGCAACTGGTGGTGTTCGTGGTCCTGACCGGGCGGATGCATGTGCTCGCCAGTTGGCTGGTGCCGGCCTGGTGGCTGCTGCTGCCCCTCGCCGCTGACTGGCTGGCCGGCCTGCAACGGCCCAGGCTGCTGCGCCCCTGGATCGTGGCGGGGGCCTGGGGCACGGCCCTGGTGCTGCCGCCGTTGCTGCTGACCCTGGCGACCCAGGTGCGCTGGGGCGTGTTCGACCACTGGTTGCCGGCCGGTCTGGACACGTCGACCCAGCTGATGCCGCCGGACAGCCTGCGCCGGGATCTGCAACGCCACCCTGCCCTGTGGAAGGCCCTCCAGGAGGCCGAGCTCATTGCCGCCAACCGCTACGACCTGCCGGGGTTCCTGTCCCTTGCCCTGGGTCGCGGCCATGGGGTGGCGTTCACCACCTTCAACCCCGACGCCAGGGGCTTCGCCTGGTGGCAGCCGGCCGACGGCTACCTGGGCAGCACCGGCGTGGTTTTCGGGCTTGAAGAGCCTGGCAAGCCCCTGGTCCCGGACTCCTGGGTGCCCTGGATGGGGACCGTGGAACCCCTGGGCACCGTGGAGATCCTTCGCGCTGGGAGGCCGGCGCTGCGGCTGGCCTTTGCCCGCTTCGGACCCCTTCCTTACCCGTTGCCTCGCTTCTACGGACCCAGAGCCCTGGCGGTCCCGTTGCCCTGAGGGTCTGGGCCCGCCCAAGGGGGTGTTTCAGACCAGGGCCGGTTCGGGGCGGCGGCTGTTGCGGATGCCGGTGATCGCCTCGGCGTAGTCGGCGTGGCCGAAGACCCCCGAGCCGCTGACGATCGCGTTGGCGCCGGCCTCGATCACCTGCCAGGCGTTGCTGCCCTTGACGCCGCCATCGACTTCGATCCAGGGATCCAGACCCCGCTCATCACAGAGGCGGCGCAGCTGGCGGATCTTCTCCACCTGGGAAGGGATGAAGCTCTGGCCGCCGAAGCCGGGGTTGACGCTCATGATCAGCACCAGATCACAGAGCTCCAGGCAGTACTCGAGGGTGTCGAGGGGGGTGCTGGGGTTGAGCACGGCGCCGGCCATCTTGCCCAGGTCCTTGATCTGGCTCAGGTTGCGGTGCAGGTGGGGGCAGGCCTCCACCTGGACGCTGATGATGTCGGCGCCGGCCTTGGCGAAGTCAGCCACATACCGTTCGGGCTCGACGATCATCAGGTGCACGTCCAGGGGCTTGGTGGTCACCGGCCGCAGGGCCTCGACGATCAACGGCCCGATGGTGATGTTGGGCACGAAGCGGCCGTCCATCACGTCCACGTGGATCCAGTCGGCACCGGCGGCGTCGACGGCCCGGACGTCGTCACCGAGGCGGGAGAAGTCAGCCGAAAGGATCGACGGGGAGATCACCAGGGGCTTGGTGCTCATGGACGGCCACCGCAGCGGAAGAATGAAGGGATTGTAAGGAGCGGCCCACCTTGGGCCTCCCGGGGGGGCCCGGGCGCGCTGATACGATGGCCCCGCTTCGACTCCGAGAGGCCTTGCAGCGGCTGGATCTTTCCCCGCTTTGCCTGCGGTCCGCCTCCGGCGTGCCGGCCCCTCGTTGAGGCCCCTCCCCCCGCCGGACCGTTGTGGATCGCACTCTCATCCAGGAACTGCTCGAAGTCGTCGAGCAGGCCGCCATCGCCTCTGCCCGCCTGACAGGGCTCGGCAAGAAGGACGAAGCCGATGCCGCTGCCGTGGAGGCGATGCGCACCCGCATGGGCAGCATCGCCATGCAGGGCCGGATCGTCATCGGCGAGGGCGAGCGGGATGAGGCCCCCATGCTTTACATCGGCGAGGAAGTGGGCAGTGGCACCGGCCCCGGCGTCGACTTCGCCGTCGATCCCTGCGAAGGCACCAACCTCTGCGCCAACGCCCAGGACGGCTCGATGGCCGTGCTGGCCGCCAGCGACCGCGGTGGCCTGTTCTATGCCCCCGACTTCTACATGAAGAAGCTGGCGGCGCCGCCGGCCGCCAAGGGCAAGGTGGACATCCGCAAGAGCGCCACCGAGAACATCGCCATCCTGAGCGAGTGCCTCGGCATCCCCGCCAGCGACCTGGTGATCGTGGTGATGGACCGCGCCCGCCACAAGGGCCTGATCGCCGAGATCCGCGCCACCGGCGCCCGGGTCAAGCCGATCAGTGACGGCGACGTGCAGGCCGCGATCGCCTGCGGCTTCGCCGGCACCGGCACCCACTGCCTGATGGGCATCGGCGCCGCCCCCGAGGGTGTGATCTCCGCCGCCGCCCTGCGCTGCCTCGGCGGCCACTTCCAGGGCCAGTTGGTGTACGACCCCGCCGTCGCCCAGACGAGCGAGTGGGCCGACTACACCAAGGAGGGCAACATCGCCCGCCTCAACGAGATGGGCATCACCGACGTCGACAAGGTCTACGAGGCCGAGGAGCTGGCCTCCGGCGAGAACGTGGTCTTCGCCGGCAGCGGCATCACCCCGGGCCTGCTGTTCAAGGGCGTCGTGTTCGAGCACGACTGCACCCGCACCAGCAGCCTGATCATCAGCTCCCTCGACCGCAGCGCCCGCTTCACCGATACGGTGCACATCAAGGAGGGCGCCAAGAGCATCGCCCTGCGCTGAATCCACCAGAGCCCGGACCCCGGAGCCCGCCTCCATGCACATCGCCGTCGTCGGTCTGAGCCATCGCACGGCTCCGGTGGAAATCCGCGAGCGCCTGAGCATCCCCGAGCAGACCATGGAGGATTCCCTCCAGCGTCTGCGGGCGGATGAGCAGGTGATCGAGGCCTCGATCCTGAGCACCTGCAACCGGCTGGAGATCTACACCCTCCTGCGCCATCCCGAACGGGGCATCAGCGCCGTCGGCGACTTCCTCAGCCAGCAGTCCGGGCTGGCGGTGGAGGAGTTGCGCCCCCACCTGTTCACCTACCACCACGAGGAAGCGGTGGGCCACCTGCTGCGGGTGGCCGCCGGCCTCGACAGCCTGGTGCTCGGCGAGGGTCAGATCCTCTCCCAGGTGAAGAAGATGGTGCGCCTGGGCCAGGAGCACCGCTCCGTGGGGCCGATCCTCAACCGCCTGCTCAACCAGGCCGTGAGCACGGGCAAGCGGGTCCGCACCGAAACCAACCTGGGCACCGGGGCGGTCTCGATCAGCTCCGCGGCCGTCGAGCTGGCCCAGCTCAAGGTGGGCCAGTCCCGCGGCAGGGACGAGCTGGTGCCCCTCGACCAGGAACAGGTGGCGGTGGTGGGGGCCGGCCGCATGGCCCGCCTGCTGCTGCAGCACCTCCAGGCCAAGGGTTGCCGGGGTGTGGTGGTGCTCAACCGCACCGTCGCCCGGGCCGAGGCGCTGGCGGCCGATTTCCCCACCTTGCCGGTGCAGTGCCGTCCCCTGGACGATCTCGACCACTGCCTGAGCACCTGCTCGCTGGTGTTCACCAGCACCGGCGCCGAGGAGCCGATCATCAGCGCACACCGGCTGGAGGGGCTGAACCGCCGCTCCAGCCTGATGCTCATCGATATCGGTGTGCCCCGCAACATCAGCGCCGATGCGGCCGAGCTGTCGGGTGTCGACAGTTTCGATGTCGACGATCTCCAGGAGGTGGTGGCCCGCAACCAGGAGGCCCGCAGGGAGATGGCCGCCGAGGCCGAGGGGCTCCTGGCCGAGGAATCGCGCCTGTTCCTGGAATGGTGGGATGGCCTCGAGGCGGTGCCCCTGGTCAACCGCTTGCGCCTCCAGCTGGAGGACATCCGCGAACAGGAGCTCCAGAAGGCCCTGAGTCGCATGGGCCCCGACCTCTCCGCCCGGGAGAGGAAGGTGGTCGAGGCTCTCAGCAAGGGGATCATCAACAAGATCCTGCACACCCCTGTCACGAAGCTGCGGGCCCCCCAGCCCCGCCAGCAGCGTCTGACGTCGATGGGGGTGCTGCGCGACCTCTTCGAGCTTCACGACGACCCACCAGAGGCCTGAGCCTCCACCCAATCCACCACTGCAACGGAACATGAACCGAGTTGCCGCCGCGCCGCGCTCCGCGTCACCACGCTCCAGTACGGTCTGGCCAGCCAAGGACCGAGGACTGGGCTCATGAAACGCGTTCTGGCCATCATTCTGGGCGGAGGGGCTGGTACGCGGCTCTACCCCCTCACCAAGATGCGGGCCAAGCCCGCCGTGCCCCTCGCGGGCAAGTACCGCCTGATCGATATTCCCATCAGCAACTGCATCAACTCGGAGATCAACAAGATCTACGTGCTGACCCAGTTCAACAGTGCGTCGCTCAACCGTCACCTGACGATGAGCTACAACCTTTCGGCCGGTTTCGGGCAGGGCTTCGTGGAGGTGCTGGCCGCCCAGCAGACCCCCGACAGCCCCAGCTGGTTCGAAGGCACCGCCGATGCGGTGCGCAAGTACCAGTGGCTGTTTCAGGAGTGGGACGTCGACCACTACCTGATCCTTTCCGGGGACCAGCTCTACCGGATGGACTACAGCAAGTTCGTGCAGCACCACATCGATTGCGGCGCCGACCTGACGGTGGGCGCCCTGCCGGTGGATGGGGCCCAGGCCGAGGGCTTCGGCCTGATGCGGACCTCCTCCGACGGCCGCATCCTGGAGTTCAGCGAGAAGCCCACCGGGGACGCGCTCGAGGCGATGCGGGTCAACACCGAAAGCCTTGGCCTCTCCGCCGAGGAGGCCATCAAGCGGCCCTTCCTGGCGTCGATGGGGATCTACGTCTTCAACCGCAACACCCTCTTCAACCTGCTGGCCAGCAATCCGGAGTCGACGGATTTCGGCAAGGAGATCATCCCCACGTCCCTGCGCGAAGGGGACCATCTGCAGACCTTCCTGTTTGATGACTACTGGGAGGACATCGGCACGATCGGGGCGTTCTACGAGGCCAACCTGGCCCTCACGGATCAGCCCAACCCGGCCTTCTCCTTCTATGACGAGAAGTTCCCCATCTACACCCGTCCCCGCTACCTGCCCCCCAGCAAGCTGCAGGACGCCCAGGTCACCCAGTCGATCATCGGGGAGGGTTCGCTGCTCAAGGCCTGCAGCATCCACCACTGCGTCCTGGGGGTTCGCTCCCGGGTCGAGGACGAGGTGGTGCTCCAGGACACCCTGGTGATGGGGGCCGACTTCTTCGAGTCGTCGGAGGAGCGGCTCGTGCTGCGCGAGCGGGGTGGCACCCCGATCGGCGTGGGACGCGGCACCACGGTCAAGGGGGCCATCCTTGACAAGAACGTGCGCATCGGCAGCGACGTCACCATCGTCAACAAGGACCGGGTGGAGGAGGCCGACCGGCCGGAGCTCAACTTCTACATCCGCAACGGCATCGTCGTGGTGGTGAAAAACGGCACCATCGCCGACGGCACGGTCATCTGACGCCCGCTTCGGGGGGAGGGCTGGGCCAGCAGTTGCTGACATCCCTCCCCAGGAGACCGACGAGCCGCCGACCGCTGGCCACACTGCCAACGAATCAAGGGAACCTCGGTCCTATGGGCAAGGCGCATTTCGGGCTCATCGGCCTTGGCGTGATGGGTGAGAATCTGGTCCTCAACGCTGAGCGAAACGGGTTCTCGAGCGTCGTTTACAACCGGACCTACGCCAAGACCGAGGACTTCCTGGCCGGGCGCGGTTCCGGCAAGGACATCGTGGGCGTCGCCACCCTGGAGGAGTTTGTGGCGGCGCTGGAGCGGCCCCGCCGCATCCTGATGATGGTGAAGGCGGGTGACCCGGTGGACGCCACCATCGCCAGCATCTCGCCCCTGCTCGAGGAAGGTGATCTGCTGATCGACGGCGGCAACTCCCTCTACACCGACACCGAGCGGCGCGTGAAGGAGCTGGAGAGCAAGAGCTTCGGCTACATCGGCATGGGCGTCTCAGGGGGGGCCAAGGGGGCCCTGGAGGGGCCGAGCATGATGCCCGGCGGCACCAAGGCGGCCTACGACGCCATCGAAAGCCTGGTGACCAAGATGGCCGCCCAGGTGGAGGACGGCCCCTGCGTCACCTACATCGGCCCCGGCGGCGCCGGCCACTTCGTCAAGACTGTCCACAACGGCATCGAGTACGGCATTGAGCAGATCCTGGCCGAGGCCTACGACCTGATGAAGCGCATCGGCGGCCTCGATGGCGACGCCATGGCCGACGTGCTGGGGGGCTGGAACCAGACCGAAGAGCTCGCCTCCTTCCTGGTGGAGATCACCGAGGTGTGCCTGCGCACCAAGGATCCCGAAAGCGGTGGCGATCTGGTGGAGCTGATCGTCGATGCCGCCGGCCAGAAGGGCACCGGCCTCTGGACCGTGGTCAGCGCCCTGGAGATGGGCGTGCCCGTGCCCACGATCTACGCCGCCCTCAACGCCCGGGTGCTGAGCTCCCTGCGCAGCGAGCGGATGGCGGCCGAATCGGTGCTGCACGGCCCCGCCCCCCACAGCTTCCCCCTGGGGGAGCCAGCCACCGGCATGGCGCCGCTGCGGGATGCCTGCATCCTGGCCTGCATCGCCAGCTACGGCCAGGGGATGGCCCTGCTGCAGGAGGCCTCCAAACTCCACGACTACAACCTCGACTTCTCGGCCATCGGCCAGATCTGGAAGGGAGGCTGCATCATCCGGGCCCGGCTGCTGCAACGCATCCAGGACGCCTATGGCGCCAATCCCTCCCTGCCCAACCTGATGCTGGATCCCTGGTTCGCCGCCCAGGTCAACCAGCGCCTCGACGGCCTGCGCCAGGTGGTGGCGGGGGCGGCCCTGGCCGGCATTCCCGTGCCCTGCCTGAGCAGCACCCTGGATTACATCGACAGCTACCGCAGCGGCCGTCTGCCCCAGAACCTGGTGCAGGCGATGCGGGACTGCTTTGGCTCCCATACTTATGAACGCACGGACCGCCCCGGCGCGTTCCATACCGAATGGCTCGATTGACCGAACCCAGCACCCGCTATCACCTGATCGTTGCCGCCAGCCCCGAGGCGCTGGCCCGCCAGGCGGCCGAACAGATCGCCGCCGGCATCGACCTGGCCCTGGCCGAGCGGGACCGGGCCCAGATCGCCCTGGCGGGTGGCGAAACCCCCCGGGCGGCCTACGGCCGTCTGGCCCTCGAACACCTGCCCTGGGAGCGGGTCGATGTGCTCCTGGGGGACGAGCGCTGGGTGCCGGCCGACGACCCCTCCAGCAATGCCCGCATGCTGCGCGAGACGCTGCTGGCCCAGCCGCCCGCCAGCCGGGCCCGCTTCCACCCGGTGCCCACCGACCGCCCCAGCCCTGAGGCCAGCGCCCTGGCCTATGCGGCGGAACTGGCGGTGCTCTGCCCCGGCCTGCTGCCCCGCTTCGATGTGGTGCTGCTGGGCCTGGGCGACGACGGCCACACCGCCTCCCTGTTCCCGGGCACGGCGGCCCCCGGGGTGGTGGATCGGCCCGTCACCATTGGCGAAGGCAAGGGGCTGCCCCGCATCACGCTCACGGCTCCGGTGCTTTCGGCCGCCCGCCGGGTGATCTTTCTGGTCAGTGGCGCCGGCAAACGCCAGGCGCTCGCCCGGTTGCTCGATCCCAGCGAGCCCGCCGAGCGCACCCCCGCCCGCTTGGTGCGGCCGGCCGCTGAGGTGGTGATCCTCGCCGATGCTGCCGCCGCCGCCGACCTTCCCCCCCGCTGAGGCGACCATGCAGGTGGTGGGTGGCGATGGTTTCAGTGGCTGGCATGCCCTCAACGACACCGTGATGGGCGGCCGCAGCAGCGGCAGCTGCACGGTCAGCAGCCGCGGGTTGCGCCTGGAGGCGGAGGTGGTGGAGCAGGGCGGTGGCTTCGTGAGCTGCCGCTCGCCGGTGTTCTCCCCGCCCCTGGATCTCTCGGGTCAAGCCGCCTTCGAACTGGAGTTGCAGGGGGATGGCCGCCACTACAAGCTGGCCGTCGCCTGCGCCGATGGGGTGGCGGGGCTCACCGAACTGATTCCCGGCGGAGTGCGCTGGGTTGCCAACTTCGCCACTGCCGCCGATGGGCCCTGCCGGGTGCGGATTCCCTTTGATCAGCTGCGTCCCTCCATCCGGGCCAAGCCGATTGACGCCCTGCCCCTGGGGCTGCCGCTGCGCTTCGACGCCGCTCGTATCACCCGGCTGCAGATCCTGCACTCGAAGTTCGGCGACGACGGCACCGACAATCCAGGTTTCCGGGCCGGCCCTCTCCTGCTGGAGCTGATGGCGATCGATGCCGTCGCCTGAGGCCCCGATCGGCAGCGCCAACACCGATCTGAGCCGGCTGGTGGCGGCGGCGGCAGACCTCTGCCGTAAGCCCCTGCGCCATGCGGTGGTGCGCCCCGACCGGGGCGACGCTGGGGAGGCGGCGGCCGAGGCGGGGGACAGCCTCGACCTCTGCCTGCGCCTTGAGGCCCGCACAGCCGAGGGGGAGCGGGTCCCGGCGGAAGACCTGGAACTGGAGATCTACCGCAGCGGCGACGCGCTCAACCTCACCCTGGGCTGGTGCCACAGGGACGACCAACCGCTGCTGTGGCAGGGGAGCCATCCGGTCTGGATGGACGGGGCCACGGGCCTGCGCAGCAGCTGTCCGCCCCAGGGCGAGCCGCTGGAGGCCCTGGCCCGCCGCCTGCGGGCCCTGCTGCGGCCCGATCAGGGCTGAGGCGACGGCAACACCACCAGCAGGGCGCCGATCCCCACCGAAGACGGGAGGCGCCAGAGTTCGGCCGCTGCCTGCAGCGTGCGGCCATCCCGGTGCCGCAGGCTGAGACTCTCGCTGCGCATCACCGGCTCCGCGGCGGCGGCGTCGCTGCCCGAGTCCGCCCACACCACCTCCGGCAGGGTGCAGAAGAGGGACGCCGGCGAGCCCACCAGGCTGGCCCGGTCGAAGCCGAGGCGTTCGCAGAGACTGCCGTTGACCATCACCACCCGCTGCTGGGCATCGAAGACCGCCAGGGCGAAGCTGGGGCTTTGGATCAGGGTCGCGAAGAGATCGCTGAAATCCTGATCGTGCTTCTTGACCTGGCGCTGCTCCGTCACGTCGGCCAGGGTGCCGACCACATAGCGGTCGGTGGCTTCGGTGAGCACCCGGGCGTTCTCCTTCACCCAGCGGCGCTGGCCATCGCGGCGGATGATCCGGTACTCCACCGACCAGCTCCCCAGCTTCAGGTTGCGGCTGGCCCAGACCCGCTCGCGGTCGGCCGGATCGATGGCGTCATCGAGCAGCTCCGAATGGGCGAACAGCTCGGCCGGGGTCCAGCCCGTCAGGGGCAGGATGCGCCTGCTGGTGTAGAGGAGGCGATGCAGGGTGACGTCCCGCTTCCAGACCGCCTCATCGAGGGCATCGGTGAGGCTGGAGAAGGAATCCAGGGAGGCTTCGGCGGCCATGCGCAGGGCGATCAGTTCCGACACATCGGTGAGGGTGATGATGGCCCCGCGGCGCTGGCCCTCCTGTTCCTTGTAGGGCAACACCTGGGCCAGGTAGGCGATGTCCTCGTTCACGGCCTCGATGCTGCGCCGGGAGGAGCCGGCCAGCACCTCCCCCAGGGCCGCGCGCAGACCGGGCAGGGCCACCGTGGTGGGGATGCCGAGCAGGGGCTGGCCGATGTCCCCCTCCACCAGGGCGAAGACCCGCACCGCCAGCGGGGTGTAGCGGGTGATCCGCAGCTCCCGGTCGACAATCACCATCCCCTGGTTCAGGGACCGCTGGATGTTCTCCAGGTCGGAACTGAGCTGCTGCAGATCCTCAGTCCTGGCCCGCAACTGCTGGTTGAGGGTGGCCAGTTCCTCGTTGGTGGCCTGCAGTTCCTCGTTGGAGGATTCCAGCTCCTCATTGGACGACTGCAGTTCCTCGGAGGAGGCCTGCAGCTCCTCGGCGGAGGCTTCCAGTTCTTCGTTGGCCCCCTCCAGATCGGCCATGGAGCGCCGCAGGGTGTCATGGCTGGTGAGGAGCTCCTTTTCCAGCCGGGCGATCTGCTGATCGAAGTCCGGCGCCCGGGTGACCGGGTCGCCACTGGTGGCGGGCTCCGGACCATCGGCCTGCCCAGCAAGAAAGCTCAGCAGCGTCAGCCGCCGCTCGTTCACTTCCAGGGGCCGTGCCTCCAGCCGCAGGCTCAGCGCGAAGGTGGGAAGGTCCAGCACCCGGCTGCGGACCGACTGGCCATCGGCCCGGACGATCAGCAGGAGGGCGCGGGCCTCGGCCTGCAGCTCAGGCAGCAGGAAGGTGGTGGCGGCACTGGAGATCCGGCCCTCCGGCAACCGGCAGTAGGGGCTGACATCGCCGATCACCTCCACCAGTTCGTGGGCTTCATCGAGGACCACGCAGGGGGGACAGGTGCTGCGCACCAGGGCTTCGAGGGTGGCGACGTGCTCCTCGACCACGGTTTCCCGCAGGATCGAGATGCGGCCGACCGGACTGAACAGCTGCTGGTGGGGGCGCTGGGCGGGCTGGGTGAACGTGGAATGGCGGCTGGGCTGGTTCTCCGCGGTGCGATAGAAGATGTGGTGCTCAGAGTTGGCCACGTCGAACCCCTGGACCCTGCTGCCGAGCGACTCGGTCCGCCCCAGGAAGAGCAGGCCGGAGGGCAGCAGGCCGAAACGGAACAGGCCCAGAACCCGGTCCTGCAGGGGTGGGGTGAAGTAGATGAGCGTGTTGCGGCTGGAGATCAGATCCAGGCGCGGAAAGGGGGGATCCACCCCCACGTTGTGACGGGCGAAGACGACGCAGTTGCGCAGGGCTTCGCAGATCTGCATCTCGCCGTTTTCAGGGACAACGAACCGCTCCCGCAGGGGTTCAGGGATCGCCATGACGCTGGTCGCCGGGTAGCTGGCCCGGCGCGCAATGGCCAGGCTTTCCTCATCGAGATCGGTGCCGAAGATCTTGAGGTGATTGGTCAGATCCTGGGGATGGTCGAGCACCTCGCTGATCAGCATGCCGATGGAATAGACCTCTTCGCCGGTGGCACAGCCGGGCACCCACACCCGGAGGCGATCGCTGCGCGTGCGCTGGGCAACATAGGCCCGCAGCAGCTCCCCGAGGGCCGCGAACGACCCGGGGTCCCGGAAGAAGGACGTCACGGTGACGAGCAGGTTGTGGACCAGGGCCGACGACTCAAGCTTGTCGGTTTTCAGGAGCTGCAGGTACTCCTCCATGGTGTCCATCTGGCGCAGGGCCATCCGCCGCGACAGCTGCCGCTGCAGGGTGGAGTCCTTGTACTGGCTGAAGTCGATGCCGCTGTTGTGCATCAGCAGCTCCAGGGCGCTGCTGATGTTCACGGCCTCTGGCCCTGGCTGGACTCGCTCCACCCAGTCGTCACTGGAATGCATCAGGTCGCAGAGGTGCTGACCGATGGCGACCGGATCGAGGACGAGGTCGGCGCCACCCATGGCGATGGAGGCCCTGGGCATGCCATCGAAGCGGGCGCTCTCGGGGGTCTGGGCGATGGTGAGGCCGCCGGCGGCACGGATGGCCCTCAGACCGCGGGCCCCATCGGATCCTGTGCCCGAGAGGACCACGGCCGCGCCGCGCTCCGCCCAGTGCTCGGCGATCGACTCGAACAGACGATCGATGCTGGGGCTGGGGCCGAAGCGCGGTTCGGGCTCCACCAGGGCCACCCGGTCCCCCTGCACGCGGATGTCGTGATTGGGTGGACAGACGGTGATCGTGCCGGGGCGCAACACGGCCCCTTCCACCGCCTTGAGCACCTGCAACGCCGTGACCCGGGAGAGCAGATCGACCATCAGGCTGCCGTGGTCGGGGGCCAGATGCTGGGCCACCACGTAGGCCACAGGGCCACCGACGGTGAGGCTGCCCAGGAGCAACTGCAGGGCCTCTAGGCCACCTGCCGATGCGCCGATGCCGATCAGATGCATCAATGATGCTGTTACACTTTCTTCCTTCTCCCCCTTCGGCCCCGACGATGGAACGGCATCGGCAGAGGACGCAGGGGATGGCGCAGGCAAGGACTCTGCATCACTGGATTCTTCCATCCGCAGAGAGGCGATGAAGGAGGGATTATCCACCCTAGCTGCTGAACACTTTGGCTCCCCAGCCGAGGTTGCTCCAGCAGCCGTTCAGACGCTGGAGTGCATCGCATGGGATGGCTTCCTCTTTCATCGGCTTCGGTGCCTTCAAAACTGACGGAATGGATCGTAGGGGAACTTCAGGCCTGGTCTCCTACCCGGCAATCAAGCAGATGCCTGCTTGTTCGAATCAACATCCCTCAGAGACATTGAAGCCTTCAGATTTATATGATCCCGCTCCTATAGAGGCATTTCTTGAAGCCAGCCTGAATTGTGATAGAATAATTAACAAGCGAGAAGGGGGGTGGGTCAACTGATGTGCAGCGAGGCCAGTTTTCCCAATCTGCGGCATCAACAGGCTGCTCGCTTCTCGAATCCTCTGCTTCGCCAGTTGCAACTCAGCGAGGACCCGCGGGCCTGTGCGTCGATGTTGCAGGAGGCCTTGCCCCTGATGGAGTTGCAACCACTCGAGCCAGCCGACTCCTGGTGGTTCTACGGCGCCAATCTTCACCTGGGCTCCATGGTGGCCACCGCCTGGACGGCCAAGCCGATGCGTGCCGGCTTCAGCGATCGCCGCGATCGCATCGCCGTGCTCGGCTACGGCGGCGAGCAACGCCTGCGGCAGGCCTCCCGCACCTGGCGCTGCGGCATCGGTTGCTGTCTGCTGATGGCGAAGGCCCCTTGCACCATGGAGAGTTCCCTCTCCTCCGCCGTGGCCTTCGCCCTGTCCGATGAGCAACTCCTGCAGGCGGCGCTGAGCATGGGGGGTTACCACCAGCAGCCATCCGGCTGGCAGGACATCCTCGACCAGGCCCATGGCTGGAGCCCGCCGGAGAATCCGTCCGCCCCGTCCCTTCTGTTGGCCCTGCGGCAAACGATGGACATGGCCGGGCAGCTTGCCGGCTATGGACGGGGTCTGCTGGAGTCCCTGCAGCTTGACGATCAGATCCATCGGCTGATGGCGGCGATGCTGCTGCCCGATCTGCGTGAAGAGAAATCCCTCGACCGGCTGCGGCACCGCCAGCGGCAGGGCCGCGACGCCTTTGATGAGTTGATTGATTACATCAAGCAGAATCTCGGCAGTCCGTTGACGCTCACCGTCCTGGAGTCCAGGAGCCATTATTCACGCCGGGCCCTGCAGTATGCCTTCGCCGAGCGCATGGGCTGTGGTGCCACCCAGTGGATCAAGAATCAGCGTCTCGACCAGGCCAGACGGCGGCTGGAGAATCCCACGGCCACTGACAGCGTGGGGAGCATCGCCAAGGAGTGCGGATACCGTTCGCTCGGCCTGTTCAGTGTGGATTTCCAGCAGCGCTTTCACGTCAAGCCGTCCCAGCTGCTGCGCGAATCCCGGCAGGAGTAGCTGCCGGAACCGCCGCCGAGGGGCGTCGCTGGAACCCATCCATGGCTTCAGAACGGCTCTGATAGTTCTCGTTGGGATGGAACGCCTGCAGCGAGGTCTCCAGCAGGTAGGCGGCCAGGTTGGACAGGGAACGTCCCTGTTGATTGCTCCGCTCGATCAGAGACTGGTAGGCGTTGTAAGGAATGGTGATCGTGACCCGCACAGGCCGCAGGAAAGGGCCCGGGGTTGAATGGCTTCTCATCGCTTCAGGGCAGCTACCTAACTGGTCTAGGCCAGTTTCCCAGGATGGGAAGCCGCGATGTCTGCCGCAACGGCTACCTTGTGTAGGCAGGCTGCGAGTGCTGCACTGCGTTTCAGCCTGCTGTGATCAGCAGCGCGGCTCCGGCACCGGCAGTGCAGGTCTGCATCAGAGTGTGCGTCCTGCACGATTCTGAAGCCTGGCTGGATGGCGGCTGATTCAGTCCGGGGGTTGGTCGGTCACCGCGCCCAGGCTGCTGCTGCTCACCTGGCGGGCGTACTTGCCGAGCACGCCGGTGCGGTAGCGGGGTGCGGGCTTCGTCCAGGCGCTGCGGCGCCGCGCCAGCTCGTCGTCAGCCACGTTGAGCTGGATCAGGCGCTGCCTGGCATCCACCGTGATGTTGTCGCCCTCGGCCACCAGGGCGATGGTGCCGCCCACGGCGGCTTCCGGGGCCACATGGCCCACCACCATGCCGTAGGTGCCGCCCGAGAAGCGTCCGTCGGTGATCAGGGCCACCGAATCGCCCAGCCCCTCGCCGATGATCGCCGCCGTGGGGGCCAGCATTTCGCGCATGCCGGGACCGCCCACGGGGCCTTCGTAGCGGATCACCACCACATCGCCGGCGCTGATGCGCTTCTCGAGGATGGCGGCCAGGGCGGCCTCCTCGCTTTCGAACACCCGCGCCGGGCCGGTGATCACCGGATTCTTGACTCCGCTGATCTTGGCCACGCTGCCCTCTTCGGCCAGGTTGCCCCGCAGGATCGCCAGGTGGCCCTGGGCGTAGAGGGGGTTGGAGAGGGGGCGGATCACCTCCTGATCGGCCGGGGGCTCGGAGGGCACGTCGGCGAGCACCTCGTGCAGGGTGCGGCCCTCGATCGTGCGGCACTCTCCGTGCAGCAGGCCGGCGTCCAGCAGCAGCTTCATCACCTGGGGAATGCCGCCGGCCCGGTGCAGATCCACGGTCACGAAGCGGCCGCTGGGCTTGAGATCGCAGATCACCGGCACCCGTTGGCGGATCGTCTCGAAGTCGTCGATCGTGAGCGGCACGCCGGCGGTGCGGGCGATCGCCAGCAGGTGCAGCACCGAATTGGTGGAGCCGCCCACCGCCATGATCACGGCGATGGCGTTCTCAAAGGCCTCCCGGGTGAGCAGATCCCGGGGCCGGATGTCGGCGGCGATCGCCTGCACCAGCACCTCGGCGGAGCGGGCGGCGCTGTCCGCCTTCTCCGGATCCTCCGCCGCCATCGTGGAGCTGTAGGGCAGGCTCAGACCGAAGGCCTCGAAGGCCGAGCTCATCGTGTTGGCGGTGAACATGCCGCCGCAGCTGCCGGCGCCGGGGCAGGCGTTCTTCTCGATCGCCAGCAGTTCCGCCTCATCGATGCGGCCGCCGGAGAGCTGCCCCACCGCCTCGAAGGCGCTGACCACGGTGAGATCGCAGGGCCCCAGTTTCCCCGGCTTGATCGTGCCGCCGTAGACGAAGATTGCCGGGATGTTCATGCGGGCCATGGCGAGCATGGCGCCGGGCATGTTCTTGTCGCAGCCGCCAATGGCCAGCAGGCCATCCATGCTCTGGGCGTTGCAGGCGGTTTCGATCGAGTCGGCGATCACCTCGCGCGACACCAGCGAATACTTCATCCCCTCGGTCCCCATCGAGATGCCGTCGCTGACGGTGATGGTGCCGAACATCTGGGGCATCGCTCCGGCGACGCGCGCGGCCTGCTCGGCCCGCCGGGCCAGGTCGTTGAGGCCGATGTTGCAGGGCGTGATCGTGCTGTAGCCGTTGGCGATGGCCACGATCGGCTTGCCGAAATCCCCATCCCCGAACCCCACGGCCCGGAGCATGGCCCGGTTGGGGGAGCGTTGAAGGCCCTTGGTGATGGCGTCGGAGCGCAGCATGGCCGGGGTGGATCGGATCTGCAGCAACCTACCGAGGGGCCTGCGCCCTCAGGGCTGGGGCTGCAGCTGCTCCAGCTGGCGGCGCACCTCGTCGATCGCCTGGTTGAGCTTCTGGACGCGGTCGTGCAGCTGATCGCGGCCCACCGGCTCGCCGCTGGCCTCCGCCAACCGCGAGATGCGCAGCATCCGCAGCTGTCGTTGCACGAGGTGCCGCCGTTCGGCGCGGCGCAGCAGCCAGACCGCCAGGCCCGCGGCTCCGGCCACCGCGCCGGCGGCCGCCGCCAGCAACACGATTCCGCCGGCGGACGATTGCTCCCTCGTATCAGCCATGAACCTGCACGTGTCGGTGAGCCCGGAAGGGAGAACCCAGACTAGGCAGTGGCGGAGGCGATTCCATACAGCCGTTCACTCACCTCGCCGAAGCCGGGCACGACGCGGTGCTGATCGTCCACCTCGGGGTCGATGCCGGCGCAATAGATGGTGAGCTGCCCGTGGCGCTCCCCGACGACCTGGAGCCCGGGGTTCGCCGCCAGGGCGGTGATCACCCGCAGGCGTTGGCCCTCCACACCGAGACCCTGGAGCCGGTCGAGCAGGGCCAGCAGGATCGAGCCGCTGGCGAGGCAAGGCAGGAACACCAGCACGCCACTGCGGGGATCGATGCTGGCCGGCAGATCATCCAGGAACCAGTGGGGCTTGTGCTCCGGCCCGTAGGGTTCGATGCCCACGTGGGCCAGCTGGGCCGAGGGCAGCACCGTCTGGGCCCCTTGCCACAGGCCCAGCCCCCCCCGCAGCACCGGAATCACCAGCAGGGGGATCTCCGGATCCACCACCTGGCCATCACTGCGGCCCAGGGGCGTCTCGACCGTCACGCGGCGATGGGGCAGCCAGTCGCGCAGGGATTCGTAGGTGAGCCAGCGGCCCAGTTCCGCCATCGCGGTGGCGAACAGGGGCGACGGGGTGGCCCCATCCCGCAGCAGGGTGAGCCAGTGGCCGATGAGGGGATGGGGGGGCACCACCACCCGCAGGGACATGCTCATGACGGGCTGCGTCTGCCATAGCTTGAAACGGCAGCGTACCGGTGTGGCATGGCCCCCAGCTTCCAGTTCTTTGCGGCGATCGGCCGCCGGATCTCCCCCCTGCTTGGGCCGCTGCTTGCTCTGGTGCTGTGCTGGTCCGTGCTGCCGGTGGGGCCGGCCCTGGCGATCACCGCCCCGGAGCTGCGGGCCCAGCGCTCCTTCCAGGAGCTCGATCCCGATCTGCGCGGACGCAACCTGCAGCAACAGGAATTCCTCAAGGCCTCCATGGAGGGCTTCGACCTGCGTGAGGCCGATCTGCGCGGGGCCGTGTTCAACTCCACCAACCTGCGCCAGGCGGATCTGCGCGGCGCCGATCTCGAGGACGTCGTGGCCTTCGCCACCCGTTTCGATGGTGCCGACCTGCGCGGGGCCCAGTTCCGCAACGCCATGCTCATGCAGAGTCGCTTCCGGGATGCCCAGATCGAGGGGGCCGATTTCAGCGATGCGGTCCTGGATCTGCCCGAGCAGAAAGCCCTCTGCGCCCGCGCGTCCGGCCGCCACCCCGTCACCGGTGTGGCCACCAGCGAGAGCCTCGGCTGCCGCTGATCCCGGCAGCGGCGCCTCCCCTAGGTTTCGGTGCTGCCTCCGCCTCTCCTCTGATGACGGCCACCCGCTCCAGACGCCTGCCGGTCACGGTGGTGACCGGTTTCCTGGGGGCCGGCAAGACCACCCTGCTGCGCCACCTGCTCCTGGAGAGCGGCCTGCGCCTGGCCGTGCTGGTGAATGAGTTCGGCGAAGTGGGCATCGACGGCGACCTGATCGCCTCCTGCGGCTTCTGCCCGGAGGAGGAGCTCGACGACCGCCTGGTGGAACTCGCCAACGGCTGCCTCTGCTGCACGGTGCAGGACGAGTTCCTGCCCACCATGACCCGCCTGCTGGAGCGCGCCGACCGCCTCGACGGCATCGTGGTGGAAACCAGCGGCCTGGCCCTGCCTGAACCCCTGGTGGCCGCCTTCGGCTGGCCGGAGATCCGCAGCCGCACGCGCGTGCATGGGGTGGTCACGGTGGTGGACGGGGAGGCCCTGGCCGCCGGCCATGTGGTGGGCGATGCCGCTGCGGTGGAGGCCCAGCGCCAGGCCGATCCCAGCCTCGACCACATCAGTGCCATCGAGGATCTGTTCGCCGACCAGCTCGGTGCGGCCGATCTGGTGCTGGTCAGCCGGGCCGACCGGTTGGAGCCGGAGGCCTTCGAGCGGGTGAAGACCAGCCTGGCTGCTGGGTTGCGCCCCGGCACCGTGGTGCTGCCGATGGCCCGGGGCCGCCTCGATCCCTCCCTGGTGCTGGATGGCCCTGGCAGGGAGGAGATCGACGCGCACCCGCATCACGACCACGACCATCACGACCATGCCCACGTGGCGATGGAATCGCTGGTGGTGCGCCGTTCCGGCCACTGGGAGCGGGCCTCCCTGGAGGCGGAGCTGCAACGGTTGCTGATCGAGCATCCGGTGGTGCGGCTCAAGGGTCGGCTGCGCCAGGCCGGCAAGCGGCTGCCACTGCAGATCCAGGGGGTGGGCCGTCGGATCGAGTGCTGGTATGAGGAGCGCGCCGCGACCCCAGCCGCCGAAGAGCCCGCTGGAGCCCCCGGCGAGCAGGACGCCGATGGCCTGGAGCTGGTGGTGCTGGCCACCGCCGGAGCCGCCGGCCCCCTGCGCCAGGCCCTCGATCGCCTCTGAGCTCGTCTGCCCGGATCAGTCGAGGGGGATGTCCCCCCTGGCGCAGACCCCATCCCAGCAGAGGTCTTTGTTCTCCACCCAGCGGCTGTTAACCGGCTGCCAGCCGCCGGAGGGTTTGAGCATCGTCACCTTGCCCCGGCCATCGTGGCGAAACTCGATCCGCTGCCCCCCCACCAGCAGGAACCAGTGCAGGCCCAGCTCCTCCACCTGCATGTGGCAGTCTTGCCAGGGCCCATCCGCGAGGCGGCACTGCAACGACACCAGGCCCGGCAAGGAATGGGCCTGGAGGGCGGCACAGGCCACGGTGAGACCCATCAGCCAGGCCAGCACACGGGGGCCCAGCGGATCCAGCAGAAACCTCCACAGGGAAGGCACCACGGCCAGCGGAACATGGGACCACCCCCAGGCTGGTCAGCCGGGGAGAGCCTGGTGGGGCGTGCTGCCAAGATTTAACAAATGTCCGTGCCCCCGGTGCCGCTCTTCAACGCCCGCGTTCAGGTCTCCCTGCGCCCCTCCGTTCTGGACCCCGCCGGGGAGGCCACCCGGGCCGCCGCCGCCCGCCTCGGGGTGGAAGGGGTGAAGCGGCTGCGGATCGGCAAGGCGATCGAGCTGGATCTGGAGGCCCCGGACCGGGCCACCGCCCAGGCCCGACTCGAACTGCTCAGTGACCGTCTGCTGGCCAATCCGGTGATCGAGGACTGGTCGCTGGACCTGTCGGAAGCGGGTTGAAGGGAGCGGATCGATGACCGTCGGCATTGTTGTGTTTCCCGGCTCCAACTGTGACCGGGACGTGGCCTGGGCCCTGGAGGGCTGTCTCGACATCCCGGTGCGCTTCCTCTGGCATGAGGAGCGGGACCTGTCCGGCCTCGAGGCCGTGGTACTGCCGGGGGGCTTCAGCTACGGCGACTACCTGCGCTGCGGCGCCATCGCCCGCTTTGCCCCGGTGCTGGAGGAGGTGCGCAGCTTCGCCGAGCGCGGCGGCCCGGTGCTCGGCATCTGCAACGGCTTCCAGGTGCTCACGGAGATGGGCCTGCTCCCCGGAGCCCTCACCCGCAACCGGGATCTGCACTTCCTCTGCCAGAGCAGCGAGCTGGAGGTGCAGCCCGGTCGCTGCCGCTGGCTGGGTGCCTACGGAGCCGGCGAGCGGATCAGCCTGCCCATCGCCCACGGCGAAGGGCGCTATCAGGTGGAGCCGGAGGAGCTGCAGCGCCTCGAAGATCAGGGGTGTGTCGTGCTGCGCTATGTCGCCAATCCGAACGGATCGCGGGGTGATGTGGCCGGCCTGACCAACCCGACGGGCCGCGTGCTTGGCCTGATGCCCCATCCGGAGCGGGCCTGCGACCCGATCACCGGCGGCCTCGATGGCCGCCGCCTGCTGGCGTCGCTGCTCGGTTGAGCCCTTAGTCCAGAGCGGCGAAGAAGTCGCGGCTGCCCTGGGGATCGGCCGCCAGGGTTCGGCCGCCCGGGCTCCAGTCGGCGGGACAGACCTGGCCCGGATGGTTGCGCACCAACTGGAAGGCCTGCAGCAGTCTGAGGGTTTCATCCACACTGCGGCCGACCGCCGGGTCGTTGATGGTGCTGTGGCGGATGACGCCATCGGGATCGATCAGGAACAGCCCCCTCAGGGCCGTTCCGGCCGCTTCGTCCAGCACCTGGTAGGCCCTGGCAATCTCCTTGTTGAGGTCGGAGATCAGCGGATAGGCCACATCCCCGAGGCCACCGCTCTTGCGTTCGGTCTGCACCCAGGCCAGATGGCTGTAGGGACTGTCGACGGAGACGGCCAGGATCTCGGTGGCGAGGCGGGCAAACTCTGCGTGGCGGTCGCTGAAGGCGGTGATCTCCGTGGGACAGACGAAGGTGAAATTGAGCGGATAGAAGAACAGCACCACATGCCTGCCGCGGTAGTCACGCAGGGACAGATCGCGGAACTCCTGATCCACCACGGCCGTGGCGCGAAAGTCGGGGGCCTGAAGGCCGACGAGCCTGCCGGTGCTGGTCATGGTGGCGCCGTCCTCGGGAGTGGGATCAACCCCCATGCTGCCCCCACCGAGCCTGGCCGTACGATGGTTGTCAAGTCAGCGATGAATCCGCGATGGGTTGGGATCCAGCCGTTCTGCGTAAATACAACACCACTGGTCATTTCCGCCTGATCAATCAGCTGCGCTCCGAGCTCAAGGGCAACCCCCTGATCCGCCCCAAGGACGGCGAGACGGTGGGGGCCGCCAACCGCAGCAAGAGCCTCACCCGGGCCCTGCAGAACCGTTCCCAGGCAGGGGGTTATGGCCGCAGCCGCCGTCCGATTCAGACCCCCCAGGCCGCTGCCCCTGCCCCCCTGCCCGTGATCGCCCCGGTGCAGGTTCCGATCGAAAGTGCAGAAAGTCAGGAGGCGGCCAATGCCCGCAGCTTCCGCGAACGGCTCAACGCCATCGAGATGCGCTGAAGCCGCCTCCGGGGTTCAGTCGAATTCAATCCGCCGGATCCATTGACCTAGAGGGGGAAAACCTGACCGACTGAAAAGTGCGGGCTGAAAATAGGTTGATCCCATGGAACTGGGATCTCCACAATGGCTCGGGGGAGACTTGAACTCCCGACCTTGGGGTTATGAATCCCACGCTCTAACCAGCTGAGCTACCGAGCCAATCGAAGGGATCCTAGACGATCACCTTCACAGCCCCCCCAGCTGGATCAGGCCCGGGGAGGGAGGATCTGCAGGGGATTGATGGCGCCGCGGCCGGGGGGGTGAATCTCGAAGTGCAGGTGGGGGCCGGTGCTGCGGCCGGTGCTGCCCATCTGGCTGATCACCTGACCCTGGGAGACGGCCTCGCCCTTGGTCACGAGCAGACGGCTGTTGTGGGCGTACAGGCTGCGGCTGCCATCCGGGTGGGCGATCTCCACGAGGTACCCGTAGCCGCCCTCATGCCACCCGGCGAAGGCAACCTGACCCTCCTTGGCGGCCATGATCGGTGTGCCGACATTGTTGGCCACATCGATGCCCTTGTGCATCCGGCCCCAACGCCAGCCGAACCCGGAGGTGAACACCCCCTTGGTGGGCCAGATCCAGGTGGTCGAAGGGTTGGTGCTGCCGCCGTTGAACTGGGGCTGGGGGTCTTCACCGAAGTCCGGGATGTCGGGCCAGCTGATGCCGCCGCTTGTCGAGGGCCTCAAGCCCAGCAGCATGCGGGTCCGGCCGGGGGCCGACTGGGCAAGACGCACCTGGCTGCCAACCACGAGCCGGGCGGTTTCCAGACCTGGATTCAGACGAACCAGCTCAGCCACGCTGAGGCCGTAGCGCTGGGCCAGCTTCAGCACGGTGTCGCCAAAGCGCACCACGCCGTCGTTGTCCACCGGCGGTGGGGTGGAGACAGGTGGGGACTGGCGCTGGACCGAGGTGTCGAGGGAGGCAATGCGTCCCAGGCGCTCCTTGCCCCGGGAGGGCACCACAAGCCAGTCGCCGTTGCCAAAGCGATGGTCTTCATCCACGTCGTTCAGACGGGCCAGGCGGCTCTCATCAAGGTCGAGGGCGGTGGAGAGCTCCTCAATGGAGACGGCGCGGCGCACCTTGACCCAGACCCGATCAGCGGATGTGGGCAGGGAAGCCAGGAGAGTTTCGGTGGACACCGTGTTGGGGGTGTCGTCAGCCAGAACAGCCACGAGCGGCACCACGGCCGGTGTGGAGAGCAGAAAGGGAAGAATCAAGCGGAAAGGCTTCATGCATTTCACATCCATCGGACAAAACCCAGCAGAGAAGCCAACATCTGCGGGTCGGCCAGAGAGTAGCGCTATGAACCTCCACCAGCAAGGTTCATCAGGCACAACTCGGTCCGGACACCAGGAGCCACCCGATCCGATCTCAAGGCTCGCTGCCCCGATCTGGCCCCAGCTGGCGCAGGGCCTCGAACAGCACGATGCCAACGGACACCGAGAGATTCAGGCTGCGGACCCCCCCCTCGCCCTGGCGGGCCCGGCGGGCCATGGGGATCGTGAGCCGCGCCTCGGCCGTCGTCTGCAGGGCGTTCGGTAATCCGTCCGTCTCCCGTCCGAACAGCAGCCAGTCGTCGTTTCGGAAGCGGAACTCCGTGTAGGCCGCCTCCACCTGGCTGCTGAGGGCGATCAGGCGGCCGCCCCGCCGCTGCTGTTCCGCCTCAAAGCAGGCCAGGTCGCGGTGGCGCTGCAGCGACACCCAGGGCCAGTAGTCCAGGCCGGCCCGGCGCAGATGGCGGTCGCTGATCGTGAAGCCGAGGGGTTCGATCAGGTGGAGCTCCGAGCCCGTGGCGGCGCAGGTGCGTGCCACGTTGCCCGTGTTCGGGGGAATCTGGGGCTGGTACAGAACGACGCGGGGCATGCGGCGTGGCCCTCAGTGCTCGGGAGGGACGGGCTGACTGAGGGCCAGCAGGTCGATGGCGCGGCCCTGCAGGACGAGCCATCCGGCCTCGCTCTGGACCTGGAGCTCCTGCTGCACCGTCCCCAGCCGGTCCCGGAAGCGGGAGCCTGCGGCGGTGCTCGGCACCACGCCCCAGCCCGCTTCCTCGCAGACGACCACCAGGGGCGCCCGGCAGCGGCGGATGGCGGTGATCAGGTCGGCGCAGCGGAGCGCCCAAGCCTCCGGCTCCAGATCCAGATGGGCGGCCACCCAGGTGCCGAGGGAATCGACCAGGCCCAGCTGGACCGGTTCCAGGTCGTCGAGGGCGGCAGCGAGTTCGCCGCCAACCTCACGGCAGCCCCACTGGGGCGGGCGCCGCTGGCGATGGCGCTGCAGCCGCTCCTGCCAGGACGGGTCGTCGGGCAGGGACGGCCCGGTGGCCAGATACACCACGGCCAGGCCGCTGCGGGCCGCCAGATGTTCGGCCCAGCGGCTCTTGCCCCCCCGCGAGGGCCCGCTGACGAGGGTGAGATGCGGCTGACGAGGCTCCTCGGCGAGGGACGTAGCCGCCACCTCCGGCGCCACTTCAGCCGCCACCGTTCATGTTGCGAAGGGTGGCCACAGAGGAGGGCGAGACGCGGTTGAGGTAGCGGAAGATCCAGTACTTGAAGATCGTGGCCAGCACCACCGGGAAGGTGGCAATGAAGAGCATCACGAAGTTCTCCCTGGCCGGCAATCCGAGATGGTGGGCGACACCATCGAGCAGCACCGTCCAGCCTTCCGGACTGTGGAATCCAACGAAGATGTCCGTGAACAGAATGATGGCGAACGCCTTGGCACTGTCGCTCAGGCCATACACCAGTTCATCAATGAAGCCCCGCAGCACCTGGATGTCGCGCCGCCCGAAGATGGCGATCACCACGAAGCCGATGAAGCCGCAGAGATCGGCCAGGACGTTCTTGATGGCATGGGTGCTCTCCTGATCGGCCTCCTCCTTGAGGACATGGGCCCGTTTAGCCAGTTCGCTCTGGAGCTCTTCGCGGCTCGGCAGCGGCTTGCCCTCCAGCAGGGCATCGAACTCGATTTCCGCCTGGTAGACCCGCAGCTTCTCGACCGCCCGCTCCTCCAGGTGGGGCCTGGGATAGGTGAGGAAGGCGTTGTCCGGGGCGAAACGATCCACCAGGGGCGACACGATGTAGGTGCGGCTCACCTGCTGCACCAGCACCGGCACCAGAATCAGCAGCAGCAGGATGCGCAGGGAGACGAGGGTGGAGTCGCGGCGGCGGCGGAAGCCCGCCACCACACTCGCCTCGGCGTCCGGGTCGAGCTGGCGACGCACCGTGTCGACCACGCTCACCAGGCTGCGGGGCAGCATCTCCGGCGAGCGGCTGAGGGCCGGCAGCTCCTCCCGTGCCACCGCATAACGGGCGGCGACCGTCTCGATCAGCTGGAACTGGCGCAGCTCCTGGCCGGAGAGCTCCTTGCGGTAGGGGGCCAGGACCTCCCTGGTCTGGCGGCAGACCTGCAGGGCGGCCCGGAAGCGGCGGATCAACTGGGCCTGCATCGCCCGCGGAATGCTCAGCTCCAGTTCTGGACGCACCGGGCGGTCGTTGTAGTGCTCCATCTCGATGCTCTGGATGAGCAGGGCGGCTTCGTAGCCGCGCTCGAGATCCGAGCTCAGGTCGAGAGACTGGGCCCGCCCGAAGGTGCCCATCCAGTTCGTCAGTCCCATGGGGAGGCGGCTATCGGGGGAATCAACGGGAGAACACCCACCAGGTGAGCATCGGCACCACGGTCCCCACCACCAGAAGAACGATCACCCAGGTGAAGGCGTTGCTGCTGGAGGTTTCCTCACGGGTGGGAATGTTGCTGACGACGGCGGCGGTCTCCTCGACGACGGGTTCCCCCGGATCTTCACCGCCCTGGAGAACGGTGGCAAGGCGTTGCAGGGCATCGACGGCGGCCTGGCGGTAGCGATCGCCGCTGCGCAGCGGCTGGGCCATCGTGGTGGCGGCGGTGCTTTTCAGCAGCTCGGTGGGCAGCTGGCGGTCGAGTGGGGGCTGGGCGGCAATTGCCGTGGCGCGGGTCTGGGTGTCGAACAGGAGCAACAGCAGTGGATCAGGGCTGCGGCCGGCCGGGGGATTGGCCGTCCAGCGCTCCAGCAGCTGGTCGGCCAGGCTGTCGAGACCCAGGCCGTAGTCGAGCCGCGTGAGGGTGATCAGCCGGGCATCGACCCGTTCTGCGGAGAAGCCCTCCAGCTGGTGCTCGATCTCGGCCTTGCCGGCACGGCTGAGCACCTTGGCGTCATCAAGCAGGTGCTCTGCCGGTGGGCGGGGGGGCAGGTCGGTGGCGGACACGGCCAGGGCGGCAGCGACAGGAGCGACCAGCACCAGGACAAGGGCCAGCACCAGGGAGAGCAGGGACCGGCGCAGAGGGGTCACTGAAGCCAAGGCCATCGTGCGAGACGCCACCAGTCTGCCGTTGCCGCTGCGTTCCGGCATCCTGAGGTCTCGTTTGGTACCCGAACTCCACGATGGCGATGCCCGCCGCCGCTCGCGTTGTTCTGGCCTGTGGTCTGACGGGACTGGGCCTGGTGGTGCTCAACCAGATGACCGCCCCCAGCCTCGACCCCTCCCTGGAGCGGGCCTCGGTGCTGGGCAGCATCCTGTCGGTGCTGCTGCTGCTGGTGGCCCTGCTGTGGCAGCGGGTGGAGCCCGTGGCGCCGGAGCGGGTGCGCCTGGAGGGGCGTGAGGGACTGCAGCTGGCACCGGATCTGGACGCTCCGCTGGCCGAAGAGCTGGGCTGGGGAAGCACGATGCTCCTGACCGCCACGCCGGCGGCGGTGGTGCTGCTCCACTGGCGCGGCAGGATCCTGCTGGAGAGGGGTCTGCTGGGCAGCGGTGGCTTCCGACCGGGGGCGATCTGCCTGCGCAGCATGGCCACCGGCAAGGCGATCTCCCTGGTGGATCTGAAGCTCTACCCGGGTCGGCAGGAGTTCGCCGCCCTACCCGCCGGACTGCCGGCCGTGCTGGTCCAGCCGCTGGGGCAGGAGGGGGTGCTGGTGCTGGGGGGCTGGTCGCCGCGCTGCTTCAGTCGCAGCGATCTGACCTGGGTGGAGGGCTGGGGCCGGCGCCTTACAGGCGAATTGGCTCGGGTTTCGGCCGGGGTGGAGCCGGCCTGGCCGGCGTCTTCGACGGCGGCACCTGGAACTGACTGAACACCTGCCCGCCCGGTGCCGTGACGACAACGGAGCCCTTCTCCCCGAGCTGGCCCCGCAGCACGCTGCCGCGGGTGAGCTGGCGGCTGGCGGGCCGCTGCAGCAGCACCGAGCCATCGGCGGTGACCGCCTGGGTCTGCCAGTTCCAGGAGCAGGTGCGGGCCTCGAGGGTGGCACCGTCCTGCTGCAGGAAGCAACCCGACGGGATCCGCACCAGATGCTGGCCGGCGTCCACCTGCAGGGCCTTACCCCGGGCGCTGGCGCCGCCGGCCACCGCCGGGTCGCTGAACAGCACCGGCGGTCCGAGGTTGAACAGCTGCTTCTGGGTGTTGCCGTTCAGGGACGTGGCCGTGAGGGTCTGGAGGGGGGCGCCAGGGGCTGAGCCCGGCGGCCTCCGTTCCCCCAGCACCGGCCCGCGGGCGCTGAGGGCGCCGCTGCCGGGCTGCCACAGCACCGAGGCCACCGTCACCACGATCTGGGGGACGCCGACGGGATTGGCCTGGAAGGGATCAAAGGCCAGCGCCCAGCGCTGCAGGCGCGGTTTTCCCTGCAGCTCCAGGGTGTCCTTGTCGAGGCGGAAGGTGGCCCGATCGGCGGACAGCCGGGTGTGGGGATCGAACCCCTCCGGGTGCCGGTCGATCTCCATCAGGTTGCGGCTGGGGATCCAGCGCACCCGGGACCCCTGAATCATCACCGGCGCCTTGCCCAGCCGCTGCAGCCGGATCCGCCCCTCCAGCAGGATCACGGCCCCGTCGTTGATCACCGTTCCGGTGGAGGCCTCCACCCGGTAGGAAGGCTTGCCGTTGCTGAAGATCACGCCGCGGGGCTGCAGGGCCCGGGCCACCCGCCGCCGCAGGTCGTAGCGGGCCTCCGGGCTGGTCAGCTCCCAGTTCGGCCGCCCGAACACATCCTGCTGGCGCAGATCGAGGGAGCGGAACACAAAGGGGGTGGGGGCCGTCTCGCGGGCCACTTCACCGCCACCACAGGCCGTGATCAGCAGCAGCAGCGGGGCCGCCAGGTGCCAGGGACGGGCCAGGAGGGAAGGGGTCAAAGGGGGGAATCCAGTTCCAGACGGTGCAGCACCGGCGTCGGCTCGGGCAGGGCAAGGCCGCAGGCCAGCTTCCCCCAGTGTCGGGCCGCCGTCCAGCCGCTGTCGGCCAGCAGCGCCGGCTGGGCCAGCTGGTCGAGCATGCGCTCCGAGAGATCCGGCAGCAGGGGGGCCAGCAACACCGCCACCCAGCGGCTCGTCTCCAGCACGGCATAGAGGTCCTCGGCCACCCCGGTGCGGCCCTCCTCGGCCTTGATCGCCTTCCAGGGGGCGCGATCGTTGAGGAAGCCGTTGGCGGCCTCGGCCAGCTCCAGGATCGCGGCGGCCGCCGTGCGGAAATCCAGCGCCTCGAGGGCCCCGTCGACGGTCTGGCCGCAGGCCAGGCAGCGCAGGGCCAGGGGATGGTCGGCACCAGCGGCTTCCCCGGCCGGCGGCACGGCTCCGTCGAACCAGCGGCGCGCCATCGAGGAGGTGCGGTTCAGCAGGTTGCCGATCGTGTTGGCCAGGTCGTTGTTGACCAGGTCGCTGAAGCGCTGCTGCTGGAAATCGCCGTCATCGCCGAAGGGGATGTCCCGCAGCAGGTACCAGCGCACCGCATCGGCGCCGCAGCGCTCCAGCAGCACGTCGGGATCGAGCACGTTGCCCAGCGACTTGCCCATCTTCTGGCCCTCCCGGGTGAGGAAGCCGTGGCCGAACACCTTTTCCGGCAGGGGCAGGCCGGCCGACAGCAGCATGGCCGGCCAGTAGACGGCATGGAAGCGCAGGATGTCCTTGCCGATCACATGCAGCTGGGCGGGCCAGCCGCGCTCGGCCAGAAGCCCGAGGTCGGCGGGATCGTCGGTCTCCAGCAGGGCCGAGAGGTAGCCCAGCAGGGCGTCGAACCAGACATAAAAGGTGTGGCCCTCGTAGCCTGGAACGGGGATGCCCCAGGGCAGGTCGAGGCGGGAGATGGAGAAGTCCCGCAGGCCGCCGGCGACGAAGTTCTCCACCTCCCGGCGGCGGGAGCGCGGTGCGATGAAGCCGTCGCTGGCCACCAGTTGTTCGATCTGCTCCTGGTAGCGGGAGAGGCGGAAGAAGAGGTTGAGCTCGTCGCGCCACTCCAGGGGGCGCAGGTGGATGGGGCAGTGGGGCTCGGTGGCCGCCGGCGACTCCTCCTTGAATTCCTCGCAGGCGACGCAGTACCAGCCCTGCTGGCGCCCCTCCACCACATCGCCGCTGGCCTCGACCCGGGCGAAGAACTGCTCCACGATCGCCCGGTGGCGCGGGTCGGTGGTGCGGATGAAGCGGTCGTTGCTGATGCCCCAGCGGCGCCACAGGTCGCGGTACTCGCCGCTGATGGCATCGCAGTGGGCCTGGGGGGTGAGGCCGGCGGCCTCGGCCGAGCGCTGGATCTTCAGGCCGTGCTCGTCGCAGCCGGTGATGAAGGTGACCCGCTCCCCCTGCAGCCGCCGGAAGCGGGCGATGCTGTCGCAGGCGAGGGTGGTGTAGGTGCTGCCCAGGTGGGCGCGGTCGTTGACGTAATAGAGGGGGGTGGTGAGGGTATAGGTCATCGGCAGGCGACGTCGGCCGGGTCCGCCGGCGGCAGGAGGGTGTCCCGTGACGCCCCCGTGACGCCCTTGGGCCCAGGCCCGGGGCCCGGATCCTACCCATGGCCCCGGGATGGGATGCTGGCCCCCTGACCCCGGCCCCTTCTCCCCAATGCGCACGGGCTTCGATCGCAGGGCCCAGGTGCTCGTGTGGGGCGGCGGCAGCGGTGGTGTCGCCGCGGCGCTGCAGGCGGCCCGCTCCGGCGCCGACACCCTGCTGCTCACCCCAGGGCCCTGGCTCGGTGGCATGGTGAGCGCCGCGGGGGTCTGCGCCCCCGACGGCAACGAGCTGAGCCCCTGGCAGAGCGGCCTGTGGGGGGCCCTGCTGCGGGCCCTGCAATGGATCGAACCGGAGGGGCTGGATCAGAACTGGGTGAGCTGCTTCGGCTACCGCCCCGCCAGCGCCGAGCGGATCCTGCGCCGCTGGGTGGCTGCCGAGGAACGGCTGGACTGGTGGTCCGGCGTGCGGCTGGAGGCGGTGGAGCGCGACGGCGACCGCATCAGCGCCGTGACCGTGCAGCACAGGGGCCTCCAGCGGCGCCTGTTGCCCACGATCGTCATCGACGGCAGCGACCGCGGCGAGCTCTATCCCCTGGCCGGAGCCCCCTTCCGCTTCGGCTGGGAAGCCAAAGAGCTCTGGCAGGAACCCAGCGCCCCCACGGCCGAGCGCCTCGGGAGTGATCCCTTTTTCCAGCGGCAACCGGTCCAGTCGCCCACCTGGGTCTGCCTGGGCCAGCTGGATGAACGGGGCGGACCGGCGGCCCCCGAGGCTGAGGCCTGGCGCCGCCGTCCCCCCCGCCTTTCGGAGCCCTTTGCGGCGGCCACCGAGGCCTTCGGCCTGGAGCGCACCCTCACCTATGGCCGCCTGCCCGGGGGCCTGGTGATGCTGAACTGGCCCCTGCACGGCAACGACTGGCACAACGGGCTGGAGCGGGCTTTCCCGGAGTGCCTCGCCGGCGGTGACGCCACCAACGAAGCGGCCGAGGGCGAGCTGCTGGCGGCGATGCGCGAGCACAGCGAAGCCTTCGCCGCCGCCCTGCGCCAGGCCAGCGGCGGCTGGCTGGGGCCGGCGGCGGTGTTTCCCACGCCCGAAGAAGCCAGCGCCGGGCGGCTCAGCGGCGCCGGATCCCTGGCCCTGATGCCCTACTGGCGCGAAGGCCGCCGGCTGGTGGCCCGGGAGCAGGTGCTGGAGCAGCACCTGCTGCCCCAGGGGAGCGGCGCCTGCATCGCCCCACCCAGCCGCGCGGCCGACGACAGCCTCAGCGCCATCGCCGTGGGCAATTACGCCAACGACCACCATTACCCCGGCGGCGACTGGCCCCTGGCCCCCAAGAGCTGCCGCTGGGGCGGCCGCTGGAGCGGAACCCCGTTCACCATCCCCTACGGCGCCCTGGTGAGTCAGGGGGTGTCCAACCTGCTGGCGGCCGACAAGGGCTTCGGCGTCAGCCACATGGCCAACGGCGCCACCCGGCTGCAGCCCCTGGTGCTGAACATCGGCCAGGCCGCCGGACTGGCGGCCGCCCTTTGCGTCCAAGGCGGTCAGGAGCCGGCCGCCCTGCCGGTGCGCCGGCTGCAGGAGGCCCTGATCAGCGATCCGCTGGCCCCGGCCGGCGTGGTGCCGTTATGGGATACGCCCTGGCACCACCCCCTGTGGCGTGAGCGGCAGCTTCAGGCGCTGGAGGCGCCGGAGCGACTGGATCGGCATGGGGAGCTCGAGGCGGGCGCGCAGCTGGCGGCGCCGGCGGGCTGGGCCCCACCCCCTGAACCTGGCGAGCGCCTCTGGCGGGGCGAGCTGGTGCCCGATGGCGACGGGGGTTTTGTGCTCCATGGCGAGGCGGGGGCCTGGCCGGTGATCACCCTGGAGCCGGCCCTCAACCAGTGGTTGCTGGGCCTCGATCGCCCCACCCCGGCGGCCCTGATCGGCTGCGTCAACCCATGGGGCCCATGGCTGCGGGTGTCGCGGGTCGTGCCGTGAAGCTGCTGCTCAGCGGCGCTGCCATCGCTCTCACCTTCGCGGCCTTCCTGCCCTACATCCGCTCCATTCGGGCCGGCCGTACCCGCCCCCATGTGTTCTCCTGGCTGATCTGGGGGGTCACCACCCTGCTGGTGTTCCTGGCGACGTGGGCCGGTGGCGGCGGGGTCGGGGCCTGGCCCACCGGCGTGTCGGCCCTGATCACCTTTTCCATCGCCTGGCTGGCCTACGCCCATGGCGCCGACCGGGTGATCACGATCAGCGACTGGCTGTTTCTGGCCGGTGCCGCCTCGGCCCTGCCCTTCTGGTTCCTCACCGCCGACCCGCTTGGGGCGGTGGTGGTCCTCACCCTGGTGGATCTGCTGGGCTTCGGCCCCACCCTGCGGCGGGCCTACAGCCACCCGGAACAGGAGCGGATCGGCTTCTTCGCCCTGTTCGTGCTGCGCAACCTGCTGGTGCTCCTGTCCCTGGAGCGGCTGACGCTCACCACGGCCCTGTTTCCGACGGCGGTGGGCCTGGCCTGTGTGGGGGTGGTGCTGCTGCTGCTCTGGCGGCGGCGCCGCCTGCAGCGAACGGGCCAGCCGGCCTGAGCTCGGCGAGGATGGGCTGGACCAGCGTTGTTGTCCCATGGTTTCCGCCACCACCGGATCCGTCCTTCGGCCCCTGCCTGTGCTGCTCTGCCTGGCGGGTTCGGCGCTGCTGCTGGCCGGTTTGCCCGCCCGGGCCCAGGGCCTCAGCAACATGCGCGACCAGCTGATCATCCATTACTGCACCCTGGCGGTGAATGCCGATTTCACCAAGGTGGGCAAGACGGTGCCCGCCGGCCTGGCCAAGGACACCTGTACCCGCGTGGCCGAGCAGGTGAACGCCCGGGCGACGATCCCCCAGGCCGAAGCGATCTGCAAGCAGCAGGCGATGGCCAAGTACAACCTCAGTCCCTGAGGCTGTCCGGCTCAGCCCGCGGCCGTGAAGCGCAGCAGGTCCCGCAGGGAATCCACCTGCTGCAGCCGCACCAGCAGGGCGTCGCCGGGCCCGGGATCGCCATGGCACTCGGCGGCCAGATCCATGGCCAGATCAGGGAGATGCACCAGGCCAAGCCGGTCCTGGGGCCGCAGCCAGCGCAGGAAGAGGCCCGGCCACTGGTGCTGCTCCTGCGCCTCAAACCACACCTGCTGCCAGTGGCGTTGGTCTTCGCGAGAGATCTGCAGGCCCTGGCGGATCGCCCCCTCCAGCTCCGCCAGCAGCGCCCCCAGCTCCGCCTCGTCAAGCACGGGCTGGCCCTGCTGGTGGGCCAGCAGCTGGCGCTGCACCAGCAGATCGTTGTAGCGGCGGATCGGTGAGGTGGCCTGCACGTAGCAGGGCAGGCCCAGGGAGAAGTGGAGCGCGGGCGTGGTGCCCAGATGGCCCCGGCTGAGGCAGCGCTTGATGGCCGCGTGGCGCACCGGGCCGGCCGGCAGGCTCGCCAGCTCCGCTTCAGGGGGCAGCTCCGCCGTCAGCTGGCTGCGGTAGGGCAGGGCCAGGTTCTGCTCCTGGCCGTGGCCGGCGATCACCGCACCGGCCAGGATCATGGCCTCGGCCACCAGCATGCGCGATGGCGACGGTTCGGTGATCTCCAGCTGGGCCCCCTCGGCGTCGCAGCGGATCCGCCCCTCGGGCTGATCCAGATCCAGGGCGCCCCGGGCTAGCCGCCAGCGGCGCCGCCTCTCCATCAGGGAATGGATCTCTTCGAGGTAGCGCTCCTGGGGCGGGGCCAGCTCGATCAGATCATCGGCATCCGCGTAACTCAGCCGATAGGCGGGCCGCACCCAGCTGGATGTCAGCCCATGGGCGGCCACGGCGCCGTCATCGGCCAGCTCCACCCACAGGCTCAGGGCCGCGCTGCGCTGGCCCATGCGCAGGCTCATGGGGCCGGTGCTGAGCACCTCGGGGAACATCGGCAGCGGCCCCCGGGCCAGGTAGAGGCTGCTGGCCCGGCGCTGAGCTTCATTGTCGAGGGGGCTGTCTGGTGCCACCAGCCGGCCCGGGTCGGCGATGTGGATCCACAGCCGCGGCGCCCCGTCGGGCCCATGCTCCAGGGAGAGGCCGTCGTCGATGTCGCGGGTGTCCGCATCGTCGATGGTGACGGTGTGCAGGCCGGTGAGGTCGCGGCGGCGCTCGTCACCGGGAAGCTCCGTTTCGGCCAGGGCCACCAGCCGGCGAGCCTCAGCCTCCAGCTCCTCGGAGAAGCCCGCCTGCCAGGTGGTGTTCTCCAGCGAGGGCAGATGGTGCCGCTCCCACTGGCCCAGGTCCACCAGCAGGTGCCGGATCGGCGAGGCTTCCGTCGGGCAGTGGGCCGCCTGCAGGGCCCTGTGCAGGTCGTCGGGCAGGGGACGGCTGGTCTCCCCGCTGGCCCACTCCCGCAGCAGGGCCAGGTGCTGACGCTGCTCGGCATCGAGCTGCTGCGGATCGATCGGGCGGCGCTGGCGCAGGGCGTCCTGCCACTGGCGCCGGCGATGCTCCGCCAGCTGCTGGCGGTGGGCGTCCCGCCGCAGCCGGCGCACATCCACCAGCGGCCGGGCCTCCACCTGCTGCTGGCGCCAGCGGAACAGGGTCTGGGGG
>CALRQM020000011.1:0-55445 GCA_943370335.1 Bordetella parapertussis | reverse complement strand
GCCCAGAAGGGGGGCAGGGCGTAGGTGCCGATGCCATAGAGCCGGCCGGCCAGATCGAGGCGCCCCTCGGGGCGGGCGATGCCGCTGAACCCCACCGCCAGACCCACGATGGCGGCCAGCAGCAGCGCCACCACCCCCAGCTCCAGGCTGGCCGGCAGGCTGTCCTGGATGAGGCGGGCCACCGGTTCGCCGTTGGTGAGCGACTGGCCCAGATCGCCCTGCAGCAGGTGGCCCAGGAAGCGGCCGTACTGCTCGGCCAGGGGGCGATCCAGGCCGAGCTGGGCCCGCAGGGCGGCGCGGGCCGCCTCCGGGGCACGGGTGCCCAGCAGGGCATCGATCGGATCGCCGGGGGCCACGCGCAGCAGCAGGAACACCAGCGAAGCGATCAGCCAGAGCATGACCGGTGCCAGGGCCAGCCGGGAGGCCAGGTAGCGCGCCAGGTCGGAACGGCGGCTCATGGCACCCGGGCTCCGTTGGCGGCGCTCAGGCGGCGGAGTTCGCCCAGGCGCACCCGGCCGGATCCGTCGAAGCGGGGCTGGCTGACACTCAGACCGCCCCAGGCCGCCGGGGCGCTGAGCCACACCGGCAGATAGGGGTTGGCGGCGGCAACGCGGCGCTGGATGGCCACCAGCAGGGCGACCCGCTCGGGGCCATCCAGCTGGCTGCTGCGCTGCAGGTCCGCCTCCAGGCCCGGCGCCGTCCAGAAGCTGCCGCCCAGCACGCTGTTGCCCTTGAGGCAGCGATCCCCCTCGGCCTTGCTGCAGGACAGCAACGGCGTCAGGAAGTTCTCCGCATCCGGGTAGTCGCCGATCCAGTCGTAGAAGAGCATCGTCAGGGCGCCTTTGTCGAGCTGGGAGTAGGCGGTGGTCGACTCCATGCCGCTCACCTCAAGTTTCACGCAATCGCCTAGGTCACGGCGCAGCTGGGCCTGCCAGGTGAGGGCGAACAGACGGTCGGTGGGGATGTCGGAGCGGTAAGTGAGCGGCAGGGTGAGAACCTTCCCCTGGCAATAGCCCGCTTGGCGGTAGAGGGCGCGGGCCGCGGCGGGGTCGTAGGCCGGCCAGGCGGTGGGGTCGGAGCCCGGCAGGTCCGGGGGGATGAGCTGCCGCTGGGGGGAGTGCAGCTCCAGGGTCACGCGTCGGGCGATGGCGGCTCGATCGAGGCTGCGGGCCACGGCCTGACGCAGGCCGGGCCGGTTCAAAGGCGGCTGGTCGCTCAGCAGGGAGATGAGCGCGATCTCCTGCGACGGGCCGATGGCCTCCCGCAGGCGGCCGGCGGCGGCATCCCGGTGCAGGGCCTGCTGATGGTCGATCTCCAGACCGCTGTTGAGCAGCAGGTCGACCTCGCCGCTGCGCAGGGCCCCGAACAGGGCGGTGGAATTGCTCAGGGTCACCAGGTCGATGCCCCCGTTGGCCGGCCGCTTGCCCCAGTAGCGGGGCCAGGGGGTCAGGCGCTGCTGCTGGCCGGCGAAGAAGGACAGGGCGTAGGGGCCGGTGCCGACGAAGCGGTCGTTGAGGGGCTTGTCGCGATGCCGCCGGTAGGCGCTGGGGGACACCGGGGTCAGGAAGATGGCGCTGAGCAACCGCGGCAACGGGCTGAAGGGGCGCTTCAGCACCAGCTCGATCTCGTAGGGAGCGGTGACCCGCACGGCCTCGACCCGCTCGCTCAGCTGGTAGCCGAGGGTGCCGATCGCCATGAAGCGGCGCAGGGAGAACGCCATGGCAGCGGCATCGAAGCGGGTGCCGTCATGGAAGAGCACCCCGCGGCGCAGGGGGATCCGGGCCCGTAGCCCGTCGCCGCTCAGCACCGGCAGGGCGGTGGCCAGCCGCGGCTCGAGGCGGCCGTTGCTGTCGATCGCATAGAGGGGGTCGCCGAGGCCGCTGAGCACCTGCATCACGCCGATGCGGGAGGCTTGCACCGGATCGAGGGAATCGATGCGGCTCTTGGTGGCCACGATCAGGGACGGGCTGGACCGCCTCGGCTGACAGCCCGCCAGCAGCGGCAGAGCCAGCAGCAGGGTCGTGAGGCTCGCCGCCATCGCGCACGCTGTTTGTCCTGTTCTCCCCCTGGTCGTCGGCAAGACCCTGCGATCCGGTGGGGCCCATTCAAGCGGCCTGCCTGCGGTGGGCTCGGTGCCGATGGTCAGGGGGCGCGTCGGTTCGCCTTTGGGCGTCGCCCGAGCAGGATCTCCAGCCGCCTGCTCAGTTGCTGGAGCAGGGTGAGGGAGGCACCCGGCCGCTGGGCACCAGCGGCGAAGGCCACGGCGAAGCCCAGCGCGGCGATGCTGACCCTGGCTGCCCCCTGTCCAAGGGCCCAGAGGTCGGTGGGGGCGGGGCCGCCGATCCGGTTGTTGGCACGGGTCTCGGTCCGCTGGAGTTCATCGAGCAGGCTGCGCTTCAGTTCGCTGAGGGGGAGGCTGAGGGCGGCCGCAGGCAGCTGGGGTCGGGGGGCCCGCAGTCGGGAGAAACGGGCCTGAAGGTCCTCCGGGCTGGTGGCCGCTTCGATGGCCTGGCGGATCATCGTCACCCGCTCGCCGAGCACGTTGCGCTGCATCGCCTCGTTGCCCTGCGCCTGGGAGAGGACCCGCCAGGTGGCGAAACCCTGCAGGGGCACCAGCAGCAGGAAGGCGAAGACCACGACGATGGCCCACTGGCGGGCGGTGGCCAGCTGGGCCCGCAGGAAGCCGTTGGCGGGCTCGATGTAGAGACCCAGGTGCAACAGCAGAAACCCAACCAGGGCCAGCAGGGAGGTGTTGACCATGCGGTTGGTGAACCGCAGTTGCCAGGCGGGATTCAGCAGCTGCAGGGGCATGGAATCGACCAGAACGAAGCCCAGAAACACCAGCAGCAGCCCGCCGCCGCTCCAGGCGAACAGGCGGCCGAAGCTGGCGATGTGGTCCTCGCGACTGGCGGAATAGTCAGGCATCCGTGGTGAGTACGCGGAGTGTGAAGAGGGCAGGCCAGCGGCTCAGACCTTAGGGGGGCTGACCGGCGACGTCAGCGGCGTCGCGCCAGAGGGCCCCACGACCACCCACCCAATGGCACTTAAGGAGGATGGCGTGCTTTCTGAATGCAGCCTGATAGATTGGTGAGATCTGATTAGGCCTTCATGGCGCGCCCCTTCACCCTCGGTGCCCTCTCCCTGGGTCGTTTCCGCCCCTCCGTCCACCTTTACCCCCCGCTGCTGCTGCTCACCTGCCTGGTGGCCAGTACCGCCGCCCCCGCCGTGGG
The DNA here is from genome assembly GCA_943370335.1 of Bordetella parapertussis. Classification (GTDB taxonomy): domain Bacteria; phylum Cyanobacteriota; class Cyanobacteriia; order PCC-6307; family Cyanobiaceae; genus Cyanobium. The sequence continues at coordinate 52,215 of CALRQM020000011.1, read as the reverse complement.
TGGCGTTCCCCACGAAAGCATGGGAGCCCTGGAGGAGCTGCGCGAGCTCCTGACTCCGGGATTCGGCGCCTCTCCGGAGTACCTCGTCGGGGCCGGCGGGATCGGCCTGGCCAACCCCGTCACGGGCCTGGCCGTGCCGCCCTTCCAGTACAGCGTTGCCCCTTATGAGGTGAGCGTCGATGGCTTTGTACTGCCCTCCGGCGTCTTCCTGGCCCGTTCCGGCACCGCCCCAGGCGACAGCCTGTTCCGGTTGAGCAGCCCCCTCTCGTTCCGCTGGTCCGGCACCGCCTCCACCCCTCCGGCGCAGCTCACCTGGCAGGCGGGCACCCTGTTCGACAACGTCTTCAATGGGGCCACCGGCGGCTTCGTTCCGTTCCGGATCGTTTCCGACGGGTCCTCGGAGCCAGCTGATTCCCCCTCTGGGTCGTTGGATCTCCCCATTGCCGCCGAGCCCGCCGAGGAAGACCCCGGTCTGAATGAAGGTGGGGATGTGTTTCAAGCAGCCCTGCTGCCCCCTGGTATCGAAACGCCTCAGGGAGCGGCCTCGGAGGACGAACCCAGCGACGTTCCCAGCGACCTGCCCAACACCCCGGGCGAAGGTCCCGATCCGGCCTCGGTGCCTGGCCCCCTGCCCTTGGCCGGCGTGGCCATGGCCTGGCGTTGCAGCCGCCGCCTGAGGCAGCGCCTCCGGCAGGTGCCCTGATCCCTCCAGGCATCCCCACTGGCGAACAGGGGGAGGCTCGAACGGGGCGCCGGCGGCGAAGCCAAGGAAGATAGCTGATCGAGGCGACGCGTCGGTTGGCCCGCTCGATCAGGATCTGCTGGTTGGCCTTGGCATCGGAGTAGGACTTGCAGGTGGCAAGTCACTGCATGGACAGTAGCGGCAGAGCGGCGAACACCACCACCACGACGTCCCCCTGGCGGGCTTGCGGAGGAAGCCAGGTGCAGAACCAGAAACCCCAGAACCAGTCCGGCCCCGCTCCAGGCGAACCGGCCCCGCTCCAGGCGAACAGGTGGCTGAAACAAGCGATGTGCTCCTCGCTACGGGCGGTACCGTCGGGCATCGGGGACAGTCAACCAGTCAGGCCGGGGCTATCGCCTGCGCCGCAGGCCGAACAGGGACTGGAACCTCCTCGCAAGCATCTCCTGCAGCGTGAGGGAGGAGCGGCCCGGCTGAGCACCGGCGGCGAAACCAATAAAATACCCAAGGGAGGCCAAAACAGTCCGGGCCACAGACTGAATGGCCGCCCAGATCCGACTGGGATCGGTGGTTGCGGCGAGCCGGTTGACGTAGAGATTCTCCGTCCGCTCGAGGTTGGCAATGATGTTGTTCTTGACTTCCGCCAGGGGCTTGGAGCGAACGTCGGGGGAGAGCTCACTGCTGACTCCCTCGAGACGCGAGAGCTGCTTCTGAAGGTCGTCGATGCTGGTGGCGGACTCGATCGACTGCTTCACAGGCGCGAGGCGCTTGGAGGCTTCTTGGATCAGGGCCTGCTGGTTGGATTTCGCATTGCTGTAGGACTGCCAGGTGGCGAACCCCTGCAAGGGAATGAGCAGGAGAAACCCAATGGCGGCGACCGTGGCCCATCGGCGCACCGTGTTAAGGCGCTGTCGGTAGATTCGATTGGCAGGATTGACAACCACCGCGAGGTGGACGCAGGCAAATCCCAACAGGGGGATGGTGCCGATGGAGAGAAGGCGAGCCACCAAAGCCAGCTGCCAACTGGGGATCAGCAGCTGGGGTGGAAGGGAATCCACGATCAGGTAGCCCAGGAAGACGAGAAAGAGGCCCTTCCCGATCGCTATGAGCAGACCACTTACCGCCAGCCTTACCGCGGCGATCTCGTCTCTGGGTTCCACGTCCAGCTCGGAGTTCGGATCGATCGGCTGACCGGTGAGGGGGTGGAGCATCTCGGGCCTGAAATCTGTCGGAAGGGATTGGAAGCCTGGGCAAAACTAGCGTCGGATCGAAGCTCTGCCATGGGGCTCAGGTCAGGGCTGAATGAAAGTCTGGTCAAGTCGCCCATCCCGGCCTGATCCCAGCCATGGCGAGCAGCTTGGCGATGTCGTGGGCCACCGCGGCCAGCCCAGCTCTCACCGAGTGGTGGCCGTGGAGCCCAAGCAGGTTCAGGGCCAGAGTGCGCAGCGTGGCCAGCACCGCTGCACCGGGGCCGCCATAGCGGTGGCCATCTTCATGGAGCTGGGTGTCGCGGAGCCAGTGCCAGCTTTCAATGCACCAGCGGTCCCTCAACAGTTGCAGCAAGGCTTTTGGCGTGGTGCGCAGGCTGGTGAGGAAGAGATGCCGCTGGAGGGAGGGCTTGCCGGCACGCTTGCCGCTGACGACCAGTTCGACGATCCAGCTGCTGCCGGGCCAGGCCTCGGTGATGAAGTCAGGAGCCTGTTTGGCCCTCAGGGTCCAAGTGGTATCGCGCCCGTGACCGTGCTCTGAAACCGTTGCAGTGAAAGGGATCTTGCGGGAGTAGAGGAACTGCTCGCTGATCTGGCGGTGCAGGGTGTTACTTGGGAACGGTTTCTGCGTGTGGAGCGCGTCGGCCTGGATCAAGACGCCCTCCAGATCCATGGTGGAGAGCAGCTCCCGAAAACCGCGCGCTCATGGTCCTCGCGGGTGTCATAGGTGGCTTGGGCAATCGCAGCCCCGAGCACCTTGGAGTAGAGAGTCCCTTGGGCAATGTGGACGCAGTCGGCCGGAGGCCATAGGCCCCGCCACCGCCGTCGGTTTGGACAATCGAACCGCGAAGTGTCTTGCCGTCGCCTATGAGTTGATCAAGACCCGTTGCGCCACTTGGGATCTGGGCGAGCATCCAGACCTGTAGCTGCCGGTAGATCTCGGCCACATCCACCTGCAGGAACAGATAGCGGAAGGTGGAATCCGTAGGAGGCCGCCTGAGCTGAAGCCCCAACGCCTGGTTCAGCGTCGCGTGATGGCGGATGGCAGAGACGAAGTCTTCTCCGTAGGAGTAGCGCTCCAAGTCCCGCAGGCTCTGGCAGCCACTCAAGATCCCTGGCACTGCTACCGAGAGCAGAAACCATTGAGGGACGCGCACCCCTCGGCGCATCCGTCCCTCCGGGATCGCCTGCAGAAAGCTGGTCAGGTCCGTAGAGCCATGGGCAGGAGAGGTTTCTGGCAAGAAAGGGATCCATTCCCACCGACCAAACCCAATGGTCGCAGCCCTGCCGAGGGCACTTGTGACGGACTTTCAATCAGCCCTTGGGCTCAGGTCACCTGAACCAGGACAGGTGACGTAGCTGGCCGTGGTGCCCGGGGTAGCCATGGGGTGGCTGGCGCTTCGCGGAACTGGAGCCGGACATGCGGGCGGGCGGGAGGGCGCTCATGCCTAATCAGTGCATCTCCGCTCGCGACCCGGTGGTTTACGGGTGTGGAGGGGCGGCCTCACCCAGCGGCATGCCTGGGGTGCTAGGGTTGTAGAGAACTGTGTTGAACTACTGATCAAGGCTTAGGAGTTTTATGTTGCTGTTGACAATCTCCTCATTCTCCCTTAAGCTTGGTCAGTGGTCCCTGCCCCATCAACTCTCATGAAACTGAAACCATCCATCGGCTTAGGTGCCAATGGCTCTTCCAGGGTGGCTGGAGCTCTCCGTGCGAGTCTTGTAGGCTTCGGACTGCTTGGGTCACTTGCTCTTGGCAGTCAGGCCAAGGCTATTGAGACGAGAAACCCGACAGCTCGCGTAGATGTCGTTAACCCAGCTGCGCCCGGATTCACTCAAAGTATATTTTGCGATATAAACGTTCAGTTTTCCCAGCAGTCATGTACAAACTTTCAAGCCGGTAATACAATCTTTGGCGTACTTGGCGACAAGAAAGTAAGCAATATCCAAGTTCTTAATATTAATCCTGCGCTGCAAAGTGGTCTCGAGGTTAAGTTTAATTGGCTAAGCGATGACGATAGTTATACAACTTTTGCTGATGATAAGTGGGAATTTATTGTTACTGCTAAGCCAACTTATACTGGCCCATTGAACCTGACCTACCAGTATGATGTCGATGTAGTCGATGGGGGCTTTTATGCCTGCATAGTAGGCGCTAATTGCTCAAACCTGGCTCCTAACCCTGCTCAAGCAGTTTGGGTCGATAATCCAATCGGCACATCTGACCCCTGGTTCTTCAATGATATTTCTCTTGAAGCCAATGTAACCCAGGACCCTAATGGTACCGTAACAGTCTCTAAGGTTTCCAATCCGCCCGGCATTGTTTCTCAGTTGATCAGTCTCAATGGTGGACCAGCGGGTCTCACCTACAAATTCTCTGCTGATCTGAAAAAGATCACGATCACAGATACAATTTTTGTTCCAACAGGACGTGACATCACTAGCGTTACAAATGCTTGGACTCAGCGGACAAACGAGGTGCCTGGCCCCCTGCCTATCCTGGGTGCTGGTGTCGCTTTCGGCATGAGCCGTAATCTCCGCCGTCGGATCAAAGCTCGGGCTAAGGTCTGAGTCTCTGATTTACGGATCACTTCGGCCCCATCAGCAATGATGGGGCTTTTTTTTCCCAAACCGCTAGGCGTCACTACATCGAATCGCCTGACCAAGAAGGGGTGTGAGCACCGGACTGTATTCCTCAAGGCCTCCAGCGGCAGGCGGAACTCCGCCGGCCCCATGCCACGAACTGCCGGAGCATACAGCGAATTTGCTGTAGATCTGTGATTTGTCATAGTGTTGATTGAATCCATAAATATTCATGCGCGGGCGCAATGAAATTGCCCGAGCCCTGGAAGGCGCCCTCCCAGTCGTTGGTCGGCACGCGTCCGCTTGTCAATTGAACAACGATGTGGTACAACACGCGAAGTGAACATCCCTGAAAGTTGGGCAACCTTCCCATGTCATGATCAACTATCTATGGAATGTCGAGCATGAGCAACACAAAGCTGTGGATTTTCTTCTATCTGAAAAATGCGCTAAAATGCCACTCTATGACGCTCCTTCCGCCAATGAATTCTCAAACTTGCTTCTTTTCTTTGCGAAAGTCACAAAGAAAGAAGCAATCACGAGGCATCCGCTTTTCCCAGATCCGTAGCAGCACCGAATGGCACCCAAGCAGTTCGCAGGCCTTGCCCTGAATGAATCCTGTGGGCTTGTCCTTGTGGTTCTCCGCTCAAGTGGTGTTCAATGATCAACTTTGCATTTCAGATGGGCGGGGCTCACCTCCTTAGGGTTAAGAAACCCTAAATGGTCCCTTCCTTGGAGGCGGAGACTGCCCCATTTTCAGAGAGCCTCTTTGGCTTTGCATGCTTTGCTTCAGTTATTACTTAGCAGACGCAACTTCTTGGGGGGCAAGACTTAACACAGAGTGCTTCTCCTTGGGGACCCATCCTAATGGCTAAGGTTATCTGCCTCACTTTAAAAGCGGCAATTTCTAACTCCCATTCTTACAGATTTCTCTTGCTGACTCACTAAATATCAAGTATGACTAGTTGGTGGACCCTTAGAGTTAATGTGTACGTTCTCGCAATATGGGAAGCCTATTTCTAGGTAGTTATAAACGCTTTTGCCGTCCTCCACGCCGCTTAATCCAATCTCTATAATCCAAGATTGCTGACTGGCTTCTATGCAGTTGGCTTCGATCCAATTGTTCAGTCAATTCAAAACTCTTATGACTCACCTCCTCGGCAAGCAGCAGCATTCAAGCTCCACCGACTACATCACATCTCTGGCCACGAACAAGCGCCCAATCAAGCGATGGATATCACCAGCGCCGCCACCAGCGCCGCTGGACCGCTTACCACAAAAAGCCTCCGCGGAAATTAATCTCTCCCTCGAAGGATTCAAATATTCCTATAGGTTTTACACGCATCCTTCGTTTACGGCATCCCCGGTGTTTTTCATCAGCGGAGCATTCCAGAACATGAAATCATGGAAAAATCACGCTGATTATTTCTATTCAAGGGGTGTGCCTGTCATCCTTGCTGATCTTCCCGGTACTGGCGATTCAGATCCGCTGCCTGCCGAGTACGGACTGAACTTCCTTGCAGAGGCTCTACGAATTGTGATTGATGACATTGGTATTCACAAAGTCTTTATTATTGCGGCATCCTATGGTACACCTATAGCTTATTCCTTTGCTGCGCAATATCCGGATCGCGTCAGTAAACTGATCCTGGCGGGAACCATGAAGGAAGTGCCCGCCCATATGAAGCAGCGGGTGGCGAATACTCTGATTCCTCTGCGGGAAGGGCGGATGGAGCAATTTGCCAAGGAGGTTGCAGAGGGTCTGGTTGTGATGGATGAAAGCGTCCCTGTTCGCCGTAGAGATTTATCCTATCGGTTGCTACGCGCTCAACTGAGCAACATGACCGCAGATGAAACACGTAAATATATGTTCAACACGCATCGTGTCTTATCGGACAAGCCAGTCGACCTCGACGCTCCACCGCAATGCCCAACACTGGTCTTCACAGGAGAGTACGATTCGTTCACAACGCCTGCCGACTGCATGGAAATTGCCAACGCGATTTCCTGTAGTTATTTTACAACAATCAAAAATGCCGATCATTTGTTTCACATTCAGCAACCGTCGGTTGTGAATCGAATCTTCTACGACTTCCTGCTCAAAGGAAGGCTTTCCAGCAAGGATGGTCTTGGTCCACTATTGGCCTCCGGTTTCAGCAACTCGTCCTCCCTGCCGGAGCCTCTTGTGGCCTCATGAGGGGGAATCCATCGGATTGACTTGCTCGAACTGGTTCCACCAGGTCACCTCGACACGATCTTGTCCCTGAGGCCCCAGCGCCTCGCCATCTCCAGGAGCGTGTCAACGGCCCATCAGCAGCGTTCCGCCGGCCACCATGGCCATCGCTCGTCAGCGAGGGTAAGGCACGCCATGATGCTCGCAATCAAAAGTAGGTCAATGCAGCCACCTCAGCATGAGCACCTTCGCAGCATGTCCCCGTCGGAATGCTGGATCACCGAGGCTCTGCATGCGTCAAGAGGCCCGGGCATTATCCTTGGGGTTGAGGTGGCCATGGCGGCGGCCGCTGAGCGGATCCAGATTGAGAGATGCAGGGGGAGGCGTCTCACCTATACCCATGTCCTCCTGCATGCCATCGCCCAGACGCTCAGAGAACGGCCTGAGCTACATCTGATGGTCCAACCTGGGCGTGTCCTTCACCCCAACCGCGTGGATCTCGGTCTGTCCATCGCTGGCGATGACGTGCTGGCGCCGGTGTTGGTGATTCGCGATGCCGCTCGCTACGAAGTCTGTGAGTTCATCGATGCGGTCACCACCGGTGCAAGGCAGGTCCTTGAGGAGTTCCGGCTGACGCGTCGACGGCTGGATTCCTGGGGAGGTTTTATCCCAGGGTTTCTCCGAAGCCGACTCATCCGTCATTGGATGAACAGCATCGCAGCACGACGACAAGCCGTCGGCACCTTTCAGGTCAGCACGTTGCCCAGCGTCGATTGGTTCATTCCCTGCCTGTTCAGTGCCTCGGCCATCATCGCCCTGGGGGCTGTTCGCGACCGTCCTCAGGTTCGCAACGGACAGCTCGTGGTCGAACCGCTCGCCCGGCTCGTCCTGGCCGCCGACCACGCCGCCTACGACGGTCGCCGGGCCGCTCAGTTGATCACCGCCGTCCAGCAGCGGCTGGAGCACACTCCGACCGTCTCCGATCCGGACCAGGCTGCCGTTTCCCGTGGAGACACCACGGGATGAGCCACCCTCCTGCATCGACTGAGCCGAAGCTGAACCCTCCTCGGACATCCACGGACCAAGGGGCCTCAACGGTGTGCCCCGCGTTGCGGCGCGGCCGATGCTGAAGGGTGGAAAAGCCGAGCTCAGGACCCACTACCGGCAGCAACGAAAAGCTGCCATCGCTGCTGCGGAGGCTCGCATCCTCGCCGTCGCAGTCGCCGAGCTTCCCGGTCGCGTTCCTGCCGGAAAGCTGCTTGGACTCTACTGGCCTCTCGCCCACGAACCGGACCTGCGACCCGTGGCCCATCTGCTGTCTCGCCGCCTGGCCCTGCCGGCCGTGCTGCCTGGCAAGGGTCTGATCTACCTGCCTTGGGCCCTGGGTCAGGAACTGGGCCGTGACGCCTGTGGCATCCAGGCTCCCGTGGAGGCCTCCCCCCTCGATCCGCAAGAACTGGGCCTGCTGCTGGTGCCCTCCCTGGCCGTGACGCCCGATGGCCTGCGGCTGGGCTCCGGCGGTGGCTGGTACGACCGCTTGCGCGCCCATCCGCACTGGAGCGCCGTACCCGCCCTGGCCGTTCTGCCCGCAGCCTGCGTCGCCTCTTCCCTGCCGCGCGACCCCTGGGACATTCCATTCACGGGCTGGCTCGATGAGAACGGCGTGCACCCGGCCCGGAATCAGCAGCACGGTATGACAGGTCCTTAACGATCTGACCGATCCTTGCCCAGCCGGACCCCGCTTTGCCAGGATCTGCGGATCACTCCGGCATTTCTCCTTGGGCCACCCATCCATGTGGAGCCACTCCTCGGGCAGCTCCCCTCGTCACCACGAGGCGCCCACCGCATCCGAACGGGTGCTGTCCGCCGAACTTCAGGCCAGGGGCAACACAACCGACGCCCTCTCGATGATGGTGGCCTCAATGGCCAGGATGGTCCAGTCGGGGAAGACCGTTGATAGTAGGTGGAAAGCCACCTGATTCGCCATGACCCGAACCGCCTCCCTCCTGGCACTCTTCGGTGCCGCAGCGGTCGTCGTGCCCACAGCCCTGATATCCGATCCGGCCAGTGCTCACGGCATCCAGAGCAGGCTCGAGCGGATCTCCAGCCTGCACGGCGGCACTAGGTCCGAGTGGCTGGAGGTCGAGAGCAGTTTCTCCAGCGGCATTCCCGCCAGTGATGCCGTTGTGCGCCTGTTTCCTGAGGGTGGCGGAAGCCCCATCGAGTTGGGGCATACGGGTGCGGATGGCCGTTTCAGCTTCACCCTGCCACCCATGGCCCGTGCGGGAGGGGAGATCCAGGTGGATGCGGGTCCCGGCCACCGGGATTACCTTGAGCTATCCGATGTCGAACCGGACAGCTCCGGTAAGGCTCCCGCCAGCCAACCACGCACCGTGGGCATCCGTCGGCCATGGCCCGGCCAGGCCTCCGCTGCCCTCATCGTGATTGGCCTGGTCGGAGGGGCTGGCCTCTTCCGCCGCCTGCGCAGGGAGGCCTAAGTCGTTACGATTCAAAGATGAGCACCGGCAGTTCAGCCCTCGATCGGATCGTTGAGCGGCTCGGCAGTACGGCGGATCCCCGCCGTCGTTATGAATTTGTGCTCTGGCTGGCCCGCAAGCTTCCCCCCCTGCCCGACGAATTCCGACAGGAGGCCTTCAAGGTCAAGGGGTGCGTGTCCCAGGTGTACGTGGTGGGCCGCCTGGAGGATGGGAAACTTCACTGGCAGGGCGATTCCGATGCCCAGATCACCAAGGGATTGCTGGCGTTGCTAATCGAGGGCATGGAGGGTCTGACGCCGGTTGAAGCCGCCGCCATCGATCCGGCCTTCATCGCGGCCACCGGGCTCCAGGCGAGCCTCACCCCATCAAGGGCGAATGGTTTTCTCAACATCCTGAGGATGATGCAGGCCCAGGCCCGACGGCTGGAGCGAGCCGGGGCAGGGGCTGATTCCTAGGATCAGGGTTTGGGGGTGCAGCCCATGACCATCGGAGTTGGCTTGCTCGGTCTGGGCACTGTGGGGGCCGGCGTCGCCGCGATCCTCTCCAGCCCCCAGGGGCGTCATCCGCTTGTGGGGGAGCTTGCCCTGCGTCGCGTCGCTGTCCGTGATCCCAGGCGTCAGCGCTCGGTGACCCTGGATCCTGCTCTGCTGGTGACCGATCCGGCCTCGGTGGTGGACGATCCATCGGTGGACATCCTGGTGGAGGTGATGGGGGGACTCGAACCGGCCCGCACCCTGATCCTGAGGGCGATCGCCGCCGGGAAACCGGTCGTCACCGCCAACAAGGCGGTGATCGCGCGCTTTGGCGAGGAGATTGCCGCTGCGGCGGAGAAGCAGGGGGTCTATGTGCTGATCGAAGCGGCCGTGGGCGGTGGCATCCCCATCATCGAACCCCTGAAGCAATCCCTCGGCGGGAATCGCATTCAACGGGTGAGCGGCATCATCAACGGCACCACCAACTACATCCTCAGCCGCATGGCCGAGGAGGGAGCCGCCTATGCGGAGGTCCTGGCGGACGCCCAGCGGCTGGGCTACGCCGAAGCCGATCCTGCCGCCGATGTGCAGGGGGGAGATGCCGCCGACAAGATCGCCATCCTTGCTGGCCTCGCCTACGGTGGTCCCGTCCCACGCGCCGCCATCCCCACCGAGGGAATCGACCGGCTGGCGGCACGGGATGTGAGCTATGCAGCTCAGCTGGGTTATGTGGTGAAGCTGCTGGCCGTGGCGGAGTGGCTAGAGTCGCTCGAAGGAGTGGCCCAGCTGGACGTGCACGTCCATCCCACCTTGCTGCCGAGGCAGCACCCCCTGGCGGGGGTGAACGGGGTGAACAACGCGATCCTGGTGGAGGGAGATCCGGTGGGCCAGGTGATGTTCTACGGGCCGGGGGCCGGCGCGGGCCCCACGGCCTCAGCGGTGGTGGCTGATATCCTCAACATCGCCGGCATCCGCCAGGTGGGCGGAGAGCAGTCGGGGGTTGATCCATTGCTGGCGGCGAACAGCTGGCGCCGCTGCGCCCTAGTGGATGCCTCACTCACCCGCCATCGCAACTACGTGCGCCTGCGCACACGCGACGAAGCAGGGGTGATCGGCAAGATCGGCACCTGTTTCGGGCAGGCGGATGTGTCGATCCAATCGATCGTTCAGCTCGAGGCTAGGGAGGCCAGTGCCGAGATCGTGGTGATCACCCACGAGGTGCGGGAGTCCCGTTTCCTCAAGGCCCTGAACGTGATCCGTGGTCTGCCTGAGGTGGAGGCGGTGGCGGCGTGCCTTCGGGCGCTGTAGCGGAACTAGGATCAATTTCCGCAACGCAAGAGGTTCTGCTTCCGCTAGTTCTTGTGGTTTGCCATTGCAGTGGTCGTTTCAGTTTCCATTGCAGTGATACTGCAGTTTCCCATTGCCGTCAGGGTTTTTCGCTTCCCTCTGAAAGGCATTCTCCCGTGAGAAACTCTCAGATTGTCTATGACAAGCAGATCTCCCTGTTGCCAAGGAAAGGTCACGGCATGGGCCCGTAGTGCTTTGCGAACAGCCAGGATGTCCTGGCGGTGGATTTCAGACCCATCGGAAAATGTGCAGTGGTGGGGATAGTCGTCTGCGGGCTTACGTGTGAAGGCACGAAGCAACTCGGTAATGCCAAGCAACCCGGCGATAAACAGTTGATGATGAATTCTGAACTCGTCTGACCAGGAATCATGAAAATTATAAAAACTGGTGAACAGTACCCGATCCCCTGTCACCGGATGTGTCAGGAAGGCCGGACGATGGTTGATCAACTGAAGGGTGTTGTCGGGCTTCCACTGATAGGCGATTTCCATGCGCTCACATGCTCTCTCAACGTCACTCCGTTCATCGGTGGCGAACATTTCCTGCCAGGTCTTGCCCAGCCCCAAGGAGTTCTTGGCAGGAACATTCTGAATGAGTCGCAGGCCACGCTGCTCGAAACGTTGCCTGACATCCTCATCGAGCGAGAGATAAACCTCACGCATATCAGCAATCGGAGTTTCACCACCCTTAAGGGCGGGGGTATGGCAGAAAAACATGATCCTGCTTGGCGGGTTGGGCGTATAGGAAAGCTCGCAATGGAGAGGGATTGGGACGAACTTTGGAGCGTCGGTTGATGTGTAGACCTTGCCGCTGACTTTGCTTCGAGGTGAAATTCCTCGAGTGTAATCGATAAATTCATCGATGAAGTAATGTGCAACCCACTGAAAATCTTCTGGAGATTGGATGTCATAACCACGGAATAGAATTGCTCCGTATTCCAAGAGCTGGGACTCCAGCCAGTCACGCTCGGATTTCAGCTCGTCCATCAAAACGGAGAGTGATGGTGAGTTGCTGGGCTGAAGAACCAATGGCAGCTGAGGCGATCCCGTCAAAAAATCTGTTTTCATTGATGTATAGTTGTGTTCGGGTGAGGTTTAGCCGGGTTAAGGCTGAGTCAGACTTCAACGTCCATTCCATGTAATGGATGAACTCTTCGCTTCCCAGCCATTCGGATCTGAAGCTTGCTGATCTCAGGCGTTGCCGTTGTCAAGACCACCCATTGTTTGATTTGCTGCTCATCATATAGATACAAGGCTTGTTATTCAAGCATGACCTCGCCGACTAGTCCAATCATCTCTCCATGCAGAACTTTCCGTTCATGGATCGCTCCTGCAGGCTGAGCTGGCAAGGGGTTGTCTTTCATCCGACATGGAAACTTTCATTCGAAATACCGGAGCTTTTCACCCGAGACGGTGCTGCCACCCGCGGGCTGATGGCAGCTGCTGCGGTGTCAGGCGCAATCGTGTCAGGCCCCAATCACTGTCTTGACTGCTGCCGCATTGGCAGTGGTGGATCGTAGGCTGTTAGAGTTTTCGTGACATTGTATTTTGATGGGTGCCATGTCGGGTGGTGTATCAGTCCAGGCGTGAGTCAGCGCGTCAGGGATGCCCCCCCAACAGATCCCCAGCATGAGTCCCCCCATGTGGGAAATGATGGAACATGAAGCGATCTCTCCTGTCGTAGAACGCCTAATGTAGAACTTTCTGATTAGATGCACCTGATTATTGCTACTACGGGAACCCGAGGCAACGTCCAGCCCTACGTAGCGGTTGGCAAAGAGCTCAGTAAACGAGGATATCGAGTCACTGTTGCAACCAACGAAGACTACCGAGCCCTTGTCGAATCGAACCATCTGGGCTTCCGAGGCGTGTGCGGGAGCTACCGAGAACTGTTCACATCTCCAGCAGCTTTACGCTGGATTGAGACATCGGGAAATCCAATCAGATTTGCGAGAGGCTTTCGTCGACTGTTTGAGCCTGTTGCCGAGAGTTGGATCAATGACTTTGACTCAGCTCTGGACGATGCTGATGCTGTCATTGTCAACGCGGTCGCTATCGCAGCCCTCACTGCACTTGAGCGGAGAACGATTCCTCGGGTCATCCTGTTCACAGCTCCTGCAGTGCCAAGTGGAAATCTTGGGATGACTGGCTTGCCCAGGATTCCCCTTCTGGCTGCATGGGCCGAGCGAACGATCAGCAACATCGTCTTTGACCAGGCCTGGACCGTTGGGAAAGCTGCTCAGGCCAGATTCCTGGCAAGGCATGATCTCAGCCTACCGCCTCAAGCCTTATGGCGAGAAAACATTCGGCGTGGGATCGGGCACCTGCATCTTTTCAGTGAGGCCATTGTACCTCGGCCTTCCGATTGGCCTGAATGCGCAGAGGTCACGGGCTTCTGCTTCCTTGACGCTCCAAAGCACTGGCAGCCACCGTCAGAGCTTATTGACTTCATCAATTCGGGGTCGCCGCCGATTTACGTGACGTATGGGAGTCAGAGCAGCATGGATCCAGCCACTCTCTTTCTGATCACCAGAAACACTCTCCGCGCTGCACGACAACGTGCCGTGATCGGCATTGACAAGAACAAAATAAAGGGCGCGAAAGACTTTGACGATATCTTCTTTGTCAACGATATCCCCTATGATTGGCTCTTCCCCAAAATGTCTGCAGTCGTTCACTATGGAGGCGCTGGCACTGCCTCGGCCGTGGCACGCGCAGGCAAGCCCAGTATTGTTATTCCGTTCTTCTCCGATCAGAATTTCTGGGCAAGACGGCTTGCCAGGCTCGGGCTCAGTCCGCCCCCCTTTCCAAAACATCAACTGAATTCTTCGCGACTGAGCCATGAATTACTCTCCTTGCTCAAGAATCCGTTCTACGCAAGGCGGGCAGGTGAGATCAGTCGAGTGATCCGCTCTGAAGATGGTGTCAGTCGTGCAGCCGATCGCATAGAGCACTATCTCGGGAGTTTTCCTGGCAAGGGCAGAAGCTAGACGGCTGGTTGTGGAGTGCCATTCGGTGATGCCGTCAGACGTCGCATGCTCAGCATCGGGGCTTCATCACACCAGGCTCACGGCTCGACGTCAATAGATTCGGTCTTCTTCCCATCTCTCGGGGCATCTGGAAATCCCAGGATCCCTGTTAAACTATTCTAGGCGCAACTGAATTCAAGGCTCTGCTCATGCCGTCCTCACTTTCCGGGCTTTGTTATGCCTCCGTCGACCGAATAGACTCGGTTGAGCGTGGCCTCTTTCGGGATCGTTATCTTTCTCCCCGCAAGCCGTTGGTCTTCACTAGGTTGGCTGAAGAGTGGCCTGCCATGGCCAAGTGGACCCCCGAGTTCTTCAAGGCAAACTATGGCCAACTGATGGTCAATGTCTATAATGCAAAGTTTGCGTCTCCTGGTAGCAACTATATGTCGAGTATCGGCAAGATGGCCTTCGGGGAGTATCTGGAAAAAGTGTTGACGGAAGATGATGATCTGAGGATGTTTCTCTACAACATGCCAAGCGAAATCCCCGAGCTGAAGGGAGACGTGCCTCTGCCGTCGATCGCGGATGGCTTCTCGAGTCGATTCATGTTCATGTTTTTTGGTTGTCGGGGCTCTGTCACGCCCCTGCATTACGACATTGATATGTCTCACGTTTTCCACACGGCCATTCATGGAGCCAAGCGTTTTGTCCTCTTTGCTCCAGATGACTCAAAACGGCTGTATCAGCATCCCTTTACGGTAAGGAGTTACGTGGATGTGGACCGACCTGATTACGATCGTTTTCCTGCTCTTGAGCGCACCAGGGGCTATGAGGTTATTCTTCAGCCGGGAGAAACACTCTTCATCCCTTGTGGTTACTGGCACCATGTGTACTACGAGGAGGGGGGATACGCAATTTCGCTCCGTTGTTCGAATGAGAGACTTTTGGAATGGTTGCAGGGCTGGTTCAACCTGTTAATGATTTCTCCGGTCGATCGAGTCATGAACAGCCTTTTCGCCGATCGGTGGTTCAGGTGGAAGGAGAATCGAGCCCGGGCCAGGGCGGAATCACTGTGCTGAGCCCTGTTTTGCTTCGCCGAGTTTCTAGATCTCAGGCAAGCATGCTTGCTTCACATGCCGATGGTACTGGTGCCGCAGCTGCCGGACTCTGGACCACTGATTAAGCTAGCGTCACCAGGGAAGGGTGGATCCGCAGCTTTCTGGTAGGTTTTTGCACGGATTCTCCTGAGCCTGTGATCTTTGTGCATGGAGTTCGATGGCTTGAATGCTTTAAGCTGACCTCTTCGTTTCTTGCCACAGGCGTTCTGATATCGATGTCGCTGAGCCGGAAGGGGATATCAGGTTTCGGTGATCCTGCCCCACGAATTGGAAAGGAGAGCTCGCATAAAAGGGTCTCACCTGCGTTTTCAGGTGTATCGGCTAGTGTCAGTTCCCAACATAATCCTTGGGGCGGGACTCTTGCCAGTTCGAACCATTTCACTGCGTTACTGGGAGCACAAAGAGGTGGCATCTCTCTGCAAGGCCCTGGGGTTATGCAATGCACTTGCGGGACGTCACGCTAGGAGTTGACAGTGGCGCATCGAAAAGGAACGTCTG
Source organism: Bordetella parapertussis (assembly GCA_943370335.1). Classification (GTDB taxonomy): domain Bacteria; phylum Cyanobacteriota; class Cyanobacteriia; order PCC-6307; family Cyanobiaceae; genus Cyanobium. Next base: position 36,649 of record CALRQM020000011.1, on the reverse strand, counting down.
GCCGAGAAATTGATGCGGCAGGTCGGCTCAAGGAGGCCGAGAGAATCCACCGGGAGCTTGAAAGGGTGGCTCGAGACGCTTTTAAGACGTTGAGCCATCTCGGCAGCATCTGCCTGATTGGTGGGAAGCTCGAGGAGGCTATCCGTTTCTGAGAAAGGCTCTGGCTCTTGATCCATTTTCCCAGAAAGTGCGCTCCAATCTGGGAATTGCCCTGAGAGGCCTCGGGGCGCATGAGGAAGCCATCGCCTCTTTCGAGCAGGCGTAAGCTCTGGATCCCGACAATCCCAAGTGGAGCCTGCATGTCGTCTATACCATGGTTGAACATGGCGACCTGGATATGGCCATCACCCTGCTCCGGCAGATTCTCGGCAAGGATCGCCAGCATGCCAACGCCCATGTTCAGCTTGGGAAGGCCTTGCTCCTGCAGAGCCACTTCCGTGAAGGCTGGGGTGAGTACGAATCGCGCTGGTTCTGAAACGATTATCCCTACAAGGCACTGCTGTCGAAACGTCCACAGTGGAATCTCCAGGTCCCCTGTGATCAGCTTCTGATCTGGGGCGAACAGGGCGTGGGCGACGAGATCATGTACTCCACCTTGGTTCCTGAAGCCGCGAAGCTGGTGGGGCAAGTGCTGGTCCAGGTGGATCCACGTCTGGTGCAGCCCAAGCAACACGCCCTGCCGGATTGTGAGGTGCATCCCTCCGATCGTGCGCTTGCTGACGAATCCTTTGACCGACATCTCCCTATCGCGAGTCTCTGCCAGAAGTTGCGCCCCAGAAAGGCAAGCTTCCAGCGGCCGCTGAGAGCCCTTTTTCATCCCCCGATCTGGAGCGAAGCGGTTCCTTGAAAAAGCAGCAAGCTGCCAATGGCAAGTGCAACTGCGGGATCTCCTGGCGCAGCATCAATCCCGACATGGGTCACCGGAAATCAATCCCCTTGGCTCAGATGGCAGCTGCCCTGGCCCACCCCGCCGTGCAACTGATCTCGCTTCAGTATGGTTCGGTTTCCGGCGAGCTTGCTGCCCTCAGGGAGGAGGTCGGAATCGATCTGCACGAGGTCACCTCGGTCAATCCCACGGGTGACCTTGATGGTCTGGCCGCACTGATCGAAGCCTGTGATCTGGTGATTTGGTGATCTCCATCTCCAATACCACCGTGCATCTTGCTGGTGCCATGGGGAAGTCTGCATGGGTGCTCCTCCTTCGGGTCCCTGATTGGCGCTGGAGGCTCCATGGGGAGGCAAGCTTCTGGTATACGTCGCTGCGGCTGTTCCGCCAGCATCCCCCTGAGGAATGGGACGAGGTCCTCCGGCGTGTGCGGAGCTCTCTGCTTGATCTTTTGGCGGCGGCGGCACCTGCTGATACAGCGGCGTCTACTCCTTCCTGATCATTCCCGTTGCTGCCAGTGCCCTCACCGCTGGAACCACCCCGTCAACGCCACCGCCAGGGCGTCGGCGGCGTCGTCGGGGCGGGGCGGCACCTGCAGATCCAGCTCCCGCATCACCGCCGCCAGCACCTCATCCTTCTCGGCGTGGCCCGAACCGGCCAGGGCCAGCTTGATCTGCATCGGCGGGTACTCCACCACCGGGATGGCGAAGCGGGCCAGGGTCATCATCACCACCCCCCGGGCCTGAACCACCGCGATCGTGGTGCTGGAGCGGTAGAAGAAGAACTTCTCCACCGCCGCCAGCTGGGGCCGCCAGCGGCGCACGATCACCCGCAGATCGCGGGCGATCTCGACCATGCGGTCCCCGTCACTGCGGCCGGGTTCGGTGCGGATCATGCCGCAGTCGAGCAGGCGCTGGTGGCCGCCGCCGGTGGCGGAGCGGCCCTCCACATCGATCACCCCGTAGCCGACGCGGGCCAGGCCGGGATCGATGCCAAGGATCCTCACGCCTCGCTCCTCACCCCGCCAGGGCCAGCTGGAAGGCGGAGGGGTCCCCTCCGGCGTGGTCGAAGACCTTGCAGAACATCTTCACCACCCGATCGCCGGAGTCGATCTGCTCAAGCGGGTCCTTGCGCAGGCGGTGGCGCAGGCAGCAGGCCACCACGCGGGCCACGTCGTCGTCGCTCACCTCCAGGTGGCCCTCGAAGGCCGCCAGGGCCCGCGCCGCCCGGTTGGTGACGATGTCGCCCCGCAGTCCGTCGACGTCGAGTTCGCCGCAGACCGCCGAGATGCGGACACGCAGGTCGTCGTCGATGTGCACCTGGGGCAGCCGTTCCTGGGCCTGCACCACCCGGGCCTGCAGGGCCTCCTGGGTGCTCTGCAGCCGGTCGCTGAAGCTGTCGGGGTCGGCATCGAAGCCGGTGCGCTGATCCACCACCTGCACCCGCAGCTCGGGGTCGCGCACGGTGCGCACCTCCACGCTCATGCCGAAGCGATCCAGCAGCTGGGGCCGCAGCTCCCCCTCCTCCGGGTTGCCGGAGCCGATCAGCACGAACCGGGCCGGGTGGCGCACGCTCACCCCCTCCCGTTCCACCGTGTTCCAGCCCGACGCGGCCGAATCCAGCAGCACGTCCACCAGGTGGTCGTCGAGCAGGTTCACCTCATCGACGTAGAGGAGGCCGCGGTTGGCCTTGGCCAGCAGCCCCGGCTCGAAGGCCCGCACGCCCTCGCTTAAGGCCTTCTCGATGTCGATGGTGCCGCAGAGCCGGTCTTCGGTGGCCCCCAGCGGCAGGTCGACCATCGGCACCTGGCGGGCCTCCACGGGGAGCTGCTCGCCCTGTTCAGCCCTCTGGCGCACCTCGCTGCTTTGCAGGTCGGGGTCGCTCGGGGAGCTGTTGTAGGGATCCCCTGCCACCACATCGATCGCCGGCAGCAGATCGGCCAGGGCCCGGATGGTGGTGGATTTGCCCGTGCCCCGGTCGCCCATGATCATCACCCCGCCGATGCGGGGGTCGATCACGTTGAGCAGCAGCGCCAGCTTCATCTCCTCCTGCCCCACGATGGCGGTGAAGGGGAAGACCCTGCGCTTCCTGGTTTGCGTCACGGGCTGGTTGCAGGCGGAGCCACGGATTGTTTCACAGTCGCCCCTGGCGCCACCGCCAAGGGCACGGGGATCAGCGACAGCACCTGGGGTGGGGTGGCGTCGGCCGGGTAAATCAGCCGCACCCGCAGCTGCCGTTCCTGGCCGGGACGCAGGCTGATGGTGCCAAGGGTGGGTCCCTCCTGGCCGGTCCGCAGCACGAGGTGGAAGCGGCGCCGTCCGCCGGGACCGCCCGCGTCGGTGTCGAGGCCGCTGACCTCGACGGTGCCCCGGAACATCACCGCCCGCGCCGGCGTGGTGTTGAAGCGCAGGCCGCCCAGGGGCTGGTCGCTCTTGATCGGCGATTCCAGCGCCAGGGCGAGCCGCGTCGGTGTGCCTGTGTCGTTGCGCAGCGGCAGGCTGAGGTCGTAGGTGACGCCGTAGTTGCCGTGGGCGGCCCAGGCGGTGCCGGGATAGAAGGAGCGCAGGGGGGCCGTCTGCACCTGGCCGGTGCCGAGGGTGCCCCGCTCCAGGGAACTGATCGGCCAGGAGATCGGCGCCCGGCTCACTGACAGGGTCGGGCGGCCCGGATCGCTGATCCGCCCCTGCCAGGCGCTGCCCACCTGCACCCCGCTGACCCGGGAATAGACCATCGGGCCGCTGGCCCCTCGGGGGCTGGGGCTGTGCTCCTTCGGGCTGAGGCCGCCCTGCAGCAGGCGCTGCCAGATGGCGGGATCCGGGGGCCGGTCGACCGGACCGAAGGCCGCCAGGGTGGCCACATCCACCGGTCCGTCGCTGTTGAGACGCAGCTGCAGGTTGAGGCCGTTGAGCAGCGGATCGAGGCCGCGCACCGGCAGCGGCAGCACCATCAGGGTGCTCAGCTGCCCCGGCGGCAGGGTCCAGCCTTCCGGCACCAGGGGGCTGCGCTGTCGTGCCAGCAGCTCGGTGGCCACCCGGCTGCCGGGGCCGGCCCAGATCGGTGTGCTGCCCTGCTCCATCAGGGCCGGCAGGGGCAGGAAGGGGGCCGAGGGCTGGTCGGGGTTCACCGACTGGGACAGGGCGGTGGAGCCGGCCACCGTGCGCAGCTTCACCGGGGCATTGCCCCGTGGGGCTGCCACCACCGCCAGCCAGAGGGTGGAGTCGAGGCTTTCGGGAGTGCCGGCGTAGATGTGGTGGCTGAACAGCTCGAAGGGGCCGCTGACGGCCGCATTGAGGTGCGCCGCCGGTACGCCCAGGGGCCGGCCGGCGTAGCCCCGCTGGCCATCGAAGGTGGAGAGCAGGATGCCGGGCCCCTTGATCACCTCGGGGTTGTTGTCGTTCAGCATCGGCACCGCATCCAGCCGGCCGGGCAGGGGTGCCACCGTGCCTAGGCGAAGCATGGGCGGGGCGGGCTTTGGCGCTGCGGACGGCTGCGGCTGGGCCAGCAGGGGGCTGCCCAGGACGGAGAGCCACGGCAACAGCAGGGCGGGGAGGACGGCTCTCACTGGCTTTTGACGAGGGTTTTGGCGACGGCGCCGGCCATCGCCCGGATCAGCTCGGCCGAGCGGGGATCGTTGAAGGGACCCTTCACCATGAAGGCCGCCACGGCCCGCTGGCCATCGGGCAGCTGGATCAGGGCGGCATCGGCGTAGGCGATGCCGATGTCGCCGGTTTTGTTGTAGACGGTGATTCCCTTGGGCAGCAGCTCGCTGTCGGGATCGGGGGCGTCCTTGCCCATCCCCATCAGCAGGCCGAGGGGGATCAGGGTGTTGGTGCGGGACGTGGCCATGATTTCCCGGAACAGATCCCGGGCCCGGGGGGTGAGTTTGTCGCCGGTGTCCACCAGGGCGATGGAGCGGGCCAGGTCGCGGGAGCTGGTGGTGTTGGTGCCGTCCAGGTCAGGCAGCCAGTTGTTCACCACCGTGGCGGGCAGACCGAGGCTGCGGAAGCGGCTGTTGAGGGTGGTCTTGCCGCCAAGCCGGCGGATCAGCAGGTTGGTGGCGGTGTTGTCGCTCACCCGGATCATCTCGGTGGCAGCTTCGAAGAAGGGGAAGCGGGTGCCGAGCGGCTTGTTGGCCATCCAACCGGCCCCACCCCCCACCACCTCCTTGGTGAGGGGCATGGGCTCGTTCCAGCGCAGCTTGCCGCCATCGAGGTCCTCCAGGCTGGCCAGCAGGATCGGCACCTTGATGGCACTGGCTGCCGGCAGGGCCAGATCCGGCTGCAACTGGGCAAAGCGACCGTCATCGAGCACCAGCAGGAAGCCGCTGGCGGTCAGATCCTTCTGGGCGGCGGCCAGCCGCGTCCACTGCTGGCTGAGGCCGACGAGCTCCTTGCGCGGCTCGAACCGTCCCAGGGCCATGGCCCCGGTGCCGGGCTTCTTCACCACCGGCGCAGGGCCCGGTGCGGGCGTACCGATCACCCCCTGAACGAGGCGTGGCTCCAGCAGCTTGAGGGAGGTGCCCACGATCACGCCCAGACCCACCCCCAGCACGATCAGCCGCAGCACCAGGCCCACTGGGCGAAGCCAGGGGTTGCCGGGGGGACGGGATGGACGGCCAGCACTCACGGACAAGGGGCTTTAGGACGATGTGTCGACGCTAGTGGTCCTGGGACGAAGGGAAAGGGCGACGGCTCGCCCAGCGCAACTGGCACACCAGGCCCCGCAGCAGGGCCACCTCCGGGGCACTGACCTGGCCGCGCTGCAGCAGGGCCCGCAACTTGGCCATCCGGGCATGGGCGGTGTGGGGCAGCAGAAACCCGACCTCCAGCAGCAGCTCCTCGGCGTCGCTGAGCATGGCTTCGAGCACCCCCCGGGGGCAGGGGGGCTGGGCAACGGCGGCCACGGCCGGGGCCGGGGCCTGCCGGACGGGGGCGCCGCGGCGAGCCAGCCGGTGCAGGTCGTGCAGCACCAGCGCTACCGCATGGGAGAGGTTGAGGGAGCCGTGGGGGGTGGGGGTGGGGATCTGCAGCAGCCGGCCGGCCTGCAGAAGCTCATCGTTGCTCAGGCCCCGGTCCTCCCGGCCGAACACCAGAGCCGAGGGCAGCTCCGGATCGCCCGCCAGCAGCCAGGTCAGGGCGTCCTCGGGATCCTCCAGGGGCAGGGGCTCCCCCTCCGGTCGGCCGCTGGTGGCCACCACCCGTCTGCAGTCGGCCAGGGCGGCGGCCAGGGTGGGGAACCGGCGCGCCTGTTGCAGTAAAGGAAGAGCCTTGACGGCCATCAGCCGGGCCTCGTCGCCGAGGGGATCGCAGCGGGGGGACACCAGCCGCAGCTCCTCGATGCCGTAGCTCCGGCAGAGGCGGGCCACGCTGCCCACGTTGAGGGGGCCGGCCGGTTCGACCAGGACCAGCTTGGGGCTCAAGGCAGCGCGTGCAGAAACGCCAGCAGATCGGCCATGGCCTGGGGTTCCGGCTGGAAGCTCGGCATCGGCGGGGTGCGGCCGCTCACCACCTGCTGGATCAGCTGGCGATCGTTCTTGCGTCGATCGACGCCGTGCAGGTTCGGACCCACCAGCCCCTGGGCGGCCAGGCCATGGCAGCCCGCGCAGTTGAGCCGGAACAGGCGACCGCCGTCCGTGGCCGAGCCGGTGAGATCGAGGGTCTGGCGGGTGTAGGGATCGCTGCGGGCCGCCGGTAACACCACCACCACCGCCAGGATGCAGGCCACCGCCGCCAGGGTCGCCAGGGCCGCGACGAGGCTGCGACGCCGGGCGGGGGGCTGGTTGGTCTCGGTGACGGTGGCGGGCGTCACGGCGGGTGGGGGGGTGGGGGACGGGCTGATCACAGTGCTGCGGTGGGTCTCTCGATGGCGGGGGGAGTCGTGGGAAGATTGTGCACCGATTGCTGCTTCCACCGTTCCATGATCGAACCCCTCCTCTGCGGCATCGTGCTTGGACTGGTCCCCATCACCATCGTGGGGCTGTTCGTGGCGGCCTGGAACCAGTACCGCCGGGGCAGTGCCCTCGGGGGCTGAGCGTTCTCCTCCCCGTCACCCTAACCAGTTCAGTGCCTCGTCTCTGACGTCATCAGTTGGGCTGGGGAGCCAACCAGGCCCGTGCCAACGACTCCTGTCCATGCAGATGGCAGATGCGCTGCGGCTGGCGTCCCTTCAGCGCTGAAGCTGCGCAGAATGTTTTTGTGGTCTTTCTTCGGGCTCCTGCTAAGGCGTTGAGAGGTGGAGTGGCCGGAGCAACCTCTGCCGGACACCGTGCTGCAGGCATCTATGGAATCCCTGCTGAGCGCCTGCTGCTGGAGTAGCTCCACGACAACTACCGTTCCGCTGGTTTGTGGATCTGAGCCCGGATGATCCGATCTGGCATTCGACCACCTGTGGCCTCCGGCCGACTGCGTCTAAACCAAAAACCACGATCGGCTGACCTCTGATGGCCTGAAAAGGTCTCATCTTTACTGGGCAACACCATGCTTGAGAGAAAGGAGCGGCTGCAGGGATGCTTTTCTTCAATCTCCTTAGGGCAGACACGCCGTCATCGACGCTCCTCAGCTTGCGGCTATAGCCGAAGACTGCTCCGACGCCGAGGAGGGGTAGGGGGGCAGGGACAGGGGTGGCAGCCGAGATGCGGGCGGGATAGTGAACGGGCTCAGGGTCGGGGTTCAGAGTCATCGTCCAGGAGCCAGGCCCTCCAAACCAGCCGTAACCTGTGCTGGTGCCAACAGAAGGTGCACCGAAGAGGGGCAGCCCAACGCCACCGTGACGTGACCCCATCAGTGGTCCAGTCCCTATGAGAGCTGGTGGGGTTGGTCAGGCCACGTTCCATTGCTGGAGGACTTCCAGGGGCGTACGCCCTTGGAGCGCCGAATGTGGCCTGTAGGTGTTGTACTCGATTCGGTGCTGCTCTGCCAATACCTTTACCTCAGGTAATGAGGTAAAGAGCTCAATATTCAGGAATTCATCCCTCAACCGGCTGTTGAACGACTCCACGAATCGATTCTCTCAGGGTGATCCTGGGGGGATATAATCCGTGCCTGTTCCACTACCTGTGCACCACTCCTGCAGTGCATGGGCAATGAACTCAGGTCCATTGTCCATCCGCAAATGGGTGGGTGCTGGATACTGCTTCAGAAGTTCCTCAAAGGTGTCGATCACATCGACAGACTTGCATCGCCTGCCGACACAAGTGACCAGGCACAGTCGACTGTATTCTTCCACAATAGTGAGGAAATTCAGTCTGCGTCCATCCATCGTGTGGTCGAACTGGAAGTCGATTGCCCACACATGGTGCGGGTACTCGGCTCTCAGCAGCCACCTGGAGCCGTCTGCTGGTCGTGAGCGCTTCCGCCGCCGCGGCAGGGGCCGCTGGAGCCCCTCCTCGCGCCAGATCCGTTGCACCCGCTTGTGATTGACCGTCCAGCCTTCCAGCCGCAGGCGCCGGTAGACCAGCCGCCGGCCCCAGCGCACGTGGCGCCGGGCCAGCTCACGGATCTGACTGCGCAGCTTCTGCTCCTCGATGGCCGCCAACGCCACGGGGCGGCGTTGCGTGTTGCGGTTCTGGCCCGCCAAACGGCAGGCACGCTGCTGGGACACCCGGAATCGATCCAGCAGAACCATGACGGCTCTGCGTCGCCGTTCCGGGCTCAGAAGTTTCCCTCGGCAAGCTCCTTGAGCATGGCCTTATCGAGTTCGGCGTCGGCGAGCAAACGCTTGAGCCGATTGTTCTCCTGCTCCAACTCCTTGAGGCGCTTGGCCTCAGTGGCTTTCATGCCGCCGTAGAGCTGCTGCCAACGGTGGTACGTCGGTGCGGAAACCTCCAGGGTCCTGCAGACATCGGCGACGGTCTGACCCTGGTTGAGGAGCTGCTCAGCGCTGCGCAGCTTGCGGATGATCTGCTCGGGGGTGTGGCGCTTGCGTTTCATGGGGCTTCTCCTGGCCAAGTCTGGCCGAGAGGGAAGCTCTCATAAGGGCTGGTTCAGTTTCTTGGGTCCACGTCAACTGGTGTGGCATTAAAGGTCTGGATCGTCCAGGTGAACACATCTGGGACCGTGACATTCGGAACTTCAAAGGGGATCAGTTCATAACCGCCTGTGAGGCTGACGCCGCGAAAGAGTTCACTGACCCTAAGGAGCGTACCTGGCTCGCCATCGGGCCCATCGTTGGCATAAAGACGAGCTAACAGTTCGCTCGTGCCTGCGGTGCCTTGTTGCGTCAGGCCGATCTCAAGCAGGTCGATGCTTCGAGGTGCATCAGGACCAAGCCAGACGTCATCTCCTTGTTCAAGAGCACTGAATGAGGCTGCGCCATTGGCAGTGGTGGTGCTGTTGTCGTAGACGTTCTGCCTGGCTTGCACTGCTGGGGCTGCTGCGGAAAGTGCAGCAACCACCTCCAGGGTCAGCCAACCCTGAGGACCTAACTTTGTGATATCAACGAATGATACTTGCATTTTAACTGCCAAAACGGAAAGCATGAATTACAAAGTAATTTTTGCTTGAGCAGCAACTTTGCTGTAGCGTTTTAGAGCTCACTGCCGAAATGAGGTGATGATGAGACTGCTCACTTAAGGGGTGCTAATCTTTTCGGGAATCTTACTGGTCTTCATTCGCTTCCTGATGTTCCGGGAACTGCCTAAGGCGGCGCTGATCCCGAGGATAGGCAGGGGAGTGGGGACAGAAGGCGTAGGATTCCCAGGATCGGCTGTTAATCCCAGAGATCGAAATGCAAGTCCATCAGTTACACCATTGACTTGATTATAGAAGTCGATGGTACTGAGACCACCAACGAAGCCATCGTTAAAATCTGTAGTCAGTCCAAGATCGTAGGTTGAGGTAGAAGCCAACTGCCATTGATAAGTGATCATCCATTCAGTCGATGCTTTGGCGTCCAAGAGCCCCTGGCCGTAAATGCTTCTCCTGAATCGTCAGCAGCCCAGGAGTGCGAGGCGCCGACTGTTCGCTTCATGGTGCAGGGATGACGAACCATTTCGGCCGCTCCGCACTGAGCTGGCAGCCAGAGGATGGAGTCCTATGGCTCCAGCCATGCCTTTGGAGCAAGCCAACAGCCACCGGCATCGCCGCCGATCATTTCGTTTCGTTCGGTGGTTCTGCTTGCGTCTCCTCCTTCCCTTCGTTCAGGCTGCGCAGATAGTTTTCAGGGTTATCCTGCTGGCTCTTGGTCGGGCGCCGAGACGGGGAATGGGAGGAAGACCCTCTGCGGCGCTGGAACCGGTCCTGCCACTGCTGCAGGAGCGTCAGTTCCTTGCGGGGGCGCCGGGTGAAGGCAGCGAAGCCAACAACGAGCACCAGAGCGGAGAAGACCGCCCGGATGCTGCCCTGGATCACCAGCCACAGCTGCTGCGGCTGGATGCCCTTGAATCTGTCCGTGGCGCGGATTTCCGTCTGCTCCAGGGCGGCGAGCATGGCCTTGCGCAGCTGCGGCAGGGGCTGGGCAAGGTCCGGCGCACTCAGCGAAGGCAGCCTGAGGGCCAGCAGGCGCCGTTGCAACTCCTGGGTGCTGGAGGATTTGTTGATCGCCTCCCGCATCGCCGCGATCCTGCCGCTCACCCCTTTGAGCTGACTGTTCTGCTGGTTGTTTGCGGTGCTGATGCCATTCCAAACCGCATAGCCCTGGAGGGGGATGAGCAGGAGAAACCCCAGCACAGCGATCAGAGCCCAGCTGGCGAAGTCATCACGGCGACGGCCCAGATGGGGATTGGTGGGGTTGAGATAGGCGGCCAGGTGGACCAACGCCAGGCCGAGAAGGGCGATGAACCCGTTGTTGATCAGTGCTCCGGTGAACCTCAGCTGCCAGGCGGGATCCAGGAGCCGCGGCGGCAGGATGGCGGCCAGGACCACCAGCACGTAAAGGACCAGCAGGCAGACAGCGAGGATGCCTAGCTGGGAAGCGATCAGCCGGGACGGTTCGGACCTGGGAACGATGCGGGTCGGGGAAGCAGCCATGGAACATCTGATCTCAAGGTTGGCAGGCTGGCGATGCAGGAACCAGGCTCAATTGATCTGGTTGGTGGTGGTCTGGGGTGGGCGTTTTGTGGCGGATCCGGCTTCTGCGACTGCCGGAGGTGAGTGGATCAGCGGATGATTCAGCGGCTGGCCGGACTATAGATCTGGCAGGCCGTGACATCGGGAGGGGGTGCGCCTTTGCCAATCCAGAGGTTGCCAAGGCAGAGCCCGTGGCCATGAAAAAGGCCCTGCCAGGAGGCTGGCCGAAGTTCTTGTGACCATTGATTCAGCGTGAGAGTGTCGTTCTGCGGGCCCCGCATGGGCGTGAAAACAGTTTTGGAACTTGCGCACGCAACCCCTGCCATTGAAGGAAGAGACCAGTCGCCTTCGTGCCGATGGCGTAAATTTCGGATGATAACACTATACACCCTCCAATCGCAAGACAATCCCTTGGATTGCCGATCTGTTTCTTTTAAGGAATATTCACTCCTATGACACTATCCTTCCTAGCATGCTATGCTCCGCCTGGTAATGGACGGAAGTCAAGGTTTCCCTCTTCTCTCTCTGCGATGCCCTCAAGGCAAGCAGATCAACAGGGTATCCCTATGCTCCTGAACGAGAGGCAAAGAAGGTTGTTCTTCAAGGTGAGGCTGTGGCCTCCAGCCGCAACACCGTGCTACCTCCATGGCGTCTCCGTTCTCGGGCCTACCATCCGGGACCAACCTCGGGCCCCAGCCAGCCATGGTCTCTGACGGCGGAGGCGATCGGGGGATGCATCCCGGCGGCATCGTGCGGATCAACGTCGATCAGATCGAAGGAAGGCTCAAGTGTTGGTGGCCCTGCCCTGCCCCTGAGGACCATCTCCAGATGGCTTCTCGCCACCGCCGCAGAGATCCAGCCAGCGGCAGCCGGTCAGCCGGGCCGATCATTCCGATCGGAAGGCGTCTCCGGTGCTGATTGGATCACCTCGTCGCTGAGGCTCTGCAAATAGTCGTCAGGATCCTCCCGGTGGCTCCTGGTTGTCCGTCGCGACGGGGTGGGGCCTGCAGATCACCACCGCCTCCTGCTCCACCGGATAACCCTGAGGTACAGCGGTGTTGCATTGGCCCACCGAACATCTCGGGGCTGCGTCCACCCTTCTGACCCCACCCATACTCCCCGCTTGTGTGACGGCCCGGACATAAACGATAAGGTTTGGAGTGCCTCCTTCGAGAGTCGTTCCTTGCCTGTTGGTCGCCCCATGGCTCCGCTGGAACTTTCGGCAGACGGGGTGAGTCAGCTCCAGAGCCTTGCCGGATCGCGGACCTGGCCGCACTCGATCGTGCAGCGCGCCCAGATCGTTTTGGCCTGCGCCGCTGGTGAGGCCAATACGGCCGTGGCCAAACGCTTTGGCGTTAGGGGCTCAACGGTGGGCAGGTGGCGCCAGCGCTACCTCCATCTGGGCATTGAGGGCCTAAACGACGAGCTAAGGCCGGGTCGGCCTCGCACCTATGAGGACAACAAGGTGGCCGACGTGATCAACCGGGCCCTGCAGAGCAAGCCCACTGATGGCAGCACCCGCTGGTGTGCCCGTTCCCTGGCAGCCGCCACCGGCATCTCCAAAACCACCGTCCACCGCTGGCTGCAGAGCATCTCAGTGCAGCCCCATCGGCAGAAGTCGTACCGCTCCGCTGAAGCCTGACGGCTATAAGCTCTCCACCGACCCCTTCTTTGTCGAGAAGGTCCGCGACATCGTTGGTCTTTACCTGAACCCACCTGACATGGCGATGGTGCTCTGCGTCGACGAGAAGACGCAGAGCCAGGCCCTGGACCGGACCCAGCTGCTGCTGCCGACGGGGCGACGTGGAAGGCGTGACCCACGACTACATCCATCACTGAGTCACCACCCTGTTAGCCGCCCTTGACGTGGCCATCGGCGAGGTACTCACCAGTGCAAGTCGCGCCACCGGCATCAGGAGTCCCTGGGGTTCCTGCGCCAGATCGTGACATCCGTTCCTGAGGATCTCGAAATCCACCTGATCGTGGACAACTACTGCACCCACAAGCACGCCCTAGATCGAAGGTCTTCCGCGCAGCGATAGGTCCGCTCCTGGCTGGCACAACGACCACGCTTCCACGTCCACTACACCCCCACCTACGCCTCCTGGCTCAATCAGATGGAGCGCTGGTTTGGGATCATGACCCAACGCGCCATCCGGCGCGGCAGCTTCTCCAGCGTCCTAGCCGCAGGCTTCCGCGCAGCGGTAGGAGCTGATCGCCCGGATCGAGCAGTTCGTGGCGGCCTCCAATAAGACCAAGGCACCGTTCAACTGGACCGCAACGGCGGATTCAATCCTGGAGAAGCTCCAGTGACTTTGCTCGCAAATCTCCGGGACGGCACACTAGAGACTCGACGCCATGGCGGCCAAGCCTGAATGGCATTAAGAATTGCTGGGTTTGCCCGGCCGCCGTGAAATTTTAATGAGAAGAGCAGACTTAATCAGCGTTTGGTGTCTTTTAAGCATTCCAAAGTCATGAACAATCTGCTTGGCAAGTGCTTCAAGGACTTCCGCTATTCACCACCATGGAATCACAAGGGTCGTCTCTCTGGCTTGCCACTCCTGATGATGATCACTGCGCTTGCGCCTCTTTCGGCCAGTGCTGTCCAGATCGACTTCACAGGAGGCACCGTCACTCGAATGAACGCAACAACCGAAACAACCAATAACAGTGTTGTCTGGGATAATGTAGACGATTACGAAGAAGGTGGGTTCAAGCTAGACTTCATCGGCAATACAGGCGGTGGCGATGCATTTGCTGCCAAGATCGGGGACTACTATGGGGCACGCAACGACGTCATTCATGGGCACTGGGGAACAGGGAACTTCGGCGATCTGACCCAAATCAAGGTCACCAAGACTGACAGCAGTTCATTTGATCTCAATTACTTTGTGCTGACCTCAAACACAGCCACTGGTGGCGGTTTCGCATCGGGGAATGAGCGAGCTTTTATCCACGCGTCAACCGACGGAATCAATGAAAGCTTCAAACAACTCCTGCCTCCAGAGAATTGGGGTTTCCCCTCCACCCAAATCTTTCTCGGCTCAGAGTTCGATGGCATCAAGTCATTCTTGTTCACGGCAGAAAATGAGGTCGACTGCTTTGGGATGGACAACTTCTTCATTGATGAGCCAGCACCAGGCACCGCAGTTCCTGGGCCATTGCCATTGCTTGGTGTCGGAGCTGCCTGGACCTGGAGTCGTCGTCTTCGCAAGAGGATCAAAAGAAGTGACCATAACTTAGACCCTGCATAACTTACCGCTGCTAGAATCCCACCAGTCATTTCTCAGCCTTCTGCGGCTGGCTGGTGGCCTTGAAGTTAGAAGGATCAGACCAGTTGCTTGTCAGGCTTGACCAATCGATGAAGAATACGTAGAAACACGGTCGACAGGAAGTCAGCATAAGGAGTAAGCCTTACAGAAATTAATCGCTGTTGTCCCGTGGGTGGCAAAGCGAATTCAGGTCAAACCTGAAATCATTGGATGGGCCAGAAAAAATGAAGGCCACAGGATTGAATGAAGGCTACAAGAATAAAGACCTTTCAACTAACAAGCAATTTGCAAGGATTGCAAAGTGGCAGTCTGGAGATCTAAGCCCAGCATATTCACAAATGGATAGACTGGCCGAACAGTTCCATCGGCCAATTGCTGTATTCTTTTTTTCTGAAGCACCGCCTAAACAACCGGATGAAGAAAGAGTGTTTCGCTCCATTTCTCAAGATTTGATTGAAAACCTGAATCCTGCTATCCGATTTCTTTTTCGGAACGCTAAGGCCTTTTCGGCTAAGTCTTGTTGACTTTTGTAACGGGCAAGAAGATGTACGGAAACAGCGCCTCTCCTGGCTTACTCAATCACAAGCAGTCGAGACCTCGTCCTTTGCTGATCGGATAAGGGGTGCCTCGAACTATTGCCATTGCCGAGGCAGCCTTACAACGTCACGAGCTCATCCCCTGAACGTGCAGATCCGCCTGATGACTGACATCAATGTCTTCAATGTGGGACCCTTTCCCCACAGCCGACTGATCAGGCTTCCAGTACTGTCCTTTACGAGAAGTGCAGGTAACGCAGGAAGTTGTAAGTTAGATTACGCAGCCCCCCACCAAGCTTTGGTTCTGGCCAATCCAATCTGCCTTGTCAGCTTGCCGCGCATGCCGGTTGTGATTGCACCAAAGACGTGCTCAACCCTTGCCCGCACGCTCGATTGGATCTTGTTCCGTTTCTTTGCCTCCTCGCTCAAGGGATGGCAGCGAGATCCCTTCTCATGAATTCGGCTCTCAAAACCAGCCTCTTCCAGTAGATCCTCATACCGAGCGCCTGCGTAGCCGTAATCAGCCCAGCCGAAGTCATCCCTGTCCTCAGGATCCAGCACCTGCAGAATGATCTGGCTGTCGTGAATGTTGGCTGGTGTAATGGCGTATCTGCGGATGAAGCCATGTTCGACATCAATGCAGATACTGTTCTTGTATCCATAGTGGCTGATGCCGTTCTTTTTGACCCAGCGAGCATGAAGGTCCTTCTGCCGCAACCGTTCTGGCTTGTCGGCCCATCCTTCTGGCAGCTGGCCTCTCTTGATGGCTTCGTTCTCAGGCCGCGAGTTTCGCTGCTGAGAACAGGGACCAGCGTGGCATCGATGATCTACCCACCACGGGCCTCCAGCCCCTAGGACCGCAGGTACTCATCAAACCGTTCAAAAAGCTCATCGATGACACCCGCATTGCGGAGCCGTTCGCGGAAGAAAGCAATGGTGGTGGCATCGGGAATGGTGCTCATCACTCCCAGACCGACAAACTCCTAAAATGAGCGCCTATCGTTGACCTGGAATTCCAGCTTTTCATCGCTGAGGTTTAAGAGCTGCTGCAGCACCAGCATCATGAAGAGGATGAGCGGATCAATCCGCTTTCTGCCGGCATCGCGCTTGCGTTCATGGCTGTAACAATGTTCCAGCAATGGCCTGAATGCCTCCCAGGGAATGGCCTCAGATAAGGTCGCCAATGTGGGCTTCTGCTGCTGAAGCCTGTGGATACGCTTCTCCTCATCCCAGCATCCACGCTGTCCCATTCAGCTGTATTGAACTGAAGGAATTCTATTGCATATTTAACAGGCAGTCAGGGCGCGGCGAAGATTTTTCGAGGTGCTCCTAAATCAATCCATCCTCCTCCTGATAAGCGGAAACGCAGCAGATGCGATGCACATGGTGTGTACAAAGATGAACTATTTGCGTGATTCCTTAGAAGTTGCCGTGTTTTTCCAGCAGCACCACCGTGCTGCCGCCGTAGCGCCGCCGATCGCGAAGCCGCCATCCGGCCGGCACCTCGGGCACCGCATCGCTGGCGCACTCCCACACCAGGATGCCGCCCGGTAGGAGGCAGCCGCCTCGAAGCACGGCCGCGGCGATCGGGCCATACAGACCAGCCGCATAGGGCGGGTCCGCGTAGATCAGATCGAAGGGTGCTTCGAAGTCACGGCCCAGCCAGCGCAGCACCTCGTCGCACACCACCGAACAGCGGGGAGCCTCCGTTTCGGGCGGCCCCGCCGTCCGGCCCCGCCGCACCAGCTCCAGATTGCTGCGGGCCACCGCCGCGATGCGGCGATCCCGCTCCACCGCCACCACCTGTGAAGCCCCTCGCTGCAGGGCCTCACAGGCCATCACACCGCTGCCGCAGCACAGATCCAGCCAGCGGCTGCCCGGGACTTCGGCAGCCAGCAGGTTCATCACCGCCAGGCGCACCCGGGCGGCGGTGGGCCGGGCGGTGCTGCCTGGGGGGCTCTGCAGCCGGCGCCCCCCGCTCACCCGCAGGGTCACGGGGACGCCACCCAGTCGAGCCAGCGGCGCAGCATCGCCTCCCCCACCGGTCCGGACTTCTCCGGGTGGAACTGGCAGGCGGCGATGGTGCCGTGCCAGACCGCCGCCGTGACCAGGGTGCCGGCGTAGTCCACCCGGGCTGTGGTGGCGGCGGCCTCGGCCGGTTCAGCGGCGAAGGAATGCACGAAGTAGACCCAGGCCTCCGGGGTGTGGGCGTCGAGCAGCGGACTGGCGGTGGCCGGGATCAGGGGGGCCCAGCCCATGTGGGGCAGGGGGTGGCCGGCCACCCGCGGCAGGGTTGTTACCCGGCCGGCCAGTACCCCCAGTCCTTCGGCCTGGCCCTCGTCGCTGGCTTCGAACAGCAGCTGCAACCCCAGACAGATCCCCAGCAGCGGTCTCCCGCTGGCGCAGGAGCGGCGCAGGGCCGGCTCGAGCCCCGCCGCCCGCAGCCGCTCCATGGCCGGATCGAAGGCCCCCACCCCCGGCAGCACCAGGGCGTCACAGGGCTCCAGGTCCGCCGGGCCGTGCACGCTGACCAGCTCGGCGCCGAGCCGGGCAAAGGTGCGTTGCACCGAGTGCAGGTTGCCCATGCCGTAGTCGATCAGGCCGATGCGACTCATGGCGGGCTGCCCGTGGGGACCCGCTCGGCCGGATGCTCCAGGGCCGATGAGGCAGGCAGATCGAGGCCGTTGAGGTGATCGATGAACTGGTAGAGACGGCCGACGCGGCGTTTGTCGAAGCGCAGTTGCAGGCAGGGCCTGAGCAGGCCGTTGTCGTCGACCCCCTCGCCGCTCTGGATGGCGCCCTGGTCCAGGAGATCGGCGAAGCTCCGATTCAGCTCCGGCAACAGGGCGCGCGGCACCTCGGCGTTGAGAAGCAGTTCGATGCGGTCCTGCCCCAACTGGGCGCTGTGGAACACCCTGTAAAAGCGGCAGATCTGGGCCACCGCCTCCTCGGCGCTCGAGGCTTCCACCATCAGATCCACATCCTCCGGTGAGATCAGTTCGCGGCTGGCGAGTTCGTTGTGCACGTTCCGCTTCCAGACCTTCCAGAAATCGTCGCCCGGTGGGCAGAGCAGCACCAGCGGGATCGGGGACGTGCGTCCCGTCTGGATGAGGGTGAGGCACTCGAACAGTTCATCGAGGGTGCCGAATCCCCCCGGCATCACCACGAGGGCATCGCTCTCCATCAGGAAGAACAGCTTGCGGGTGAAGAAATAGCGGAAGTAGAGCAGGCGGTCGTCGCAGGCGCTCACGTACGGGTTGGGATGCTGCTCGAATGGCAGATCCACGTTGAGGCCGATGCTGTGCTCACAACCGGCACCGCTGTTGGCGCCCTCCATCACGCCGGCCCCCGCACCGGTCATCACCTCAAATCCGGCTTGCACCGCCTGGCGGGCGACCGCTTCGGCCAGGTGGTAGCAGGGGTCGCTCTGGCGGGTGCGGGCCGAGCCGAACACGCTGATCTTGCGGGCGCGGCGACGGGGACGGAAGACCTCCAGGGCTTCGCTGATGTCAGCCAGGGAACCGGCGATCAGCCGCCATTCCTCCTCTTCCTTCTCCTGGCGAGCCACCTGCAGCAGGGACACCACTGCCCGCTCAATCTGGCGGCGCTGGGGGTGGCCTTGGAGTTCGTCGGCGAGGGCCTGAAGGGGACTTCTGCCCGCCGCCGGCGCTGGGTTCGGGGAGAGGGGCGGTGTCAGCGGAATGGAATCAGAGGTATTTGGAAATGGTGCCGGACAGGGTGTTCTTGGGGACGGCACCGACGACGGTGTCGACCTTCTGGCCGCCCTTGAACAGCATCAGGGTGGGAATGCTGCGGATGCCGTACTGGCTGGCGACGTTGGGGTTTTCGTCGGTGTTGAGCTTGTAGACGCGGATCTTGCCTTCGTATTCCTTGGCAATCTCATCGACGATCGGCGCCACCATGCGGCAGGGGCCACACCAGGGGGCCCAGAAATCAACCAGCACGGGCACATCACTCTTGAGCACGTCTTGCTCGAAGGAGGCGTCGGTGACGGCAGCGGCGCTGGACATTCCTTGCAGACTCGGGATGAATTGAATCTAGCAACCGGGTTCGGCCGCTATCCCCTGGGATCGAGTCAGCGTTGCAGGCCGTAGCGGAACCGGCCGCCCCAGGCGGCGGGGCTGCGCATGGAGCGGTGGGAGAAGACAAAAAGCCCGGACACGCCGGGCCGGGGGGTGTGAGGAGTGTGCGAGCCGGAGCCCCCACATGCAGAGGTTAGCCTCCATCTCGCCTTGAGGCAGTGTTGTCCAGGTCTGCGACGAAGGTCGGCCTCCGGGGCGGACCGCGCCGTGCTATTTCCCCATGCCCAGCTGCTGGGCCTTCTGGTACACCTTGCCTTCGGTCAGCAGGGACGGGGCCACCACCACCTCCACCTCCCGCATCTCCTTGAGGGTGCGGGCCCCCAGGGTGCCCATGGAGGTGCGGATGCAGCCCAGCAGGTTCTGGGTGCCGTCATCGAGGCCCGCCGGACCCCGCAGGATCTTTTCGAGGCTGCCGGTGGTGCCGACCTTGATGCGGGTGCCACGGGGCAGCACCGGGCTGGGGGTGGCCATCCCCCAGTGGAAGCCGCGACCGGGCGCTTCGGCGGCCCGGGCGATCGGGGAGCCGATCATCACCGCGTCGGCGCCGCAGGCCAGGCATTTGCAGATGTCCCCGCCGGTGACGATGCCGCCATCGGCCACCACCGGCACGTAGCGGCCGCTTTCCCGCTCGTAGTCGTCCCGGGCGGCGGCGCAGTCGGCCACGGCCGTGGCCTGGGGAATGCCGACGCCGAGCACGCCCCGGGAGGTGCAGGCGGCGCCGGGGCCGATGCCCACCATCACGCCGGCGGCCCCCGCCCGCATCAGCTGCAGGGTCACGTCGTAGGTGACGCAGTTGCCGATCACCACGGGCACGCCCAGGTCGCGGCAGAGGGCGGCCAGGTCGAGGGTCTGGCGACCCTCCGGACCGATGTGTTCCGTGGAGACCACCGTGGCCTGCACGAAGAACAGGTCGGCTCCCGATTCGGCCACCGCCGCGCCGAAGCGCAGGGCCGCCGCCGGAGTGGCGCTCACCGCCGCAATGCCGCCGCCGGCCTTGATTTCAGCGATCCGCTGACGCACCAGGTCTTCGCGAACCGGCTGGCTGTAGAGGTCCTGCATCAGACCCACGAACTCATCGCGGCCCACCGAGGCGATCCGGTCCAGAATCGGTTCGGGATCGTCATAGCGGCACTGAACGCCCTCCAGGTTCAGCACCCCCAGGGCCCCCAGCCTGGTGAGTTCGATGCACATGCCCACATCCACCACCCCGTCCATGGCGCTGGCGATGATGGGAATCTCCCGCTGGATGCCCCCCAGGCTCCAACTGCTGTCGGTCACTTCCGGGTCGACGGTGCGGCCGCCGGGGACCAGGGCGATTTCGTCGATGCCGTAGGCGCGGCGGACGGTCCTGGAGCGACCGAGCTGAATGTTCACCGTTGGACGGACACAGTGGGCACAAACTATCAACCGGGCCGCGATGGACCCGGCCCGATCACGGTCGGGAGGTCACTCCCTGCCCCGGAAATCATTCCAGCGGCGGCTCCAGTCAGCGAAGACCTGCTCCCGGTCGCTCTTGCGCACCATCTTGGTGATGGTGAAACGGACCGCCGCGATCAGGCCCACCAGCTCCAGCAGGCCGCCCACCAGGGGCAGGCTGTCCAGGGTGCCGATCAGGGACGCGTAGACCCGCAGCAGCAGCACGACGCCGATGAGGATCGCCAGCCCCTTGAGGGGGCCGCGGAACCGCTGCCACTGGGCTTGGAGCTCGCCGCTGCCGAGCCAGTCCTTGATCTTCTGCAGCAGCAGTTCGAATTCGCCGCCGCCGTCTGCGGAGGGATCAGGGGATCCCTCGAGGGGAGGCACCTCAAAGGTGGCCACGATGCCGGGCTCCGGCTCCACCGCCTCTGGGGCCTCGGCTTCGGGATCCGGCCCGGCCAGGGTCGGTTCCGGCCAAGCGGTGACGGGGTCCGGCGTCACCTCGGCGGCTTCCGTCGGCCACGGCTGTGGCGACGGCACGTTCTCCTCGGGCTCGGGGCTCAAGGGGGGCTCGGGGCTGAAGGGGGTCTCGGCCATGGCTGGCGCCGGTAGCTCACGGCGGAGCTTACGGCCGTTTTCCGCCACTGCTCCAGAGGTGTGCAGGGATTTCAGCTGTCGAGGGGTATCAGGCCTCCGCGCCCCGAGAGCGGCCGGACCGGCAGGCCCAGCGGAAAGCGACCGTCCTGGAGCCAGGTGATCAGCTCCGCGCCGATCGCTTCGGCCAGCCGCGGGCTGTGGGCCGGAGCGGCGGTGACGCGGTGCCCCTCCACCTGGATCAGGCCGGATTTGAGCTGGGCATAGCTGACGGAGCCGAAGCGGGGCCGCAGGCGCCGCGGAATGGCCATGTCCAGCACGGGCGCCTCCAGCTCCCCGTCGCCGCAGGCGGCCTGGCGGGCCACCGCTTCGTTGATCAGGGGGACCGGGGCCGCCAGGCCCACCAGCAGGCCGGCCCCGTGGCCCTCGAAGAAGCAGGGCCGCAGCCATTCGGATCGCAGGCCATGGAGATCCACGCTCACCGCTGCCACCGCCCCCGGGCTGAGGGCGTGGCCGCCGGCGGAGCGAGGCACGCCCGGCTGGTGGCCGCTGCCGCTGCCCACCACCCAGCCGATCGCCCCCGCCACCAGCACCGGTGAGCCCGGCCCCAGCAGCGTCAGCCCCGGCATGGTGAGGCCGATGCTGCCGGCACCGCCGCAGCCGTAGAGCGCGTTGCCGAACGGCCCCAGCACGGGTCCCCAGGGGCTGCGCAGCACCCCTTCGGCGCTGCTCACGGCCACGACGCCGTTTTCGCTGATGGCCCGGTGCAGCAGCAGCCGGCCGGAACCGATCCGCTCCAGGTCGAGCTGGGCCTGCAGATCCCGCCGCGGATGCAGGGCGGTGATCTCCCCGGTGGCGGTGAGGGTCAGGGAGCCGCCCTTGAGCAGCCGATCGAGCAGATGGGCTCCCCCCTGCCGCTGGGCTTCTCCGAGGCCGCCGCCGATGGGCAGGACCAGGTCGCCACCGCCGCCGCCGCCCTGGGCTCCGAGGCCCTCCAGCTGGGCCTCCCGCAGGCGGATCGGTGGATCGCTGGGGCCGACATTGAGGTGCAGCGAGCCCTGATCGGTGAATTCGGCGTTGGCCGCCACCACCACGTCGGTGCTGTCGTAGGCCTCCGGCAGCCCTGCTTCGGCCACCAGCGCGCGGAAGTCGGCGGCGGCCCGCACCCGCAGCACCCCCTTGCGCTGACGCTCGCGCAGGGCCGATTCACGACGGGCCGGCAGGGTCATCGATAGAGTGGGGTGTGCCCCATACGGTCTTGCATGGCGGATCCAACCGGACCCGGTGAATCCGACGGACGGATCATCCAGACCGACCTGCGCAACGAGATGTCGCGCTCCTACCTGGAGTATGCGATGAGCGTGATTGTGGGCCGGGCCTTGCCCGATGCCCGCGATGGCCTCAAGCCGGTGCACCGGCGCATCCTGTACGCGATGTACGAGCTCGGTCTCACCAGCGACCGGCCCTACCGGAAATGCGCCCGCGTCGTGGGGGAGGTTCTGGGTAAGTACCACCCCCACGGCGACACGGCCGTCTACGACGCCCTGGTGCGCATGGCCCAGGACTTCTCCATGCGCATGCCCCTGATCGATGGGCACGGCAACTTCGGCTCGGTCGACAACGACCCGCCGGCCGCCATGCGGTACACCGAATCGCGCCTGCAGGCCCTGACCACCGACAGCCTGCTGGAGGACATCGAAGCCGAGACCGTCGATTACATCGACAACTTCGACGGCTCCCAGCAGGAACCCACCGTGATGCCGGCCCGGGTGCCGCATCTGCTGCTCAACGGCTCCTCCGGCATCGCCGTGGGGATGGCCACGAACATCCCCCCCCACAACCTCACCGAGCTGATCGACGGCCTGCTGGCCCTGATCGACGACCCGGAGATCGAGGACCGGGCCCTGATGGCGATCATCCCGGGACCCGATTTCCCCACCGGTGGCCAGATCCTTGGCCGCCGCGGCATCCGCGAGACCTACACCACCGGCCGCGGCTCGATCACCATGCGCGGCGTGGCCTCCATCGAAACGGTGGAAGCCAAGGGCCGTCCCGACCGGGACGCGGTGATCATCACCGAGCTCCCCTACCAGACCAACAAGGCCTCCCTGATCGAGCGCATCGCCGAGCTGGTCAACGACAAGAAGCTCGAGGGCATCGCCGACATCCGCGATGAAAGCGATCGCGACGGCATGCGCATCGTGATCGAACTGCGCCGCGACGCCTACCCCCAGGTGGTGCTGAACAACCTGTTCAAGCTCACGCCGCTGCAGAACAACTTCAGCGCCTACATGCTGGCCCTGGTGAAGGGGGAGCCGGTGCTGCTCACCCTCGGCCGGATGCTGCGGGTCTTCCTCGAGTTCCGCATCGGCACGATCGAGCGGCGCACCCGTTACTTCCTGCGCAAGGCCGAGGAGCGCGACCACATCCTGCAGGGCCTGCTGCTGGCCCTCGACCAGCTCGACCCGATCATCGCCCTGATCCGGGCCGCCCCCGACACGGCCACCGCCCGGGCCCAGTTGCAGGAGCGCCACGGTCTCAGCGAGATCCAGGCCGACGCCATCCTGCAGATGCAGCTGCGGCGCCTCACGGCCCTGGAGGCCGACAAGATCCGGCTCGAGCACGACGATCTTGTTGCCAAGATCGCCGATTACCAGGACATCCTGGGCCGCAAGGAGCGGGTGCTGGGGCTGATCCAGGAGGAGCTCCAGGTGCTCCGCAGCCGCTACGACTCCCCCCGCCGCACCGAGATCCTGGATCTCGAAGGTGGGCTGGAAGACATCGATCTGATCGCCAATGAGCGGTCGGTGGTGCTGCTCACGGAGAACGGCTACCTCAAGCGGATGCCGGTGAGCGAGTTCGAGGCCACCAGCCGCGGCACCCGCGGCAAGGCCGGCACCCGCAGCCAGGGCGAAGAGGCGGTGAAGCTGTTCATCAGCTGCAACGACCACGACGCCCTGCTGCTGTTCAGTGACCGGGGCGTGGTGTATTCCATCCCCGCCTACCGGGTGCCGATCAGCAGCCGTTCCGCCAAGGGCACGCCGATCGTGCAGTTGCTGCCGATTCCCCGCGAGGAAGCGATCACCTCCCTGCTGGCGGTGAGCGCCTTCGACGACGACGTGCAGCTGGTGATGCTCACCAGTGGCGGCTACATCAAGCGCACCCGCCTGTCGGCCTTCAGCAACATCCGCTCCAACGGCCTGATCGCCATCTCCCTCGAAGACGGCGACGCCCTGCGCTGGGTGCGCCTCGCCCTGCCTGGCGACAGCGTGCTGATCGGCTCCCTCAAGGGGATGACGATCCACTTCCGTCTCAGCGACGAGGAATTGCGTCCCCTGGGCCGCACCGCCCGCGGTGTGCGGGCCATGAACCTGCGCCCCGGCGATGAGCTGGTGAGCATGGATGTGCTCACGGCGGAACTGGCGGACCGTGTCGCCAGCACCGCTGACGCCGCTGGTGGCGACGAGGAGGAGGGCGACGAGGTCGCCCCCAGCGAGGGTCCCTGGGTGCTGGTGGCCAGCGCCAGCGGCCTGGGCAAGCGGGTGCCGGTGGATCAGTTCCGGCTGCAGCGCCGCGCCGGCATGGGCCTGCGGGCGATCAAGTTCCGCCGCGACGGCGACGTGCTGGTGGGCCTCAAGGTGCTCGGCGCCGGTGAGGAGCTGCTGCTGGTGAGCGAGCGGGGGGTGATCGTGCGCATGAAGGCCGACGCCATTCCCCAGCAGTCCCGGGCGGCCACCGGGGTGCGGCTGCAGAAACTGGATTCCGGTGATCGCCTCACCGAGGTGGTGCTGGTGCCGCCGGCGGCGGAGGAGGAAGAGCTGGCCGATGGGGCGGCTCCTGAGGCCGCGGCGGATGTCACCGCGGAGGCTCCGGCCGCCACTTCCGAGGCCACTGGGGACACGGCTCCATCCGTTGAGGAGTCCCCAGACACGGACGACTGACCCCTCCAGGAGGGGTCAGCGCTGGCCCCAGGCCCAGAGCAGCAGCATCCCGTAGCCGGCCAGGCTGCCCAGCTGCAGCCCCAGCTCCAGGCGCTCGATCCGGCGTTCGAGCCCTGGGCGGCCCTGCCCGTTGCCCTCGTTGGCAAGGCGATCCAGCCGATTGGCGCACCAGATGAACTGGCAGAAGAACACCAGCGTCACCAGATAGGAGAAGGCATACAGCCCATCCAGCACGGTGAGATAGGGCAGGGAGGGCAGCGAATCGCGGTAGGCCTGCTGCATGAACACCAGCGTCAGCAGGATCACCGGCGGGATCGCCAGGCGCTCGGAGCTGAACCCGGCCCGCAGGATGGGGGTGAGCAGCATCACCACCATCGTGATCGTGAGTGGCAGCAGCCACTTCACCAGGGCCGCCCAGCCGATGGGCTCGTAACGCAGCTCCATCTCCACGCCGCCGCGGTGGTGGAACAGGCGCCAGTTGCTCAGCCGGTAGCCGTTCATGTTGCTGCGGCCGCTGACGCCGGAGGCGGCGCTGTCGGCCTCCAGGCGGATCTGCAAGGGGAGGGTGCCGAAGGGATACCCCCGCTAATCGATCTCATCGGAATAGAAATTGCCGTTGAAGCGGTAATCGCGGCCCAGCTCCGTGCCCAGGCGAAGCGGACCGCTGCTGGCCTCCAGCAGCGAGTCCCAGGGCTCCACCAGGTTCTGGAAGCGCACCAGCTCGAGCAGATCCACCTCCGCCGCCAGCCACTGCCGCCCGGTGGCCGCCGGCGCCGACAGTCGCAGCGTCCCCTCGACGCTGAAGGTCTTCTCCCGCGAGGAGAAGCGGTAGACGTTGTCCACCTTCAGGGCGACCCGGATCGGCACGGCGGCGACCGGGGCTGCCGTCGCCGGAACCAGGCCCAGCACCAGGCTCAGGCCCAGGCAGGCCAGCGCCGCCAGCATCCAGCGGGCGATGGCGCGCATGGGCCGTGATGCAGGATGAGCCATCACCGTACCGGCGAGATGGCGAGGGACGTGCTGGTGCTCGGAGGTGGCCCCGCCGCCCTCTGCATCGCGGCGGCCCTGGCGGCGGAAGGGCTCCAGGTGGCCCTGCTGGCGCCCCAGGATCCGCGCACCCCCTGGCCCAACACCTACGGCATCTGGGGGGATGAGGTGGACGCCCTCGGCCTGGGTCACCTGCTGGAGCACCGCTGGAGCCACACGGTGAGTTACTTCGGGGCGGGCGATCCCGACCCCGCGGCGGCGGCCAACCGCCCCACGGTCCATGGCCGCGATTACGGCCTGTTCAACCGCCAGGCCCTGCAGCAGCACTGGCTGGCCGCCTGTGATCGCGGCGGGGTGGAAGTGCTGCAGGGGCTGGCCACGGGCTGCCAGGCCGTTGGTGCCCTGAGTGAGGTGGTGGGGGCAGATGGGGGCCCGTGGCAGGCGCGGCTGGTGGTGGATGCCACCGGCCATCAGCCGCTGCTGGTGCGGCGGCCCGACCGGGGCCCGGTGGCGGGCCAGTCGGCCTATGGCGTCGTCGGCCGTTTCTCGGCGCCGCCGGTGTCGCCCGATCAGTTCGTGCTCATGGACTACCGCTGCGACCACCTCAGCGAGGCGGAGCGCGCCGAGCCCCCCACCTTCCTGTATGCGATGGACCTGGGCGGGGGGCGCTTCTTCGTCGAGGAGACGTCGCTGGCCCTGGCTCCACCGGTGCCCTTCGAGGTGCTTCAGCAACGCCTCCAGCGGCGCCTGGCCCAGCGGGGCGTTCAGGTGCTGGAAGTGGAGCACGAGGAGTTCTGCCTGTTCCCGATGAACCTGCCCCTGCCGGACCTGCGCCAGCCGGTGCTGGGGTTCGGCGGGGCGGCCTCGATGGTGCACCCGGCCTCGGGCTACATGGTGGGCGCCCTGCTGCGCCGGGCGCCGGCGGTGGCCGCGGCGGTGGCGGCGGCGATGGCGGCGTCGGAGGCTCCCTCGGCTCTCCTGGCTCAGGCCGGCTGGCGGGCCCTCTGGTCCCCGGAGCTGCGCAGCAAGCACGCCCTCTACCAGTTCGGGCTGGACAAGCTGATGGGCTTTCCCGAAGCCCAGCTGCGCCAGTTCTTCGCCAGCTTCTTCCGCTTGCCCGGTCCGCAGTGGGCTGGCTTCCTGGCCAACACCCTGGCCGTCCCGGAGCTGCTGGCGGCCATGCTGCGCCTGTTCGCCCTTTCCCCGTGGGCGGTGCGGGCCGGCCTGCTGTTGCCGCCCCGCCAGCCCTAGCCGGGTGCCGGCAGCCCCAGCACCTCGGCGCTCTGGCTGCGGATCCGCCGGCAGAGGTCGGCGTCGTGGCGGATCGATTCGCCATAGGAGGGCAGGATCCGCTTCAGGGTCCGCTCCCAGCCATCGGGCAGCTTGTCGCGGAAACAGGAGCGCAGGATCTCCAGGCTGATCGCCACGGCGGCGGAGGCGCCTGGTGAGGCCCCCAGCACGGCCACCAGCGAGGTGTCGGCCGCATGCACCACCTCGGTGCCGAACTGGAGCACCCCGCCCCGGTCGGGGTCGCCCTTGATGATCTGCACCCGCTGGCCGGCCACCGCCAGTGACCAGTCGGAGGGCCGGGCGTTGGGGTAGAAGTCGCGCAGGGCCGCGAAGCGCTGCCCGGCGCTGGCGAAGACCTGGCCGATCAGGTAGTTGGTCAGGGGCAGGTTGTCCCGGGCCACCGCCAGCAGTGGCAGCAGGTTGCCGGGCCGCAGGGAGCCGGGCCAGTCGCAGAGGGAGCCGCTCTTGAGGAACTTGCTGGAAAATCCGGCATAGGGCCCGAACAGGATCCACTGCCGGCCGTCGACGAGACGGGTGTCGAGGTGGGGCACCGACATCGGTGGCGAGCCGGCGGCCGCCATCCCATAGACCTTGGCGTGGTGGCGGCTGGCCACGGCCGGATCGCCGCAGCGCAGCCACAGCCCGCTGACGGGGAAGCCGCCGTAGCCCCGTCCTTCGGGGATCCCCGCTTTCTGCAGCAGGGTGAGGGCGCCGCCACCGGCCCCGAGAAACACGGTGCCGGAATCGATCAGGCGGTTTTCACCACTGGCTTGATCGCGACTCTCCAGGCGCCAGCCCCCCTCCTGCCGGCGCCGCAGGCCCGTCACCGCCGTGGAGAACCGTGCCTCAAACGGCGGACTGGCGCGCAGGTGATCCAGCAGCTGGCTGGTGAGGGCCCCGAAGTTCACGTCGGTGCCGGAGGCGATGTAGGTGGCGCCAATGACCTGGTGCGGATCCCTCCCTTCCATCAGCAGGGGCGCCCAGTCCGCCACCCGGGCCGGCTCTTCGCTGTAGGCCATGCCCCGGTAGCAGTGGTGGGCGGCCATCAGCCGGTGGCGTTCCCGCAGGTAAGCCCGCCGCTCCTCCCCCAGCACGAAGCTCATGTGGGGAACGCCCTGGATGAAGGCCTGCGGGGAGCCCAGGGCCCCGGTCCCCACCAGGTGGGTCCAGAGCTGGCGCGAGAGATCGAAGGCCTCGTTGATGTCGAGCGCCTTGGTGAGGCTGATCGAACCGTCTGCCGCCATCGGCGTGTAGTTCAGCTCGCAGTTCCCCGCGTGGCCCGTGCCGGCGTTGTTCCAGGCGCTGGAGCTTTCCTGGGCCTCCATGGGGAGCCCTTCGAGCAGCAGGATGTGGAGCTCCGGACGCAGCTGCTTCAGCAGGGTGCCCAGGGTGGCGCCCATGATCCCCGCCCCCACCAGGGTCACATCGACGGTGGTCAGCGTCACGGGGTCTGCCGTTGGATCGGATCGGCGATCAGGCCGGGCGACACGGTATCCGATGGCCTCCTGGACCTGACAGCATGGATCCTGACGCGCCCCCGTCCTGCGGGTGAGAGCCGGTGTCGGAAGCTTCCCTTGCCATGGCCGATGGCCCGACCGCTGCTGCCGGCGACGCCCAGGCCTGCCGGAAGGAACTGCTGGGGCTGCTGCGGGCCGGATCCCCCGGCTCTCCAGCTCCGGCCGCCAGGCGCATCGAGGCCCTGATCGAGCGGCTGGAGCAGCTGCAGCCCGCCGATCTCTCCGCCCAGACCGCCCAGCTGGCGGGGGTATGGGAGCTGCGCTGGAGCAGCAGTTCCCAGCCCTACCTGGCGGTCCAGCCCTGGCTGGAGAATCTGCAGCTGCTCGATCCCGCCGCCGGCCGCGCTCTGAACCTGCTGCGGCTGGCCGGCCCCCTTGGGCCGCTGGCGGGGATCGGGGTGCAGGCCCGGATCGCCGTGGAGCCCGCGCCGCCCCACCAGCGGGTGTCGGTGCGCTTCGAGCGCGGCGGCTGGCTGGGGCCCCAGATCGGAGAACGGCGGCTGCAGCTGTTTCGGCAGGTGCAGCAGGGGTTTGCCGCCTGGCTTGATGTCACCGTTCTGGATGACGAGCTGCGGGTGAGCCGGGGGAATGCCGGCACCCTGTTCGCCCTGGTGCGGCGGCCGGAGCTGGCGCTGGCGGCTTTCCTGGCCTGAGGCCCCGGGTCATCACCAGCCGTCGTCATCACCGTCGGCTGCCTCCTGCGGTGGCCAGGCCAGGTGCACCGCCACCGGGGCATGGTCACTGGGCTGTTCGTTGCCCCGCACCCTCTTGTGGATCACGCAGCCCGTGGCGCAGGCCAGCAGCTCCTCAGAAAGATAGATGTGGTCGATGCGCCAGCCCCTGTCCCTATCCCAGGCGCCGGTGCGGTAGTCCCACCAGCTCCAGTGGCCGCCCTCCGGTTCGAAGACGCGGAACACGTCGCTGAGGCGATCGCCGAGGGCCTCCATCAGGGCCTGCCGCTCCGGCTCGCTGGCCATGATTCCGCCGCTGAGGCGCTCCGGATCGTGGATGTCGCGGGACTCCAGGGCGATGTTGAAGTCCCCCACCATGGCCAGCGGCTCCCCTTCGGCGTCCTGGGCCTCCAGATAGCGCCGCAGACAGGCCAGCCATTCCAGCTTGTAGGGGTACTTCTCTGAGGTCAGGGCTGATCCATTGGGAACGTAGAGATTGAGCACCCGCACCCCCTCGATCCAGGCACTGATCACCCGTTTCTGCTCGCCCAGCCGCTCGGCCGCCGGATCGCCCGGCAGCAGGGCGGCGAAGCCCACCCGCACGTCCTCGATCGGCAGCCGGCTGAGGATGGCCACGCCGTTGTAGGCCTTCTGGCCGCTGATCACCGCCCGGTAGCCCAGGGCCTCGAAGGCGGCGTGGGGAAACAGCTCGTCGGCCACCTTGGTTTCCTGCAGGCAGAGCACGTCGGGCCCCTCGGCCTCGAGCCAGGCGGCCACCTGATCGAGCCGGGTGCGCACCGAATTGACGTTCCAGGTGGCGATCCGCAGGGCCATGGCAACGGGCCGGTCCACCGGCTGGGGGCCCTTATCATGGGACTTCTGGTGAAACGTCCCCCAGCCGGCAGGAGCCATGAACCGTTCGATTTTCCTTCGTGCTGCTGTCGCCCGTGCGGGCTCCCTGGCGGCCATGGCCCTGCCTGCGGTAGCGCTGGCCGTGCTGCCGGCCGGTGGGGCCTCGGCCCAGCAGGCCGGCTACGGCCAGACGCTCGGCACCAGCGTCCAGGAGCGCCAGCTCTACGACTACGGGCCCAGCAAATCGGGGTCCGGCAACGGCTCGATCCTGGACAGCACCAACCCGCTCGACCTGATGAACAAGTTGAAGCGCAGCACGGCCCTGGACGACGCCACCCCGCCCAGTTCCGCCATCGATCAGGCCCTCAGGGAGTTTGACGCGAAGGCGCCGAAGCCTGCACCGGCGGGGACTTCGGGGCAGCTGAAGGGGATCTGAGCGGTTCGAGCCCCCAGCTCGCCGCCAGCTTGTCGAGCCTCGGGTCCGGCTTGTCCGGATTGGGGGTCCGCAGCCGGGCCTGGGCCAGGGCCTCCTGGGCCCCTTTGGCATCCCCCTGGTCGTGCCGCAGCATCGCCAGACCCAGCAGGGGACGCTGGTCCTGGGGGAAGACGTTGGCCAGCTGCAGATAGGTGGCCGCCGCCGTGGGGGCCTGGTTGCGCTTGAGCTGGAGTTCAGCCAGGAGCAGGCCGATCCCGAGGGCCTCCGGCTGGACGTCGGGTTTGATGGCCAGGCCGTATGCCGCCTTGACGCGGGCCTCGGCGGCAGCGCCGCGACCCTGCTCCAGGTTGAGCAGGCTGAGCAGTTGCAGGGCCTCCACCAGGGTGGGCCGCAGGTTGAGGATCTGGCGCAGTTCGCGCTCGGCGCCGCTGCGGTCGCCCTGATCGCGCCGCAGTTCGGCGAGCATCAGCCGCAGCGACCAGCGCTCGGGTTCCCGGTCCGCCATCGGCTCCAGAAGGCTGATGGCCTCCGCCTTGCGATCGAGGGCCACCAGCAGCTCCAGCAGCCGCTGGCGGTCGGCCGGGCCCGCTTCGTCGGCGTCGAGCCGCAGCCGCAATCGGGTGGCCTCCTTGGTGAGCAGCATCCGCTTCGGGTCGGCGCTGGCCTGGGTGGCTGACTGGCGCTGGCCCAGCCACCAGCCTCCACCGAGGGCCAGCAGGCCCACCAGGCCGACCGCCAGCAGCGGCCAGAGGCCAGGAAGGCTTCGGTTCGGGGAGGGCATCCGCTGACGGAGAGGGCTCAGGGTCGCGTCCGAGTCTGGCCTGGGCATCACGCTTCCGCTGCTGCTTACATTGACCCGGGCCATTCCAGGCACCGCCACGGGGTTTTTCCTTTCACCATGCGCCAGCATCCCATTTCCCCGGTCACCGAGCCGATGCAGTACCGGGCCATCGGAGTGGTGCGTGGTTGCTACGTGCCCGCCGATCCCAACCAGCTCACCCGGGGTCTGATCCGCACGGCGGATGGCACCGAGATCGAAGCGGTGGTGCTCGGGCGCCTGCTCACGCTGATGCGCCGCCACCTCGACCTGGCGACACCCCATCTGTGGGTCGTCTACCCCCGCTCCCGGGAGGAGAACCAGCTGCACCTGCAGATGGTGGGCGTGTGGGAACCCAGCACCCTGGCCGCACCAACGGACTCCGAGGCCTCAGACCAGGAGGCCACCGCCGATGACGCCAGCGACGCCGACCAGCTTCCCGAGGGCGACGACTACTTCTCGATCCGTGGCGAGTTGATCTTCACCCGTCCCGAAACCGGCGATCTGGTCATCAAGGTGCGGCAGCAGCCCCGCCCCGACGGCAACCGTCCGGTGCCGTTCAAGCTCCAGCTGCGCGGCGACATTCCCCTGGAGCACCTGCGCCATTTCGTTGCCCTCGACCTGCGCCGCCAGGGCCAGCAGATCGCCGTCGAGCGCTTTGAGGTCATCGGCCCGGTGGCCGAACGGGGCAACCGCGGCGGCAAGGCCCGCCGCCCCGGCGGTGACAAGGGCGGCCCGGCCAAGCCCAAGGGCCATGGCCGGGCCGTGACCCGCCAGGGCCGCTGAGATGACCAGCGGTGCCCTCACGGCCGGGGTCGTGGTGCTGCTGGTCAGTCTTGGCGCCGTGGCGGGCCCGCTGGTCGGGCTGTCCCCCTGGTGGCTCACCGCGTTCGTGGCCCTGGGCCTGGGATCCCTCACCCTGGATGCGGCCCGCTACGGCGGACGCGGCGGCCATCTGCTGGCGGAAGCCCTGCCGGGCGGCCAAGGGCGCCTGCGCCGCATCGCCATCCATGAAGCCGGCCACGCCCTGGCGGCGAGCAGCGATGGTCTGGTGGTGCAGCGGGTCCTGGTGGGCAGCCTGGCCTGTCTGCGGGCCGGGGTCGACAGCGGCGGCTGCACCGAGTTCGCCCTGCCCGACAGCGTGAAGCTCTCCGCCGAGGACCTGCGGCGCTGGAGCCGGGTGCTGCAGGCGGGCATGGTGGCCGAGTCGCTGGTCTACGGCGGCAGCGTCGGCGGCGATGACGACCGGGCCCTGCTGGGCCGCCTCTGGGGCCTTTCGGGTTTCGATGTCGCGACGGCCCGCATGGAACAGCGCCGTGCGCGCCGGGAGGTGGAGCAGGCCCTGAGGGCCCGCCGCAGTGAGATGGAGGCCGAGGCCGAACGGCTCCTGGCGGCGGCCCCCCGTTTCGGCCGGCGGCCGCCCCCATGACCCTGGCCCTGCTGGATTGCCCCACCGGCCTGGCCGGCAACATGCTGCTGGCCGCCCTGCTGGATTTCGGCCTCCCTGGGGAAACCATCCAAGCGCCCCTCGCCGCCCTGGGGCTGGAGGGCCGTTACCGGCTGCGGGTAGAGGAACGGCGCAGCGGGGGGCTGCGGGGCCTGCATCTGGACGTGGAGGCCCTGGAGGCGCAGCCGCACCATCGCCCCTGGGGGGAGTTGCGCCAGCAGATCCAGGCGGCTCCCCTGGCGCCGGCGTTGCGGGAGAAGGTGTTGGCGGTGTTCGCCCTGCTGGCGGAGGCGGAGGCGACGGTCCACGGCCATTCCGCCGAGGCCGTCGCCTTCCATGAGGTGGGGGCGATCGATGCCCTGGTGGACATCGTGGGGGTCTGCGCCGGCCTGCTGCACCTCGGGGTGGACCACTTGGTTTGCGGCGTGCCGCCCGCGGGCCACGGCAGCGTGACCACCGCCCACGGGTCCCTGCCGCTGCCGGCCCCGGCGGTGCTGGAGATCGCCCGTTCGCGCGGCCTGCCGCTGGCCTCAAGCGAGGGGTTTCCGCCAGGCGAACTCACCACCCCCACCGGGTTGGCCCTGATGGCCTGCTGGGCCGACCGTTTCGGCCCCTCCCCCGGGGCCGTGCCGCTGCGGGTGGGGGTGGGTCTGGGCACCCGTCAGCTGGATCGCCCCAACCTGCTGCGCCTCACCCTGGCCCGTCCCCTGGGGGACGATGGCGCCGGTGGAGCCAACGAAGTGAGCGAAGTCCTTTTGCAGCAGCAGGCCCAGATCGACGACGCCAGCGCCGAGGACCTGGCCTACCTGGCGGAGGCCCTGCGTCAGGGCGGGGCTGTCGAGGTGTTCAGCCAGCCGGTGGCGATGAAGAAGGGCCGCACCGGCACCCTGCTCACCGCCCTGATGCCCCCGGAGCTGGGGCCGTCGCTGCGCCAGGTGTGGTGGTGCCATGGCACGACGCTGGGGGTGCGGGAGCAGCTGCAGAACCGCTGGATCCTGCCCAGGCACAGCGCCACCCTGGCCACCGCCCTGGGTCCGGTGCGGATCAAGTGGGCCAGCCTGCCCGACGGTCGCCGGCGGGCCAAGGCGGAACACGCCGACCTGGTGGAGCTGGCCGGGCGCCTGGGCCGCTCCATCGAAGAGGTGCGCGACGAGGTCCGCCGCGCCCTGGCCTCAGAGCGTGAAACGCCATGAGCCCCTGGTCCCCTCCCAGCCTCGAAAGCCTGCGGCGCCGTCTGCCGTCGCCACCGAAGTGGCTGGCCCTGCCGGCCCTGCCGGGCGGTCTGCGCCCCTGGATCACCCTGGGCAGCATCGGTTTCGTCATGGCGGCCCTGCTCAGCCACGGCCGTCAGCTGGTGCAGCTGCGCCTCGATGGCCAGGGTTGGCTGTGGCTGGTGCTGGGCGTCGGCGTGAGCCTGCTCAGCCTGCTGATCAATGGCGTCGCCTGGGGCGTCGTGCTGCATTGGCTGGGCCTGCGGCCCGCCTGGGCTGCGGTGGTGGAACTGCACGTGGCCACCAACCTGCGCAAGTTCCTGCCGGGGGGCATCTGGCACCTGGCCTCCCGGGTGCAGCGGCTGCGCAGCGAGGGCGCGCCCCTGGCGGCCCCCGTGGGCACCAGCATGGCCCTGGTGGCGGTGCT
Organism: Bordetella parapertussis; assembly: GCA_943370335.1. GTDB lineage: Bacteria > Cyanobacteriota > Cyanobacteriia > PCC-6307 > Cyanobiaceae > Cyanobium. The sequence continues at coordinate 2,242 of CALRQM020000011.1, read as the reverse complement.
GCTCGACCCCCTGGTGGCGGCGGTGGCGGCCCTGGCCCTGGTGCCCCTGGGCGGCTGGCAGGGTGGGCTGGGCCTGGCCTGCCTGCTGCCCCTGGGTCTGTTGCTTCCCCGCTGGCTGAATCCCCTGCTGGGGCGGCTCGAGCGGCGTCGGGCCCGCGACTTGGGCCTGGAGGAGGAGCTCCAGCAGGAGCTGGCGCAGGGGGAGCCCCTGGTGCGCTCCAGCGGGCTGCAGGGCTATCCCTGGCAGCCGCTGCTGGCGGAACTGGCCTTCGTGCTGCTGCGCTTCGCCGGCTTCTGTTGCTGCATCCGGGCCTTTGATCTGCCCCTGGGGAGCGACGCCTCCGTGTGGCTGGCTGGATTCGCCCTGGCCTGGACCGCCGGCCTGGTGGTGCCGGGGGCGCCGGGTGGGCTGGGGGTGTTCGAGGCGGTGCTGCTGCTGCGCATGGGGCTGACCCTGCCGGAAGCTCCGCTGCTGGCGGTGGCCCTCAGCTACCGCCTGATCGTCACGCTCACCGATCTGCTGGCGGCCGCCCTGGTGGCCCTCGACCGGCGTCTGGTACGGGAGCCGCCTGTGGCGACACCGCCATCAGGCACTCCTTCTCAATAGGTTCTAGTTTTGCGAACATCTGGGATCGCGTGGTGAACACTCCCCCCACCGGTCTGGCCCAGCCCAGCAGCCTGCGCACCACCCTCAACGATCGGGGCCAGCGGCTCACGCCCCAGCGCCAGCGGGTGCTGGATCTGTTCGAGCGGATCGGTGAGGGCAGCCACCTGAGCGCGGAGGAAGTGCACCTGCGCCTGGTGCGCAGCCAGGAGCGGGTGTCACTGGCCACCGTCTACCGCACCCTGCGGCCGCTGAGCTCCATGGGGCTGCTGCAGGAGCTTGAACTGCCGGAGGGGGGGCGCCGCTTCGAGCTGGCCGGCGACGCCCACCGCGACCATCACCACCTGCTCTGTGTCCGTTGCGGCCGCACCGAGGAGTTCGAGAGCGGCCCGGTGCTTGCCGCCGGCGAAGCGGCGGCCGGGGCCTTCGGCTTCCGGTTGCTGGAGTGTGTGCTCAACGTGCGGGCCCTCTGTCCGGCCTGCGCGGCTGAGGAGCAGGGTTGATCGGCCCAGTGGGCCGCCAGGGCCGCCAGCAGGCTGGTCCTGTCGCCACGAATGCGGAGCATGGGGTGGAAGGGTGAGAGGTCGGCCCCCAGGCTGGGGCCCGTCCCCTGGGCCGGCGCGATCGATGGCACGGCTCCGGGCAGCGGATGACACCGGCGGATGACACCAACGGGAGGTGGGCAGCTCCAGATGATCCGATGCAGCGACCCGCCGGGCCCCCTAGACAGAGCCGGTGCCAGGAATGGGAGCCGGACGATCCGGTTTTCACGAGCACAACTGCCGCTGCCGCCGTGATCGAACCCCATCCATCCACGAGCGATGTGAGCTTCCGCTGGGGGCCCCACCCGAACCTCCGGGGACGCCTGTGCCCCATCCCCACCCTGGCGGGGGTGATCGAAGTCACGGCGCCCTGGCCATGAAGCCCACCGGCCCCCCAGACCCCCTTCCCGTTCATCAGCTCCTGCTCTCCCTGCTGGCGCCGGAAGCTCCTGTCGCGAGCTGGTACGAGCGGGTGCTGCCCTGCAGCGGCACCCTGCCCCAGCTCACCAGCCGCTGGAGGGACCGGCGCGCCGTCGTTGCCGTGGTGGCTGCCTTTCGCAGCCTGGGCCAGGTGATCTTCATCAACAATCCGCTCAGCGGCCTGCTGCTGCTGCTGGCTCTGCTGCTTCAGTCGCCGTCGGTGGCGCTGTTCGCCGGCTTCGGAATCGTTGCGGCCCACCTGGCGGCCAAGGCCCTCGGCACCGCCTGGGAAGACCGCCACAACGGCATTTACGGTTTCAACGGAGCCTTGGTAGGCAGTGCCATCGCCACCTTCGCCGATCTGGGTCCTCCCGGCGCAGCTCTTCTCTGGACCCTGGCGGCCCTGGGGGGTGGGGCCCTGAGTTCCGTGCTGGTCCACGGCCCGGGCCGTCGTCTGCATGCCGCCACCGGCCTGCCGCCGATGACGCTGCCTTTCTGCCTGGTGACCTGGGGGTTGCTGGCGCTGGTCACCCTGGCGGACGTGCCGCCGCTGCAGCTCCACAGTCCCGCGATGGTGCCGCCTGCGGGTTCGGCCCTGCAGGCCTTTCTGCTGGCCCTGCCGCGAGGCTTCGGTCAGGTCTTCTTCTGTGGTGATCTGGCCAGTGGCTGGTTGGTG
>CALRQM020000010.1:0-61975 GCA_943370335.1 Bordetella parapertussis | reverse complement strand
CGAGCTCCTCCAGCCGGGCGCGGAAGGCGCTGCGGCCCGAGAGCTTGCCAAGGGAGAGGCGGTTGTCGGCCAGGCCGACGGTGCGGGCGTCGATGATTTCGTAGGTGAGCCGGTTCTTGAGCACGCCGTCCTGGTGGATGCCGGACTCGTGGGCAAAGGCATTGGCGCCCACGATCGCCTTGTTGGGCTGCACCGCCATGCCGGTGAGGTTGGAGACCAGCCGGGAGGTCTTGGTGATCTCTTCGGTGCGCACGTTGGTGAGCGGATCGCGCTGCTCCGCTGGTCGGCCCAGGAAGGGATTGAAGTAGCTGCGGCGCACATGCAACGCCATCACCAGCTCCTCGAGGGAGGCGTTGCCGGCCCGTTCGCCGATGCCGTTGATGGTGCACTCCAGCTGGCGGGCGCCGTTCTTGACGGCTTCGAGGAAGTTGGCGACGGCCAGGCCGAGATCGTTGTGCCCATGCACCGAAATCACCGCCTGGTCGATGTTGGGCACCGAGCGGTTGATGCCGGCGATGATCTCGCCGAATTCGGCCGGGGTGGTGTAGCCCACCGTGTCTGGAATGTTGATGGTGGTGGCCCCGGCGTTGATCGCCGTCTCGATCACCTGATGCATGAACTCCGGGTCGCTGCGGCCGGCGTCCTCGCAGGAGAACTCCACGTCGTCGACCAGGGAGCGGGCATAGGCCACCATCTCAGCGGTGATGGCGATCACCTCGGCGCGGCTCTTGCGAAGCTTGTGCTCCAGGTGGATGTCGCTGGTGGCGATGAAGGTGTGGATGCGGCGGTGGGCGGCGGGGGCCACGGCGTCGGCGCAGGCCTTGATGTCGCCGCTGGCGGCCCGGGCCAGGCCGCAGATCACCGGCCCATCCGGGGTGCCAACGGTGGCGGCGATCTTTTGAACGGCGTGAAAATCGCCGCTGCTGGCGAAGGGGAAGCCGGCCTCGATGATGTCCACCCCCAGGCGGGCCAGCTGCTGGGCGATCGCGAGCTTCTCCTCGAGGTTGAGGCTGGCGCCAGGGGACTGCTCCCCGTCGCGGAGGGTGGTATCGAAGATCAATACCCGGCCGGGATCGCGGGCCATGGGGTTAAGCGGAACAGCTATGAGTTAGATCCACTCTAGGGTCCGGCCGGGACGGCTCCGGGAGCGGAACGTACAGTGGCGCCACAGAGGTTTCCCCATGGCCGCAGGCGATCTGGCCCTGGTGTTGCATGCCCACCTCCCTTACGTGCGATCGGGGGAACCGGGTTCGCTGGAGGAGGACTGGTACTTCCAAGCCCTGCAGGAATGCTATCTGCCCCTGCTGGCCGTGCTGGAGCGGGCCGCCGCCGACCCGGAGCAACGGCCGAAACTCACCCTCGGCCTCTCCCCCACGCTGTTGTCGCTGCTGAGCGACAGGGACCTGAACGGCCGTTTCCCGGCCTGGCTGGCCCTGCGCCGCACCCTGCTCAAGCAGGCGGATCCGGTGCTGGAGCTGCCGGCGCGCCAGCTCCAGTCCACGCTCACGGCCATCGAGGCCCAGTGGCGGCAGCTGGGGGGGAGCCTGCTGCCCGGGTTCCGGCGCCTGCAGGAGCAGGGGGTCCTCGACCTGATCACCTGCGGCGCCACCCACGGCTATCTGCCCCTGCTGCGGGATTCGCCCGAGGCGGTGCGGGCCCAGCTGCTCACCGCCATACGGGAGCATCAGCGGCTGCTCGGTGTGCGCCCCCTGGGGATCTGGCTGCCGGAATGCGCCTATTACGAGGATCTCGACCGGCTCCTGGCTGAGTGCGGCCTGCGCTACTCCCTGCTCGACGGCCACGGCCTGCTCCATGGCCTGCCAAGGCCCCGCTACGGGGTCTATGCGCCGATCTGCTCCACCGCCGGGGTGGCCTTCTTCGCCCGTGACAGCGAATCCACCCTGCCGGTGTGGAGTGCCAGCCAGGGGTATCCCGGCGACGGCGCCTACCGGGAGTTCCACCGTGACCTGGGCTGGGACCTGCCGGAAGCTGACCTGGAGGCCCAGGGCATCCACGACCGGCGCCCCCTGGGGCTCAAGCTGCACCGGGTCAGCGCCCAGGGCTGTCCGCTGGAGCTGAAGCAGCCCTACGACCCGGAGCGGGCGGCGGACAAGGTGCAGGAGCACGCGGCGGCGTTTCTTCGCGGTCGCTCCGAGCAGATGGCCCACCTGGCCGCCACGATCGAGCCGCCACCGCTGCTGGTGGCGCCCTTCGATGCCGAACTGTTTGGCCACTGGTGGTTCGAAGGGCCCCAGTTCCTGGCTGAACTGTTCCGCCAGGGCCCGGCGATGGACGTGGGTTTCACCCATCTGCGCGATGTGCTCAGCCAGAACCGGTCCCTGCAGGTCTGCCGGCCGGCCCCCTCCAGCTGGGGCCAGGGGGGATACCACGATTACTGGCTGAACGACACCAACGCCTGGGTCGTGGCGGAGTGGCAGCGCGCCTCCCGCGCCATGGTGCAACGGGTCAACCGGGGTGTGGGCAGCACCGAGCAGCGGACCCTGCTGACCCAGGCGGGGCGCGAATTGCTGCTGGCCCAGAGCTCCGACTGGAGCTTCATCCTCCGGGCCGGCACCACCACCGGCCTGGCCCGCGAGCGGATCCGCCGCCACCTCGACCGCTTCTGGCGCCTGATCGATGCCCTGGAGCACGGCACCGACCTGCCCCGGGAATGGCTGGAGGGGGTGCAGCGGGAGGACGGTCTGTTTCCGGAGCTGAATGCGGCCGACTGGGCAACGCGCTCCTAGGCGCCTTCAGAGGATCTGATTCAGGAAACGCCGGGTGCGCTCGTGGGAGGGGTTGGTGAAGAACACCTCGGGCTCGGCCTCCTCCACCACTTCGCCTTCGGCCATCAGCACCACCCGGTGGGCCACATGGCGGGCGAACTTCACCTCGTGGGTCACCACCACCATGGTGATGTCGTCGGCGGCAAGGTTCTGCATCACCTCCAGCACCTCCCGCACCATCTCCGGGTCGAGGGCGCTGGTGGGTTCATCGAACAGCAGGATGCGCGGCTCCATGCAGAGGGCCCGGGCGATCGCCACCCGCTGCTGCTGGCCCCCAGAGAGCTGGCCGGGAAACTTGCCCGCCTGTTCGGCGATGCCCACCCTCTCCAGCAGGGCCCAGGCCTGCTTCTCCACCTCGGCCTTCGGTCGTTTGCGCACGAGCACCGGGGCCAGGGTGAGGTTGTCGAGCACCGAGAGGTGGGGAAAGAGGTTGAACTGCTGGAACACCATCCCCACCTCCCGGCGGACGGCGTCGATGTTGCGCAGGTCGTCGGAGAGCACGATGCCGTCGACGGTGATGCTGCCCTTCTGAAAGTCCTCCAGGGCATTGAAGGTGCGGATGAAGGTGCTCTTGCCCGAGCCCGAGGGGCCCATGATCACCACCACCTCGCCGCGCCGCACCGTCAGGCTGGCGCCGCGCAACGCCTGGAATCCGTTGGGATACCACTTCTCGACGCCCCGCGCCTCGATCATCAGTTCGCTGCTGGGTTGGCTCATGGGGCGGGAAGCGGGATTGATGCGGGGAATGGGAGCTCAGGTGGCGGAGGGTACCGCGTGGGGATCGAGGCGACGCTCCAGGGCCCGACTGCCCAGTCCGAGGGCGGCACAGCAGCCCCAGAACAGCACGGCCAGGGTGAGGTACACCTCACCGTTCCGCCCCAGGAAAGCCGGGTTGGCCATCACGGTGCGGGCCGTGCCGAGCAGTTCCAGCAATCCGATCAGCGACAGCAGGGTCGTGTCCTGCAGGAGGGAGATGAACTGGCCCACCATCGCCGGCAGGGCCACCCTCAGGGCCTGGGGAAGGACCACGTGCTGGAGCGCCTTCGGATAGGACAGACCCAGGGACCGGGCGGCCTCCAGCTGGCCCCGGGGCACGGCCGCCAGACCGGAGCGCACCGCCTCGGCCAGGTAGGCGGCGGCGAAGAAGGTGAGCACCCAGGCCGCCCGCCAGACCCGGTCGGGCGCCAGGCCGCCGGGCAGCAGGAATCCAAGGATGTTCTGGCCCAGGAACAGCAGGGTGATCAACGGTGCGCCGCGGATGAACTCGATGTAGAGCACCGAACCCCAGCGCAGCAGGGGCAGGTCGCTGCGGCGCCCGAGGGCCAGCAGCACCCCGATCGGGAAACAGAGCAGAATCGCGAAGCTGGAGGCCAGCAGGGTGAGCATCAGACCACCCCACTCCGAAGGGGAGACTCTCACCAGTCCCAGCCCGCCGCTGATCAGCACCATGCCCACCAGGTAGAGCACCGGCCACACCAGGGCGGCGAGCCGCCGGCCGGTGGGAGAGAGCCCCGGCCCGAAACGGCCGGCCAGCCAGCGGCAGAGGACCAGCAGCAGCAGCAGCCCCCACCAGCGGGACTGGATTGCCAGGGTCAGGCCGAGGGCCCAGGGCACGGCCAGGGCGATCAGCCCAAGCAGGCCCACGGCGAGCCGGTCGTTGCGCGGCCAGAGCACGCCGGTGCGGTCGGGGCGGGGGTGGGCCCGCAGCAGGCCCCAGGTGGCGCCACTGGCCGCCACCAGCAGGGCGGTGAGCAGCCAGAGGCGCCACTGCTGCTCCACCGGGTAGCGGCCCACGGCGAACAGGGTGCTGTTCACCCGCACCACGGCCCACTGGGCCTGGGTGAGGGCCCAGCGCAGGACGCCGAAGCCCGCCAGGGTGATGAGGCTGATCAGCACCACGCTCAGCACCGTGTCGGTGGGGGTGGCGAAGAGTTCGGCGCGCAGCCGCCGCAGCTGGGAGTTCATCTCAGCGCTCCCGGATCTGGACCAGGTGGTTGAGGCCGTTCATCAGGGCCGAGATCAGCAGATCGAGGGTGAGGTAGGCCGCCAGCAGCACCAGGATCACCTCCACCGCCCGGCCGGTCTGGTTGAGGGTGGTTTCGGCCACCGAATAGAGGTCGGTGTAGCCCACCGCCACCGCCAGGGAGGAGTTCTTGGCCAGGGAGATGTATTGGGTGTTCAGCCCCGGCACGATCACCCGCAGCGACTGGGGCAGCACGATGCGACGCAGGGTGGCGAACCAGCTCAGTCCCAGGGAGGAGGCCGCCTCCCACTGTCCCTTGGGAACGGCGGCGATGCCGCCCCGCACCACCTCGGCGATGAAGGCCCCCGAATACACGATCAGGCCGGTGAGCAGGGCGCCGAATTCGACACTCAGGCGCACCGGGGCCTGCCAGACCCCGTTCACCAGGGTGGGGCCCATCCAGCGCAGTCCCTCGCCCAGCCCAGCGATGTACAACCCCGACTTGGCCAGCACCACCCCAGGCAGCTGGATCGCCGCCACGCCGTTCGGCAGGGTGAGGAACACCACGAAGTACCAGAACACCAGCTGCAGCAGCAGGGGGATGTTGCGCACCACCTCCACGTAGACCCGGGCCAGCCGCCGCAGCAGGCCGTTGTGGCTGAAGGAGGCCATTCCTACCAGGGTGCCCAGCAGGGTGGCTCCCACCAGACCCACCAGCACCGCCCGGATCGTGTTGACCAGGCCGGCCGCCAGGGCGCGCCAGTAGGGCAGCTGGGCATTGAAGGGAATCACCGATTCCGAGATGTCGAAGCCGGCCGGCTGCTGCAGCCAGCGCCAGCTCAGCAGCAGTCCGGCCGCCGTCAGGTTGCGGATCAGATTGCCCAGCAGGAAGGCGATCAGCAGCAACACCAGCAGACCCACCACGGCCTGCACCAGCCAGGGCACGACGCGGCGGTCGCGCCACCAGGGCGGCTTGGGGGCAGGCAGGGGCGATGGGGTCGGGTCGGCGGGGGGGACCGGCGCCATCAACGGAAGGGCGGGGAGTAGATCAGGCCGCCATCCTTCCACTGGCGGTTGAGGCCCCGGTCGAGCTTGAGGGCCGAGGCGGGACCCACGTTGCGGTCGAAGATCTCGCCGTAGTTGCCCACGGCCTTCACCGCCTTGACCACGAAGTCGGGCGGCAGACCCAGCTGCTTGCCGAAATCACCCTCGACGCCAAGGAACCGACGCAGGTCGGCCTGGTTGGTGTTGGCTTTGGCCTCGGCCAGCTTGGCGTCCACATTGGCCTGGGTGATGCCGCTCTCCTCGGCCTGCATAAGACCGAACACGATCCAGCGGACAGCATCGGCCCAGGCGGGATCACCATTGGTGGTGGCGGGGGTGAGGGGCTCCTTGCTCATCACCACCGGCAGCAGGGTGTGGGCGTCGGGCTTGGGGAAGCTGGTGCGCTTGCCCGCCAGCTGGGAGCGGTCGCTGGTCACGGCCACGCAGCGGTCGCCGAGGTAGGCGGCGAAGGTCTGGTCGCTGGTCTGGAACTTCAGCGGCGTGTAGGGGATGTTCTGCTCCCGCATCCGGTCGGCCAGGTTGAGCTCGGTGGTGGTGCCGCTCTCCACGCAGATCGGCTTGCCGGCGAGGCCCTTGAGGTCCTTGATGCCGCTGGCCACGGGCACCAGCACCCCCTGGCCGTCATAGAAGGTGGTGGGGGCGAAGCTGAGGCCATTGCCGCCGGCCGCATCGCGGCTGAGGGTCATGGTGGTGTTGCGCGACAGCAGGTCCACCTCGCCGCTGGCCAGGGCGGCGAAGCGCTCGCTGGAGTTCAGATCGCGGTACTCCACCTTGGCCGGATCCCCCAGCACCGCGGCGGCCACGGCCTTGCAGACGTCCACGTCGAGGCCCAGGTACTTGCCGTCGGGCCCCACGAAGCTGAAGCCGGGCAGCTTTCCTTCCACACCGCAGATCAGCTTGCCCCGACCCGTGATCGTGGAGAGCTTCTGGCTCTGCACACCGCCATCCTCCCCAGCACAACCGGCGAGCAGGCCGGCGGCCAACAGGGAGGCCCCGAGGGAGCGGGTCCGGTTCCAGAGCATGCTTGCTTCCTTGAGTGGCCGCATTGTTGCAGGTGCGGGCCGGCGCAGGTAGGCCGCCCGGAACCTCCTCAGCGGAAGGGCGGGGCGATGTGCAGGCCGCCACGGCTCCAGAGCTGGTTGAGGCCCCGCTCCAGGCCCAGGGGCGTGGCAGGGCCGAGGTGGCGCTCGAACAACTCGCCGTAGTTGCCCACCGCCTTGACCACCTGCACGGTGAAATCGGCGGGCAGGCCCAGCTGGCGGCCGAAATCCCCCTCGATCCCAAGGAAGCGGCGTTGCTCCGCCTGGCTGGTGTCCTTCTGGGCGGCGGCCCGCCGGGCCTCCACGTTGGCCTGGGTGAGGCCGCTCTCCTCCGCCTGGACCAGGGTGTGGCTCACCCAGCGCACCGCATCGGCCCAGGCCGGATCCGCCTGAACCGTCACCTTGGCGCTGGGTTCCTTGCTGAGCAGCTCGGGGAGCAACCAGTGGGCGGCCGGATCCTTGAAGCCGCTGCGCTTGCCCGCCAGCAGGGAGCTGTCGCTGGTGATGGCGGCGCAGCGGCCCTGCTCGTACGCCGGGTAGGCCTGCTCGCCGGACTGAAAGCGCAGTGGCTGGTAGGTCAGAGCCAGCTCCCGCATGCGATCGGCCAGGTTGAGCTCGGTGTTGGTGCCGCTCTCGACGCAGATCGGTTTGCCGGCCAGGTCCCGCAGGCTGCGGATGCCACTGGCCACCGGCACCATCACCCCCTGGCCGTCGTAGAAGAACACGGGGCCGAAGCTGAGGGCATTGCCCCCAGGGGCGTCGCGGCTGAGGGTGTGGGTGGAACTGATCGAGAGCAGGTCGACTTCGCCGCTGTTGAGGGCCACGAAGCGCTCCCCCGCCGTCACGGGTCGGAACTCCACCTTGCTGGGGTCCCCGAGCACGGCGGCGGCCACGGCCCGGCAGAAGTCGGCGTCGATGCCCACGAAGGCGCCGCCGGGGCCCACCGTGCTGAACCCTGGCACTGCCCCATCCACGGCGCAGACCAGCCGTCCCCGCTCGCGGATCTTGGCCATCGTGGGGCTGCCGGGCGCCTCGCTGCCGGTGGCACAACCCACCAGGCCGCCGAGGGCCGCCATCAGGATCGCCAGCGTGCCGATGGCCCGCCCTGACGCACCTCGCGTCGCCCCGCTCATCCGGGCAGGATCACCCGGTCGATCACGTGCACGACGCCGTTGTCGCAGACGATGTCAGCGGAAACCACGGTGGCGTTCTTGACCTCGAAGGGCTCCGCCCGGCGGATCGCCACCGGTGCGCCCTCCAGGCTCTCCCATTCCGGCTGCGTCACCAGTTGCTCCCGCAGGTAGGCCCCGGAGAGCACATGGAATTTGAGGATCCGGGCCAGCTGCGGCACGTTGTCCACCAGGGTCTGGACCGTGCCGGGGGGAAGGGCGGCGAAGGCGTCGTCGACGGGGGCGAAGACCGTGAAGGGGCCGGGGCTTTCCAGGGCACCCGTGAGCCCGGCCACCTCGACGGCGGTGAGCAGGGTGCCGAAGACGCCGGCGCCCTTGGCGGTTTCGATGATGTTGGCCATGGGGGATCTCCTAGCGGTAGTCCTGGGTCTGGATCTGGGGCAGGCGGGCCTCGGGCCGCAGGAAGCGGTCCATCTGGGCCTCGAAGAACTTCCGGTTGGCCATCAGATGCACCGGGTCGGTGTCATCGAGGGGATAGAGCAGGGCGCAGCGCAGGGCCTGGATCACCGCCGAGGTGACGTTGTACATGGAGCGCTGGAAGGTGACGCCCAGCTGGATGAGGATGTCCCCCTCGCCGCGCTTGTGCTTCGCGTAGAGCTCGGTGAGGTAAGGGGGCAGGAAGTGCAGCATGTCCTGCATCAGCAGGGTGGGCGGAATACCTGCGGAACCCACCGGGAACACATCGGCATAGAGGATGCCGTAGTGGAAATCGGCCTGCTCGGAGGGCACCTGACCGGCCTGGGCGTTGTAGCTCTTGGTGCCCCGGAAGGGGGCGGTCCGGTAGAACACGGCCTCGACATACGGGAGGGCGGCCTCGTAGAGCCAGGTGAACCCTTCCGATTTGGGAATGATCTCGAGGCATTCGCCGCCGATATACACGTGGTGATAGATCGGCCGGCCTGCCACGGCGAAGATGCCGTTGACCAGGAAATCCATGGCGGCGGGCACGCCGGAGAAGCCGCCTTCGTCGTAGATGTCGCTCATCTCGAAGAACACCGGCGCCATCACCTCCCAGAACAGGCCGAGATTGGCGTAGTAGCTCATCTTGCGCACCTGCTCCAGAAACATCTCCGGGAACAGGGCATAGAGCCCCAGCATCAGAGGATTTCCCTTGAAGTAGGCCTTGATCGCCCGATCGGCATTGGCCTTGTAGGTGTCGCACTCCAGGTAGTCGTAGAAGCGGCCACCCATGCCCTGGTGCCAGAACATGGCGTCCATGCAGGCCTCGGCGAACTCCATGTTGATGCGGTCGTGCCAGAGGTGATGCAGCAGCTTCGGCATGGCTGTTGTCTCGCCCTTGGCCATGAACTCCAGCAGTTCCGGGTGGGCCTTCTCAGCGCCGCGCCAGATGCGCAGCTTCGACTGCTCACCCTGGTAGGAGTTGGGCAGATCCAGGTACTCCTGGGAGGGGAAGTACTTGAAGGCCGGCAGGGGATCGAGGAACACCCGCTCGGCGATGTAGAGCAGATCGCGCCAGTAGAAGTCCATCGGCACGGCATAGGCCTTGTAGATGCCGATGATCTGCATCAGGTTCTCGGGCGTGTCCGGCAGCATCGAGCCACCCGCCTCGAGCCGGTGGATCACCTCGGCGTAGCGATGGGTTGACGGGGGGATCAGGGGCTGACGCTGGGTGTCTGGTGCGGTGGCGGTGGGGGGCGTCATGAGGGGAGCTGGCGGGGGGACGCGGAAGGGGCGATCGCCACGAGGGCGGTGAACGGTTCACGGCGCAGGGCCAGGGCCGTGGTGGTGGATTCGCTCCAGCCCACCAGCAGGCCGGGCCACAGGCCGCCCACCACCACCAGGGCGGCGAGCAGGACGGCGGGGAACCGTTCGCTCCAGACCGTCACGGGGTAATCGACACGGTCGTTGTCGAGGCGGCCGAAGCCGACCCTGTTGAACAGGCGAACCGCATAGACGGCGGTGAAGCCCGAGGCGATCAGGCACAGCAGGGTGGCCACCGGGAAGGGGGTCCAGCTGGCCTCGAACATCAGGAATTCGGGCACGAAGCCGGCCAGGCCGGGGATGCCGGCACTGGCCATCAGGGCCAGCAGGAACAAACCCAGGGTGAAAGGCAGGCCCCGGTAGGGATTCAGCAGGCCGGCCAGCTCAGGGATCTGGATCGAACCGGTCTTGGCCTCGATCAGCCCCACCAGATGGAACAGCAGGGCCGAGATCATCCCGTGGGCCAGCAGCTGGGCCACCACACCCTGCAGGCTCAGGGGCGTGGCGGCGGCGAGGGCCACCACCAGCAGCCCCATGTGGCCAAGGGAGCCATAGGCCACCAGGCGACGGATGTCGCTCTGGACGATGGCATTGAGGGCGCCGTAGGCGGCGGTGAGGGCACCCACCCCGGCGATCCATGGCGACCAGAGGATCCATTCGTCCGGCATGAAGCCGATGGCGAAGCGCAGCAGGCCGTAGCCGCCCAGGATGGAGACACCACCGCTGAGCAGCATCGCCACCGGACTGGAGGCCTGGCCGTAGGCCAGGGGCTGCCAGCCGTGCAGGGGCACCACCGGCAGCTTGAGGCCGAAGGACAGCACCAGCAGGGCGAACACCCAGTGGCTGGAGCCCGTGGGGAGCTGCATCGCGGCCAGATCGGCGAAGGCGAAGCTGAAGCCATCCCCATTGAGCCAGCCCAGGGCCAACACGCCGCCCAGCAGGGCGAGCCCCGACACGGCGCCATACATTATGTACTGGATGGCCGCCTGGGCCCGGCGCGGGCCGCCCCAGACAGCCAGCAACAGGGTGGTGGGGATCAGTACGAGCTCGTAGGCCAGCAGGAACAGGAGGGCGTTCCGGGCCAGCACCGCCCCCATCAGGCCGACATCGGTGGCCAGCAGCAGGCTGAAGAACAGCCGCGGCCGGGCCTGGTCGGCGGGGGTGGCCAGCACCGTCACCAGGACGATCAGGGCGATCAGGACGGCCAACGGGGCCGACAGGCCATCGAGCCCGAGATCGAAGCTGAGGCCGATGCGGGGCAACCACACCTGGTGCAGCTCACTGGGGGCCTGGCCCAGCTGGGTGAGACCGATGGCGAACTGGAGCAGCGCTGGCACCAGGGCCACGCGGCGCAGCAGCCCCTGGCGCTCCGGCAGCAGGGGCAGCAGTCCGGCCCCGAGGGCCGGCAGAAGCAGAAGCAGGAGGAGGGCCATCAGCGCAGCAGGGTGGTGGGCACGATCGTCAGGAGCCAGGCGGCCATCAGCACGACGCCGATCAGCAGGGTCAGGGCGTAGGTCTGGGTGCGGCCGGAGGTGGTGAAGCTGAGGCGGCGGGCGCTCTGAAGTGCGGCCTCGCCAGTGGCGCCGGTGAAGCCATCGACCAACTGCCGATCGGTCCAGGAACTGAGGCGGGCCAGGCCGACCACCAGAGCCACCACCGAACGCTGGTAGAAGTTCTCGGTGTTCATGTCGTGGGCCAGCCAGTACTGCAGACCGCCGAGGGCGGAGGGCAGCTTGGCCAGGGGGTGGGGCCGCAGGTAGAAGACCGCCGACACACCGCCCCCGAGCAGGGTGGAGACCAGCAGCGGCACGGCCTGGGGTCCCCAGCCCAGCAGGGGCGTGGCGGCGAAGACGCCGAACCGCGCCAGCAGGATCGGCAGGTGCAGCACCACACCCATGAGCACCAGGGTGGGCAGCACCATGAGCCAGAGCACCTCGGCGGAGCGGATCGTGAACACGCTGGGGCGCCCGCCCCAGATCAGGCCGAACACCCGCACCAGACCGGCCGCCATCAGGGCATTGGTGATGAGCACGAACGCTCCTAGCAGCACGGGCTGGGGGCTGCTGCTGCACAGTTCCAGCAGCTCCCGGATGGCGGCGAAGCCACCGAAGGGGGGCAGGGCCATCAGCCCGCCGGCCCCGGTCAGGAAGGCCAGCCCCACCAGGGGCCGGCGGCTCCACAGACCGCCCAGCTGGGTCAGATCCTGGGTGACGTTGCTGACGATCACCGTGCCCACGGCCATCAGCACCAGGGCCATCGGCAGCGGGTAGACCAGCAGCAGGTGGCCCGCCACGCCGGGATCACCGAGGCCCACCGCCAGGAACAGCAGACCCATCCAGCTGCTGGCCAGGAAGGACAGGGCACGCTTGATGTCGATCTGGGCCAGGGCGATCAGTGCCCCCACCAGGGCGGTGGTGCCGCCCACCACCACCAGAACCGTGGTGACGAGGGGGCTGAGGGCCAGCATGGGCTGCAGCTTCAGCAGCACCCAGGCGCCACCGGCCACCACCACGGAGTTACGCAGCACGGTGGAGGGAAGCGGACCCTCCATGGCTTCGTCAAGCCAGAGGTGCAGGGGGATCTGGGCGCATTTGCCCATGGGACCGGCCACCAGGGCCAGCAGGATCAGCTGCTGGCTCAGGGGCAGGCTCCCCGGGGTCTGGGCGGCGGCCCAGGTGGCCAGGGCACCGAAGTTCCAGGTGCCGGTGACCGGCAGGATCGCCACCAGGCCGGCCAGCAGGATGAGGTCGCCGATGCGCTTGGTGAGGAAGGCATCCCGCGCCCCTTTCACCACCAGCGACTGGTTGTACCAGGTGCCCACGATCAGATAGGTGCCGAGCGTGAGTAGCTCGAGGATCACATAGCTGAAGAACAGCGAATCCGTGAGCAGAAGGGCACACAGTCCGGCCTCAAAAAAGCTGAGGGAACCGAAGAACCTTGGCCAGCCCCAGTCCATCTCCAGGTAGCCGATGGCGAAGATCTGGGCCAGCACATGCACCCCGGTGACGAACAGGGTGGCAATCAGGGCCGGCTGGGTGATCGAGCCGTCGAATCCGATCGACAGGCCTGCGGTTTGGAGCCAGGTCCAGCCGAAGTGCAGGGGCAGGGCGTCCGGATGGGCATTGGCCGCCAACAGGGCCAGGAGGCTGTGGGCGAACGCCACGCTCACCATGGTCAGGTTGAAGTAGCCGCAGGGGCGCGGTCCCGTCTTCCAGATGAATCCGGGTGACCAGGCCAGGGACACCAGGGCAGCCAGCAGGGGATAGAGGGGAACCAGCCAGGCCGTCTGGGCGAAGAACAGGGTCATGGCGGGAGAACGATCGGGGCCTTTCATGGCCCGCGTGGTGGCGAACACTAAGATCCCGGGCGCCGAGCGGTGGCTTTTCCGTGAAGGAAATTCCTATGGGATCTCCAAGCTGTCGTTATCAGTCAGCCGCCGTCCCCTTGGCCCTGCCCACCGGGCCGGAACGGCGGGACAGGCTTCAGGCGTTGGCACTGCGACGACGGCGCCAGATGCGCCACACCTTCTCCAGTTCCAGGTACAGGAAGAACACCAGACTGAAGCCCACGCAGATGCCCAGGTCGCGGCCCGAGAGGGGCACGGTGCCGAAGAACTGAGCCAGCACGGGGACGTAGAGCAGCGACAACTGCAGCAGGGTGGTGAACACCACAGCTCCCAGCAGCCAGGGGTTGGTGAAGGGGTTCACCTGCACCAGCGGACGGTCGCTGCGGGCCGCAAGGGCATGACCCATCTGGGCCAGGCAGAGCATCGTGAACACCATCGTCTTCCAGGGGGCACCGGCCCTGGAGGCCAGCACCATCATCGTGATCGTGATGATGGCGAACACCACGCCGATGCGCAGGATGTAGCTGCCCACCCCCCTGGCGAAGATGGATTCGCCGGGCTCGGCGGGGGGGCGCTGCATCAGGCCGGCCTCGCCAGGCTCGAGGGCAAGGGCCAGGGCAGGCACCCCGTCGGTCACCAGGTTCATCCAGAGGATCTGGATGGGGGTCATCGGCACGCCCACCAGCCCCAGGAGCGGGGCGGAGGCAATCGTGATCAGTTCACCCACGTTGCTGCCGAGGATGTACTTGATGAAGCGGCGGATGTTGGCATAGACCAGCCGGCCCTGCTCGACGGCGTTGACGATCGTGGCGAAGTTGTCGTCGAGCAGCACCATGTCGGAAGCCTCCTTGCTCACCTCGGTGCCGGTGATGCCCATGGCCACACCGATGTGGGCCTGCTTCAGGGCCGGGGCGTCGTTGACGCCGTCGCCGGTCATGGCCACCACCTGGCCGAGGCCCTGGAAGGCCTTGACGATGCGCAGCTTCTGCTCGGGTGGCACCCGGGCGAAAACGTTGCAGCGGGAGACGATCGCGGCCAGCCCCTCGGCATCGGCCTCCTCCAGCTGCCGGCCCAGAACCACCTCGGCGCCGGAGTCCACCAGGCCGATGTTGACGCCGATGGCCCGGGCGGTGAGGGGGTGGTCGCCGGTGATCATCACCGGGCGGATCCCGGCCTCCCGGCAGCGCGCCACGGCCACGGCCACCTCAGGACGGGCGGGATCCAGCTGGGCCATCAGACCCAGCAGCACCTGGTGCTCCAGTTCCTGTTCGGGGCTGGGGTGGTGGGGGGCACAGGCGAAGGCGAGCACCCGCAGGCCGGACGCGGCCAGATCCCTGGCCTGCTCCAGCCACCATTGGCGCTGGGCGTCGCTGAGGGTGGCAACACCGGAGGCGTCGAGCCAGCGGTCACAGGTGCCGAGGATCACCTCGGGGGCCCCCTTGCTGATCATCAAGGTGGTGGAGCCGGCGGCCGTGTTCCCAAGGGGGGCCTGCAGGCTGCCGTCGGGGTCGTTCACCCAGACGGCCATCAGCTGGCGCTCGGAGCTGAAGGGGATCTCGGCGTCGCGCTTGTAGTGGCTGCGCAGGGCGAAACCATCCAGGTCGGCCTTCGCGGCCGCCACCACCAAGGCGCCCTCGGTGGGATCGCCGAGGATTTCCCAGCGGCCGTCGGGTTCCTGTTTGAGTTCGGCGTCGCTGCAGAGGACCCCGGCTTGGAGCAGCAGGTTCCGGCCGCCTGGGGCCAGACCGGCCGCACCACCGGCGGGGGGTGTGAGCTCGGTGGCGTGGAAGTCACCATGGGGATCGTAGCCGTTGCCGCTGACCGCCAGGGCCGTGGTGCCGCTGCGCAGCTCCTGCACCACCTGACGGTTGAGGGTGAGGGTGCCGGTCTTGTCGGTGCAGATCACCGTGACCGAACCCAGGGCCTCCACCGCCGGCAGGCGCCGGATCAGGGCGGCGCGCTGCACCATCCGCTGGGTGCCGATCGCCAGGGTCACCGTGATCACGGCCGGCAGGCCTTCCGGCACGATCGCCACCGCCATCGAGAGGGCCACCTCCAGCAGGTCGAGCAGGCGCTGGCCCAACAGCCAGCCGAGCAGCACCACCACGGCCACCAGGGCCAGGGCGGAGCCGACCAGCACGTTGGCCAGGCCATCGAGCCGTTCCTGCAGCGGTGTGGTCTCGCCACCCGCGGTGTTGATCATCTCGGCGATCTTGCCCAGTTCGGTCTGCATGCCCGTGGCGGTGACCACCGCCAGTCCGCGGCCGCGCACCACCTCGGTGCCCTGGAACAAACAGTTCTGACGCTCCAGGACGGGGGTGGAGGGTTCGAGCACCAGCACGGCCAGCTTGTTGACCGCTTCGGCCTCGCCGGTGAGGGCCGCCTCGCGCAGGCCCAGTTCGGCCACCTCCAGCAGGCGGGCATCGGCGGGCACCCGATCGCCCGCCTCCACCCGGATCAGGTCCCCGGGCACCAGCTGTTCGCTGGGCAGGCGTTCCCAGATGCCGTCACGCCGCACGGTGACCAGGGGCTGGGCCATGTCGCGCAGGGCCTGCAGCGCCTGCTGGGCGCGGCTTTCCTGCAGGTAGCCGAGCAGGGCATTGAGGCCCACGATCAGCACGATGGCGATCGCATCCTTGGGGAAGCGTTGGGCGGCGTAGGCCACACCCGCGGACACCGCCGCCACCGCCAGCAGCATGATCAGCATCACGTTGCTGAACTGGTCCCAGAGGATGCGCAGATTGCTGCGGCCGGCCTTGAGCTCCAACCGGTTCAGGCCAACCCTGGCCAGGCGTTCGGCACACTGGGCCGTGCTCAGGCCATCGGCGCTGGCCTCCAGACCCTTGAGGCACTCTTCAGGTGCCAGGGCGTGCCAGGGGCTCACGGTGGTGGCGGAGTTCAACGCGGCGGTTCACGAATCGCTCAAACATTAGTCACAGGATGCGGCACTTCCGGTCAGCCGTGCACACCTTGCGGAACAGCCTCGAGGCGTTTAAGCCGCCGCTCCAGCAGCAGCAGGCCCACCACCGTGGTGAACGTCACCATCAGCACGAGGGAGGAGAACTGCACGGCATCGATCAGGCCCTGGTTCAGTGCGGTTGTCGCGAAGACCAGCCCCGGCAGGCCCCGCGGGATCAGGCCGAACACCACCAGCCAGCGGTCGACCCCCGCCTGCCGGTCGCGGCGGTCGACGCCCAGACCGCAGGCCAGCTTGCTGAGCATGGCCATCACGATCAGGGCCGCCGCCAGGCTCCATGCCGCCGGCTGCAGCAGGGTGCCGGCGCTGATGCGCATCCCCACGCTGATGAAATAGAGGGGCAGGAACACCTCCGAGAGCACGGTCAGCACCCGCTGCACTTCCCCCTCCACCGGCCCCAGCCGGGCCATCAGCACCCCGCCCCAGAGGGCCCCCAGCAGGCTGGTCAGGCCGCAGGCCTCGCCCACCCAGGCCGAGCCGATCAGCAGCATCAGGATCGACAGGGCACTGGCGGGCCTCCGGCTGTGATGCCGGCTCCAGTGCGCCACCGCCAGCCAGCTCAGTACCGCCAGCAGCACCCCCAGCAGCGGACCGCCCCAGCCGATCCCCTGGGTTCCCAGCCGCAGGCCCGCGCTGGCGGTGGCGATCGCCAGCAGGGCGATGGCCGGCAGATCATCGAGAACCGACACCCCCACCAGCATCCGGCCTGAGGGGGTCTGGATGGCACCCCGCTGGGCGAGGAGCCGCAGGGTCACGCCGGTGCCGGTGGCACTCAGCACCGCCAGACACAGCAGGGTGGTGGGGATGGACAGGTCGAACAGAGTCCTGAGGGGCCAGAACGCCAGCAGCGGTGTGCAGAAGCTCAGCGCCACCGTGCGCAGGATCGCGGCACGGCGGGAGCTGAGCAGGTCGCCCCGCACCTCCAGGCCCACCTGGAAAAACAGGGTGAGCACCCCCAGTTCGGTCAGGCCGCTCAGGGGCGCCATCGCCTCGAACGGCACCACGGTGTTGCCGAGGATGAAGCCCATGACGAGCTCCAGAATGATCGCCGGCACGGCCAGGCGTGCCATCCAGCCCTCCGAAAGCCGTGCCAGCAGCACGCCGATCAGCAGGATCAGGAGGGTGCTGAGCAGTGAAGGGTGTGCCATGGCACGGATTTGCCCAGACGGCATTCAAGCCCCCCAACCACGTTGTGGTGCCGAAGGGCTGCAGACCTAGCGTCCTAATTCATCCAGCGGAAGAGCCGAAGTCGCATGCTCATCCTTGACAACCTGCGACGCCGGCTGATCGGCACTCCCCTGCCCACCAGCGCCCATCACGAGGAGCGGTACAGCAACGCCGAGGCCCTGGCGATCCTCAGTTCCGACGCCCTCTCCTCGGTGGCCTACGCCACCCAGGAAATCGTGCTGGTGCTGGGGATGGGCGGGGCGGCGGCCTTGCCGTTCACCCTGCCGATCACGGTGCTGATCGTGGGCCTGATGCTGATCGTGGCCAGCAGCTACCGGCAGACGATCAAGGCCTATCCGCACGGGGGCGGCTCCTACCGGGTCTCCCAGCAGAACCTTGGCCAGACGGCGGGTCTGGTGGCCGGAGCCTCCCTCTCGATCGACTACGTGCTGACCGTGGCCGTGAGTGTGGCCGCCGGCATCTCGGCCCTCACCTCCTATTTCCCCGTGCTGGAACCGGAGCGGGTGCCCCTCTGTCTGCTGGCGGTGCTGTTGGTGATGCTCGCCAATCTGCGGGGAGTGAGCTCCAGCGCCAGATTTCTGAGCCTGCCCACCTATCTGTTCATGGTCGCCGTCGTCACCCTGCTGGTGGCGGGCTTCTTCAAGACGGGCATGGGCCTGCTGCCTCCCCTGCCACTGGCGGAGCAGCAACGGTTGCTGGCGGCGGCCCATCAGGGCAGCCAGGGGCTGCAGGCGATCGGGCCGGTGCTGTTGATGCGGGCCTTCAGCTCCGGTTGTGCCGCCCTCACCGGCATCGAGGCGATCAGCGACAGCGTCGCCGCCTTCCGTCCGGTGGAGTGGCGCAACGCCAGGCGCGTGCTGGTGGTGATGGTGCTGATGCTGGCGGGCATGTTCAGCGGCATCAGCGCCCTGGCCCACCAGAGCGGCCTGGTGGTGGAGGAGAACGGACCCACGCTGCTCTATCAGCTGGGGGAGCGGATCTTCGGGGATGGCCCGCTGCTGTTCGTGCTGCAGCTGGCGACGCTGCTGATCCTGCTGCTGGCCGCCAACACCGCCTATGCGGATTTTCCCCGCCTGGCGGCCTTCCTTGCCCAGGACGGCTTCCTGCCCCGCCAGCTGTCCTCCCTCGGCGACCGGCTGGTGTTCAGCAACGGCATCTTTGCCCTCAGCGCCATGGCCGGCCTGCTGCTGGTGATCGTCAATGGCAGCGTCAGCCGCCTGATCCCGCTCTATGCCGTGGGGGTGTTCATCAGCTTCACCCTCTCCCAGGCCGGGATGGTGATGCATTGGTGGAAGCTGCGGGAGACCGGCTGGGTCTCCAAGGCGCTGATGAACGGCGTGGGCGCGCTGATCACCGGCGTGGTGGCGTTGGTCCTGCTGTTCAGCAAGTTCACCCATGGGGCCTGGGTGGTGGTGGTGGCGATTCCGTTGCTGGTGGCGATGTACCTGCGCATCCGCACCCACTACAACCATGTGTCCAAGCGTCTGCGGATGGGCTCCGACGTCCGTTTGAAGCTGCCGCCCTCACCTCCCGACGGCGGTGGCACCCCCACGGTGGTGCTGGTGGGCCAGCTGCACCGCGGCACCTTCGAGGCCCTCTGCTTTGCCCGCAGCGTCGCCAGCGACCTGGTGGCGGTGCACGTGGATCTCGGTGACGGCCGTGCCGAGGCCTTCCGCCAGCAGTGGAGTCGCCAGGTGCCGGAGGTCCATCTGGAGGTGCTGGAGTCGCCCTATCGCTCCCTGGTGGAGCCGGTGGTCGATTTCGTGGGGCGCTTCGAGCGCGAGCATCACAAAGGTCGCCTGTCCTTCTGCCTGGTGGTGCTGCCGGTGTTCGTCACCCGGCACCGCTGGGAGAACCTGTTGCACAACCAGTCGACGATCCGCCTGCGGCGGGCCCTGCGCGAGCGCGGCACCCGGGTCGTCACTACGGTCGGCTTCTACCTCTGAACGGCCCGATGTCAGCGTTCCTCACGGTCGCCGCCACCCCGGAAGGGCTGATCACCCTGGCGGTGTTTGTTGGAGCGATGGTGCTGTTCGTCACCGGTTGGCTCGCCCCGGAAGTCACCGGCCTGCTGGCGGCGGCCCTGCTGGTCAGCTTCCAGGTGCTCAAGCCCGATGAGGCGGTGCAGGGTTTCGGCAGCCCCGCCCTGATCACCCTGATGGGCCTGTTCGCCGTCTCCGCCGGCCTGTTCCGCAGTGGCGGCCTGGATCGGTTGCGGGCCCTGATCGGTTCCGACGCCGTTCGCAGCCCCAAACGGATGATCGCCCTGATGGTGGGCGTGGTCGCCCCCATCTCCGGCTTCATCCCCAACACACCGATCGTGGCCACCCTGCTGCCGGTGATCGAGGGCTGGTGCCACCGCCGCGGCGTCTCCCCCTCGAAGGTGCTGCTGCCCCTGTCGTTCGCCACCGTGCTGGGCGGCACCATCTCCCTGCTCGGTACCTCCACCAACCTGCTGGCCAGCGATGTGAGCCGCCAGCTCGGCTTCGGTTCACTGGAGCTGTTCAGCTTCACGGCCATCGGTATCCCCGTGTGGCTGCTGGGGGGGCTGTACATGCTGGTCGTCTCAGATCGGCTGCTGCCCGACCGCGGCCAGGGCGATGAGGACCTGCTCGGCGGCCTCGCCCGCGACGGCTACCTCACCGACGTGCTGATCCCGCAGCAGTCCGAGCTGATCGGCCAGTCGCTGCACAACAGCCGCCTGCAGCGCCGTTTCGACGTCGACGTGCTGGAGCTGCACCGGGGCCAGGACAGCTTCAGCGCCCCCCTGGCCGACCTGCCCCTGCAGGCCGGCGACCGGCTGCTGCTGCGCTGCAACCGCGACAACCTGCTGCGTCTCCAGCAGGAGCACACCGTCACCCTGGCGCCGATCGGCGAGCAGGAGGAGGATCTGCGCGAGCTCTCCGGCGAGACCACCTCCCCCCAGCGGGTGGTGGAGGTGCTGCTGCCCAACGGCTCCACCCTGGCCGGGGCGAGCGTGCGGGACATGCGCTTTCGCCAGCGCTACAACGCCACCCTGCTGGCGGTGCGGCGGGGCAACCAGGTGCTGCGCGAGCTGCTGGGCCGGGTGGTGCTCCAGGCCGGCGATGTGCTGCTGCTGCAGGCCCCGGTGGATGCCATCCGCGGCATGCAGGCCAACAATGACCTGGTGGTGCTCGATGAGCTGGAGAAGGACCTGCCCACCACCGATCGCAAGCTCATCGCCATGGGGATCGCGGCGCTGATGATCCTGCTGCCGATGCTCAGGATTCTGCCGCTGATGGCCTCGGTGCTGCTGGCCATGGTGGCGATGGTGGCCACGGGCTGCCTGCGCTCCGGCGAGCTTCTGCGCTCGATTCGCTGGGACGTGATCCTGCTGCTGGGCTCCCTCTCCTGCTTCAGCGTGGCGATGCAGAAGACCGGCCTGGCCGAGGCCCTGGCCACCGATCTGCTGCACTCCCTCAAGGGCTGGACCGCCTATGGGGTGCTGCTGGTGGTGTTCGTGCTGGGGCAGGTCTTCACCGAGGCCCTCAGCAACGGCACCACCGTGGTGCTGCTGATCCCGATCGCCACCGAACTGGCCAAGGGCCTGTCGATGCCGCCGATGGCCTTCATCTTCGCGATCACATTCGCCGCCAGCCAGAGCTTCCTCACCCCGATCGGCTACCAGACCAACCTGATGGTGTTCGGCCCGGGCCGCTATCGATTCCTTGACATGGCCCGCTACGGGGCACCGCTCACGATCAGCCTGGCCCTGGTGGTGCCCTGGTTGATCTGCCGGCACTTCGGCCTATAGGCCGCCGGAGGCCTCAGCGCGAGCGGCGCGGGGTTTTCCGTTGCCGAAGCGAATCCGCCAGGGAAAGGATCAGCATGCCGATGCCGATCAGGCCCGTGACCCATTCGGGCAGATGGAGATTGTGCTGGGCCAGCACGATGCTGGACAGCATCAGAACCCCAAGGGCGCCGATGGCGTAATGGGCGCCATGCTCCAGGAACACCAGCTGATCGAGCGCCTTCTCCCGGCTCAGCATCAGGGTGAGGGAGCGGATGAACAGGGCTCCGAGCCCCAGGCCGGTGAGGATCAGGCCCAGGTTCTGGGTGATGGCGAAGGCCCCGACGGTGCCATCCAGGCTGAAGGAGGCATCGAGGAGCTCCAAATAAAGCAGGCTGGCCAGCCCACCACCAGCCGCCAGCCGGAGCCCCGCCTGCTCCTCATCACCGAAGGCCTGGGCCAGGGAGGTGCTCAGCAGCTGCAGCACCAGGCCGATCACGCCGCTGATCATCACCTCGGCCCGCAGGCCCGCAGGCAGAACGGCGACGAGCAGCAGCAGCAGGATCAGGGCGAGGGCCACCTCCAGCGCCTCCACCCGTCCGGCGGCACTGAGGCGGCGTTCCAGGGGCCGGAACCAGTGAAGGGTCTTGGCTTCGTCGAAGAAATAGCGCAGAAACACCATCAGCAGGAACAGTCCGCCGAAGGCGAGGATTCTGGGTTCCGCCAGCTCCAGCAGCTCCCGGTAGCGCTGCGGGTGGTGCAGGGCCGCATCGAGGGCGGTGCCCATGCCGACGCCACCAGCCAGGGACACCATCACCAGGGGGCCCGCAAAGCGAACGCCGAAGACGGGAATCACCAAGCCCCAGGTGAGAAAGAAGCGCTGCTGACCGGGGGTGAGTCGATCGAGCACCCTGGCGTTCACCACCGCATTGTCGAAGGAGAGTGAGATTTCCAGAAGCAGCAGCACCAGGGTGATCCAGGCCGCCTCCAGGCCATGCAGGCCGAGCACGATCGCCAGTCCCCCGGCGCAGCACGCCAGGGGCACCAGC
The DNA here is from genome assembly GCA_943370335.1 of Bordetella parapertussis. Classification (GTDB taxonomy): domain Bacteria; phylum Cyanobacteriota; class Cyanobacteriia; order PCC-6307; family Cyanobiaceae; genus Cyanobium. The sequence goes on along the minus strand of CALRQM020000010.1, from coordinate 39,898 downwards.
AGATAGCGCAGATATCGCATCAAGGGGGGCTCTCTTCCGCCCCATCTTCCAGCTGACGCTCCTCGAAGCGGGAGATCAGCGCTGGAATCGCCAACAGCACCACCAGCAGCACCAGGGCGCCGAGGCCGAACTCGACGACCCCTTTCACCATGCGCTCGAAGGGGATCCAGCGCCCGCCGAGCCAGGCCAGGCCCACCATCGTCGAGGCCCAGAGCACGGCCCCCAGCATGTTGAACAGCAGGAAGCGGCGGTAGGGCATGCGCACCGCCCCGGCGATCGGGCCGGCGAGCACCCGCAGCACCGCCACGAACCGGCCCAGCAACACCGACTTGCCGGCGTGGCGCAGGAAGCGCTCCCGCAGGGCCTCCATCTGCTCCGGATGGCGGCCCAGCAGCCGTCCCGCCCGCAGCAGCAGTCCCCAGCCCGCGCGTCGGCCCACCCAGTAGCCGAGGTTGTCCCCAAGGATCGCCCCGCCGGCCGCCGCCCCCATCACCCCAAGCACCTGCAGCTGGCCGCTGCCGGCCGCGTAGCCCGCCAGCAGCGTGACCGTCTCGCCCGGCAGGGGCACGCCGGCGTTCTCCAGCAGCATGGCGCCGAACACCACCCAGTACCCCCAGTCGTGGAGGAGGGATTCCAGGGAGGTGAGGCTGATGGTCCCGTCGAACACGGCCAGGGGCCAGGCCATCGCAACGTGGAAGGTAACCAGACCCTATCTCCCTGGCCAGGCCAGCGTTCCGGTCCAGAGCCAGCGACGGCGGCGCAGGCGGTTGGCGTGGGGCCCCGGCCAGGTGAAGCGGGGCAGGGCCAGGGGTGGCGTGGAGGGGGTGAGCAGGGCCCCATCGACCGTGGCCACCTGGCGGAAATGGCGGCCGCAGATCTGGGCGTCGCCGGGCAGATGGCTGTTGAACGGATAGGAGAACGCCCGTGGCGCCTGCCCCAGCACCCGGCCGAGCACGGCGCTGGATCGGACCAGTTCCTGCTCAAACTCCGCCGGGCTGATGTTGCAGCGGGGGACATGGTGGTGGCCGTGGCTGCCAATCTCGTGGCCGGCGTCCCGGGCCCGGCGCAGGTGGGCTTCGCTGGGGTAGAGGTGATCGGCCGCCGCCGCCAGCTCGCCGGCCGTGCCCCAGCGCTCCGCCAGCTCCGCCAGCAGCTCCCGCACCCGTGCCACAGGGGTGGCATCCCGCAGCCGGGCGATCAGGGCCGCCCCCTCCAGATCGGCCGGCAGCTCCAGCCGCTGGCAGGCCAGCTCCGCCAGTTGGGGCGCCAGGGTGGGGTGGGCCCCATACCAGTAGAGGGCGTGCTCCCAGACCAGCTCCCCACCGGCGAGCATCCCGGACGACTGGAAGAACACAGCGGGGACGCCCAGCCCTTCCAGCACCTCCAGCCCCTCCTCGTAGTTGGAGCGCAGTCCGTCATCGAAGCTGACGATCACCGCGAATTCCCCGGCGCCGGGGAAGCGGCCCTCCCGCAGATCGGCATAGGTCAGGAAGCGGGCGCCGCGGCGCTGCAGGAACCCCAGTTCCGCGGCCAGCGCGGCGGGGGGGATCGGCGGCACCCCGAAGCGGTCGAGGAACGGCACCCGGCCCGGCTCGTCCACCCGGTGGTAGAGCAGGGAGAGCACCTTGCCCCGCAGGCGCAGGCGCCAGAGGCGATCCAGGGGCGGCAGGAACAGCAGGTCCCCCGCCCGGTTGGTGGCCCGCCCCAGGCGGCTCATGCTTGCTCCCCCCGCACCACCCGCACGGCCCCGTCGCGGTGCGCCTGGTCGGCCAGGTAGGCCCGCACCAGGCCCCGGGCGATGCGGCGGTTGGTCATCAGCCGCTGCCAGGGCTCATACACGTAGCCGGTGCGCCGCAGGAACAGCTTGCCCTTCTCCCACTGGGGTACCCGCGGGGCGGTGCCGGCCTCGAGCCGGCGGGCCGCCTCGATCAGCAGCTCGATGCCCACATGGAAGCTGCGCACATCGATGGTCTCGACGTCGTCGTCAGGCTCCATCGGCACGTGGGCCGACAGGATGATGTCGCCGCTGTCGATGCCGGGGTCGATGTGGTGCACCGTGACCCCCACCAACTCCGGATGCCCCTCCATGAGCATGTAGAGATTGCAGTTGGCCCCCCGCGAGTAGGGCGACAGCCCGGTATGCAGGTTGATGATGCCGTGGCGGATGGAAGGGATCAGATCCAGCACCGGCTTGCGCAGCAGCTGGGTGCCGTTCACCAGGACGATGTCGGGGGCCACTTGGCGCAGGAAGTCGGCGGTGCGCTCCTCGTTGATGGCCGACGTGACCAGCACGGGCACCTGGGCCGGCAGCTCGGGCGGGGCGCCGCCCTGGTGGAAGAGCTGCCGCTGCAGGGCCGCACCGCGGCGGTCGTGGGGCCGCAGCAGTACCCGGGCGATCAGCTGGCGCAGCAGCCGCAGCGGCCGGCGGTACTTCGCCAGCCGGGAGAGCCTGCTGCGGCTGGCCGGCGGTGACACCTGCAGCACCACGCCCACCAGGCTGAACGCTTCGGCCGCCCGCCGCACGAGGTGGCGCTGGTAGAGGCCGTCGCAGCACAGCACGGCCACCCGCAGGGAGCTCACGGCCATGGATCCGCTGATCGCAGCATCATCAGCGGATGGTACGGACGGGGCGGCCGGAAGGCGCCACAGTGGGACCGATCCTGAGGCGCCCATGGCCGTCCGTGACGTGCTGACCATCGGAGATCACCGCCTGCGCCAGGTGAGTGCGCCGGTGGGACGGTTCGACGACCCCGCCCTGCCGGCCCTGCTGCAGGACCTGCGCGACACCATGGCCGCCACCGATGGCGCCGGCCTGGCGGCCCCCCAGATCGGCGTGCCCCTGCGGGTGGTGATCTTCGGCATCACCCACAACCCCCGCTACCCGGAGGCGCCCCCCATCCCGGAAACGGTGCTGATCAATCCGGTGCTCACGCCCCTCGGCGACGCCGTGGACGACGGGGCCTGGGAGGGCTGCCTGAGCGTGCCCGGCTGGCGCGCCCGGGTGCCCCGCTGGCGCCGCCTGCACTACCGGGCCTTCGATCCCGATGGGCAACCCTTCGAGCGGGAGGTGGAGGGGTTCCATGCCCGGGTGGTGCAGCACGAGTGCGACCACCTTGATGGGGTGCTGTTTCCGGATCGGATGCCGGCGGGGCTGCCCCATGGCTGAGCTCGCCGGAGCGTCCCCCCGCTGGTGGGTGCGCGGAGACCTGGATGGCTTTCTGGGCCTCGGCCTCGACAACCTGATCCAGATCCTGCTGATCGTGGGTCTCTGCCGCGGCGTTCTGGGCTACCCCGATGAGCTGATCTTCGCCACGATCCTGCCGGCCACCGGCATCAGCCTGGTGGTGGGCAACGTGGCCTACGCCGTTCAGGCCCACCGGCTGGGGCGGCGCGAGGGCAGAGGCGACCGCACCGCCCTGCCCTACGGCATCAACACCGTCAGCCTGTTCGCCTACGTGTTCCTGGTGATGCTGCCGGTGAAGCTGGCGGCCACCGGCCAGGGTCTGGATCCCCAGGCCGCTTCGCTGCTCTCCTGGCGCGCCGGGCTGCTGGCCTGCCTCGGCTCGGGGCTGATCGAAGCGGGCGGTGCCTTCCTGGTGGCCCCCCTGCGCCGCTGGCTGCCCCGGGCGGCCCTGCTCTCCACCCTGGCCGGCATCGCCCTGGGCTACATCGGGCTGGGTTTCCTGCTGCGCACCTATGCCGTCCCGGTGGTGGGGCTGGCGGTGCTGGCGGTGATCCTGCTGGCCTACTTCGGCCAGGCCCGGCTGCCCCTCCCCGGTGGCGTGCTGGCGGTGCTGGTGGGCATCGTCCTGGCCGCGGCCACGGGCCTGTTGCGGCTGGATGGTCCCACCTGGCAGACCAACCTCGCCCAGGTGGGTCTGCATCTGCCCGTGCCCCGCCTCGGCGCCCTCTTGGAGGGTCGCGATGACCTGCTGCCCTGGCTGGGGGTGACAGTGCCGATGGGCCTGTTCAACCTGCTGGGGTCGCTGCAGAACCTGGAGAGCGCCGAGGCGGCCGGGGATGCGTACCCCGTGAAGAGCTCCCTGCTGATCAACGGCATCGGCACGATCGCGGCGGCAGCGCTCGGCTCCTGCTTCCCCACCACGATCTACATCGGCCACCCGGGCTGGAAGGGCATGGGGGCCCGCATCGGCTATTCCTGGCTCAACGGCCTGGTGATGGGCCTGGGCTGCCTGCTGGGGCTGTTCGGGGTGGTGGGCCAGCTGGTGCCGATCGAGGCCGGCATGGCGATCGTGCTGTACATCGCCCTGGTCATGGCGGCCCAGGCCTTCCAGGCCACGCCGCCGGCCCATGCCCCCGCCGTGGCCCTGGGGCTGCTGCCCGGCCTGGCCGGCTGGGGCTCCCTGATGCTGAAGGCGGGGCTGCGGGCCGGGGGCAGCGGCACCCCGGCCAACCCCTTTGGCCCCCAACTGCTGCTGCCGCTGCAGCAGGCGGACGTGTGGGCCGCCGGCGCCTTTGCCCTCGAGCAGGGCCAGATCCTGGCGGCGATGCTGCTGGCGGCGATGCTGGTGTACGTGATCGAGCAGCGCTTCCGCGCCGCCGCCCTCTGCGCCCTGGTGGCCGCGGCCGCCTCCTGGCTGGGATTGATCCACGCCTGGAGCTTCACCCTGGCCGACACTGTCCTGGACCCCGGCTGGGGCAGCGGCACCCCCTGGGCCCTGGGCTATCTGGCGATGGCGGTGGTGTTCCTGCTGGGGAGAAGGCCCAGCTGAAGCCGACGCCAACGGGCGCCATGCTGGGGAGAGCCCACGCTTCGGGTCATGGCAAGGGAGGACAAGGCCGGAACCGCCAGTGCTCGCCGGTCCCATGGTGGACGGCGCCACCACGAACAGCACCGGAGTCAGCGGGCCGGCTGGTTGCGGGCGGTGGTCCTCGGGGCCAACGACGGCACTATTTCGGTGGCGTCCCTGGTGGTCGGCATCGCCGCTTCCGGTGCCACACGAGACTTCATCCTGCTCTCGGGGCTTGCCGCCACCGTGGCCGGGGCCGTGTCGATGGCCGCCGGGGAATTCGTTTCCGTGCAATCCCAGGTCGACACCGAGCGGGCCGATCTGGCCAAGGAGCGGCGTGAGCTGCTGATGGATCCGGCCGGCGAGCTGGCCGAGCTCACCGAGATCTACCGGCAGCGGGGGCTTGATCCGGCTTTGGCACGGCAGGTGGCCGAACAGCTCACCGTGCACGACGCCCTCGGAGCCCACGCCCGGGAAGAACTGGGCCTCAGCGAGACCCTGCGGGCGCGACCGATTCAGGCAGCACTCTCCTCGGCCGCCAGCTTCGCGGTGGGTTCGGTGGTCCCGATCACCGCGATCCTGCTCAGCCCCCAGCGGCAGATCAGCCTGGTCACCACCACCAGCGCCCTGGTGGCCCTGGCGGCCCTCGGCGCCCTGGCGGCCCGTGCGGGAGGGGCCTCGCTCCAGAAGGGAGCTCTGCGGATGCTGTTCTGGGGGGGCCTGGCCATGGCGCTCACGGCGGGGGTCGGCCGTCTGTTCGGCGTGGCCAATCCATGAGCGTTTCGCCATCGCCGGCAGCATCTAATCCGGGAACCTGACCGAAACCAGAACGCTCCCTATGGTTGGCCGAACGCATCTACGGCTCCATGGCCTCGGGTTTTAAGGGCCGATTCAAGCGGTTCGAGCATCGCTTCGAGCGGGTCCTGTGGCGCTTGCGCCTGATCGCCATCCTGCCGGTGATCATGAGCCTGGTCAGCACGGTGGTGGTCTTTGTGCTGGGCACTCTCGAGATTGGCAAAGCTCTTGCCAGTCTGAGCCAAGTCGGGCACACCAAGAAGACCTTCGTGGCCGAACTGCTGGGGGCGATCGTTACCGGGATCGATCTCTATCTGATCGGCATCGCCCTGCTGATCTTTGGCTATGGGGTGTATGAGCTGCTGATCTCACCGATCGAGGCGGCCCGGGAACACGACCAGGGGGGCGGCGGCCTGCTCGACATCCGCGACCTCGACCAGCTGAAGGAGAAACTGGTCAAGGTGCTGGTGGTGGCTCTGATCGTGTCGGCCTTCAAGGCGATGCTGACCCTTCCAATCCATGACGGCCCTTCCCTGGCCTTCTTCTGCCTCAGCGTCCTGCTGCTGTCCCTGAGCGGCTACCTGGTCACGGGCAGCGGCGGCAAGCGCCTGTTCTAGAGACTGGTTGACTGAAACGGTTCCCCAAGGCCTCTCGATGCTGAGCTCCCGGCTGAGCCTGCGCCGTCCCGACGACTGGCATGTGCATCTCCGGGACGGTGCCCTGCTGCAGATGGTGGCCACGGCCACGGCCCGCTCGTTCGCCCGGGCGATCGTGATGCCCAACCTCAGCCCGCCGATCACGACGGTGGCGGCCGCGGTGGCCTACGGCGCCAGGATCCGGGCAGCCCTGCCGGACGGCAGCCGCTTCACCCCCCTGCTCACGGCTTACCTCACCGACACGATCGAGCCGAAGGAGATCGAGCGCGGCCATGCCGAGGGGGTCTTCACCGCCTGCAAGCTCTACCCGGCCCATGCCACCACCAACGCCGCCGCCGGCGTCACCGACCTGGCCCGGATCGAGGCGGTACTGGCCACGATGGAGCGCATCGGCATGCCCCTGCTCATTCACGGCGAGGTGACCGACGCCGAGATCGACATCTTCGATCGAGAGGCGGTGTTCATCGAACGCCACCTGGCCCCGCTCATGGTGCGGCATCCCGGCCTGAAGGTGGTGCTGGGGCACATCACCACCGCCGAGTCCGTCGCCTTCGTGCGCCAGGGAGGGCCAAACCTGGCCGCCACGATCACCCCCCACCACCTGCACATCAACCGCAACGCCATGTTCCAGGGCGGGCTGCGTCCAGACTTTTACTGCCTGCCGGTGGCCAAGCGCGAACGGCATCGGCTGGCCCTGCGCCAGGCGGCCACCTCGGGGGAGCCCTGCTTCTTCCTGGGCACCGACTCGGCCCCCCATTCCCGCTCGGCCAAGGAAAGCGCCTGTGGCTGCGCCGGCATCTACAACGCCCCCTATGCATTGGAGAGCTACGCGGCGGTGTTCGAGCAGGAGGGGGCCCTGGATCGCCTGGAGGCCTTCGCCAGCCTGCACGGGCCCGCCTTCTACGGACTGCCCCTGAATGAGGAGTCGATCACCCTGGTGCGGGAGGCCCACACGGTGCCGCTGCGCCTTCACGGCCACGGCGCGGACGGAGCCGCCACCGACCTAGTGCCTTTCCATGCCGGCCAGGTCCTGCAGTGGCGGCTGGCGGACGACGACTGAGACCGGCAGTTCAGGGGCGCGGCACCAGTGGCGCCCCATCCGCCAACGAGGGGTTGCCTCCCAGCACAGTGGTGCCCGCTGGTGCTCCGCCTGCCGCCGGGATCCGCTGCTTCTCGACGTACTCCCGGCCGTCGAACGCCTCGCGCACCCAGGTGGCCGGGGCGCCGCCGCCGGACTGCCGCCGCCACAGATCGCGCCAGCCATGGTGCCGCGCCCCCGAGACGATGACCGGCAGCCGGCTGGTGGGGAAGCTGGTGACGAGGCGGTAGCCCCGGGCCTCCTGGCGGAACACCTGCAGCGTGCAGCCACCGGTGCCGCAGACGTAGGGGCCCATCAGATAGACGAGCACGTCCTGGCGGCCATCCCCATCGAGGTCGCTGCGGGCGTGTACGTAGCTGATCCGCCCCAGGGCGCGGCGGAGGTTCGGGGAGGCCGCCAGGATCGCTGTCTCCAGCGTCGGATCGGACCTGTTGCCGTAGGTGGGTCCGGCGCCGGCGCGGGGTTCCCAGATCAGGATGCCGCCATCGGCCAGCAGGCTCAGGTTCAGCCGGCCGTCCCGCAGCAGGTAGCCCCGCACGAAGGGAAGCTGGCGGGCCAGGGTTTCCCCCAGGCTGGGTGCCGGGCACAGGGCTTTGGTGCTGGCCAGGGGTCCGAAGCGGAAGCCGCCGTTGCCGGGGTCGGTGCTGGGCTCCACCTGCCAGGGGCCCATGGCGCGGTTGCAGTCGAGCTGCAGCAACGCCCGGCCATCGGCCTGGAGCGTGAGGGTGTAGCGGGCGGGGTCCGCCGGACGCCTCAGGCCCTGGGCGTCCTCCATTGACTGGATCCCCACCAGCTGCCAGCTGGTGCCCTGCAGCGGCGGGGTCTGGGGGGCTGCATGAAGGGGCATCCACGCGGCGGCCAGCAGGGAGGCCAGTCCTGCCCCGCAGAGCCGCCAGCTGAACCGGAGCCGCACGGTGCTGGAGGTGGAGGTCATCGGTCGGCGTCCTTTGGTTCGACGCTATGCCCCTGCCGATCGCCTACGCCCCGCCAGCGCTGGGCCGGGGTTCCACCACCACGGCGGTGCCGTAGCAGAGCACTTCGGTAGCGGCGGCGGTGCCGCCCTGCACCTCCGAGCCGTCGTAGCGGGTGCCGACGATGGCGTTGGCCCCCAGGGCCCTGGCGTGCTGGATCATCTGCTCGTAGGCCTGCTCCCTGGCCTGCTCGCACATCTCGGTGTAGGCGCCGATCCGGCCGCCCACGATCTGCTTGAGCCCGCCCAGGAAGCCCTGCACCAGGGTGGGGGAGCGCACGACGATGCCGCGCACCAGCCCCCGGTAGGCGGTGATCGTGTAGCCCTCGATCGTGAAGGTGGTGGTCACGAACACGGGTTTCACCATCGGGACGGGGGCGCTGATCGCCCCATCCTGGAGGGCCCGGGCCGGTGCTTCAAGCCGTTGGGGCGAGGGCAGCCTGCAGCAGGGGAATCGCCCGCTCCAGCGCCACCCCGCGGCTGGCCTTGAGCAGCACCCGATCCCCCGGCTGCAGCCAGTCGATCAGCACGTCGGCCGCCGCTTCCGGGGAGGTCACCCGCTGCAGTCGCGGCAGCCCGGTGGCGGCAGCTTCCATGGCCTGCGCTTCCTCTCCGGTGGCCACGACCAGTAGCCCGTCCAGGCCCAGCTCCCGGGCCCGGGCCGCCACCTGCCCATGCAGCTCCAGGCTGCGGTCCCCCAGCTCGAGCATCGTGCCCAGCACCGCATAGCGGCGGCCCCCCGCTGCGGTGATGGTGGCGGCCAGCAGCTCCAGGGCCGCCAGCACCGCCTCCGGCGAGGCGTTGTAGGTCTCATCGAGCAGCTCCACCCCGCCCAGGTTCCAGCGTCGGGACCGCCCCCCCGGCAGCTCCACCGCCAGATCGACGAGGGCCGTGGCCGGCACGCCCAGCTCCTGGGCCACCGCCACCGCCAGCAGCAGGTTGCGGGCGTTGTGGCGCCCCTCCAGCGGCAGATCCAGGCTTGGTCCGCCCGCCAGGTGGAGGCGGCCAGCCTCCAGCCACCCCACCAGGTCCGGCGCCGGCGTCCCGCCGGGGAACCCCGCCAGCTCGTCCTCCAGGGCGACGCGCACCACCCGCCCCCTCCAGACCCTTGCCAGGGAGAGCTCCAGCAGGGGATCCCCGGCCGGAATCATCAGCACCCCATCCGGCCCGAGGCCGGCGGTGATCTCGCACTTGGCCTGGCCGATCGCCTCGCGGCTGCCCAGGCGGCCGATGTGGGCGGTGCCGATGTTGGTGATCACGGCCACGTCCGGCTCGGCGCAGCGGGTGAGGCGATCGATTTCCCCGAGCCCTCGCATCCCCATCTCCACCACCAGGGCCGCCGTGGCCTCGTTGGCCTTCAGCAGGGTGAGGGGTGCCCCCACGTCGTTGTTTTCGTTGCCGCTGCTGGCCACCACCGGCCCCAGGGAGCCCAGGGCCGCCTTGATCAGTTCCCGTGTCGTGGTCTTGCCCGCCGAGCCGGTCACCGCCACCACCGGCAACCCCAGCTGTCGCCGCCACAGCAGCCCCAGCTGCTGGTAGGCCACCAGGGTGTCCTCCACCAGCCAGATGGGGCCGCCGCCGCTGGTCACCAGCTCTGTCACGCTGCCCTCGGGCAGGCGGTCCCGCTGCACCAGGGCCGCCGCCGCCCCGGCGCTGAGGGCGTCGGCCAGGAAGCGATGCCCGTCGAAGCGTTCCCCCACCAGGGGCACGAACAGGGCGCCGGCCAGCGCGCCGCGGCTGTCGGTGCTCACACTGCCGAAGCCTTCCGGTGTGGTGGTTCCGGGGGCCATCAGGGGCTCACCCCACAGCTGGCGCAAGGACGCGAACGGCAGCGGCATCAGCCTGGGGCACCGGGATCGAGCAGGATCATGCCGGAACCCACCAGGGCGGCGCGGGCCAGCAGCCGCTGCTGGCCGTCCACCAGCTGCAGCCGTTCGTAGCCCAGGGCCAGGGCGCGCTGCTGCCAGCGCTCCGCCCAGCGCCGCCGGTTCGCTTCGCCCAGGCCGGTGTAGGCCGGCGCCATGGTCAGCACCAGCCGGGCTTCGGCGGGCTCCGGATGGGCCGAGGCGATCAGATGGTCGGGATCGTCCTGGGCCAGCAGCGCCAGCAGGGGATCGAGCTCCAGGGGCGGCGGCGGCTCCTGCTCCTGCACGGGCGTGGGCTCCTGCGCGGCCACGGGGGGCGGGGCCTCCAGTCCTGGAGCTGCGCTGGGTGGGGACTGCTGGGGCGCCAGCGCCGGCACCGCCGAAGCGGGTTCCGCTGCCGGCGTCCGCACCACCCGGTGGGACAGCCCGCGCCAGACCTGCCCCGCCAGGGCCAGGGCGAGTGCCAGCAGGGCCGCCAGCACCAGGGGCCAGAACAGGGGGGCCAGGCCCTGGGGCCAGAAGCCCGGCACCGACAGGTCCCCTTCACCGTTGCGGCGCCACAGTTCGCGCAGCTTCAGGCGCAGGGACGCCAGCACGGCCCGCAGGGCGTTGCCGAGCTGGCCCCAGGGACTGGCGTAGGGCGCCGGCAGATCGGAAGGTGGCGGAACCGGATCAGCCATGGGCTCCGGACACGGGCAGCGGGCTCAGGAGTCGTTGCGGCGACGCAGCAGGGCCAGGGGGTTGCGGGGGCGCGGGGCCGGCGGGGGTTCCTTGGTGACCACGTCCGGCCTGGGCTCGTCGTGCAGCAGGCTGGGGTCGGCTCCCTGGCCCTGGGAGAAGCGCTCCACCTGGGCGGCGTCGGGGGTGGGCTCCTTGACGCCGCAGACCTCCCGGTACATGGCGTCGTACTCCAGAGCCGAGCGGTTCCAGCTGAAGTCGGTGGTCATGGCCCGGCGTTGCAGCTCCTGCCAGCTGGGCTCGTTGCGGTAGGCCTCCCAGGAGCGCACGATCGTGGTGTAGAAGTCGATCGCCTCGTAGCGATCGAAGCCGTAGCCCGTGCCGGTGCCGGCGGTGGGGTCGTTGGGGGGCACGGTGTCTACAAGCCCGCCGACGCGGCGCACCACCGGAATCGAGCCGTAGCGCATGGCCAGCATCTGACTGATGCCGCAGGGCTCGAAGCGGCTCGGCATCAGGAAGGCGTCGCTGCCCGCATAGATCAGGCGAGAGAGGGCGTCGTCGTAGGTGAGGAACACGGCGAAGCGGCCGGGGTGGCGGGCCGCCATCTGCCAGAGGCCCGACTCATAGCCACGCTCACCCGTACCCAGCACCACGAACTGGCTGTCGCTGTAGGCCAGCACCCGATCGGCCACCTGCAGCAGCAGGTCGACGCCCTTCTGGTCCACCAGCCGGCTCACCATGCCCATCAGGTAGCTGCGGGGACTCACGGTCAGCCCCATGCGTTCCTGCAGCAGTCGTTTGCAGGCGCTGCGGCCGGAGAGATCGGCGGCCGAGAAGGGTTCCGGCAGGGTGGTGTCGGTGGCGGGATCCCAGGCCTCGGTGTCGATGCCGTTGAGGATGCCGCGCAATTTGCCGCTGACAAAGTTGAGCAGGCCGTCGATGCGCTCGCCGTACTCCGGCGTGCGGATCTCCATGGCATAGGTGGGCGACACGGCATTCACCCGGTCGGCGTAGAGCAGGGCCGCCGCCATGGTGTGGTCCCCTTGCATGTACCAGGGGCACCAGGTCATCCGGTCCAGTTTCCAGCGCCAGGGACCCTGATAGCGCAGGTTGTGGATGGTGAACACCGTGCTGATTTCGGGGTCCTGGTGCATCCACACCGGGATCATGCCGGTGTGCCAGTCGTGGCAATGGAGAACCTGGGGTTTCCAGCCGCCGTTCCAGGCGAATTCAGCCGTGGCATTGGCGAAGAAGGTGAAGCGCCAGTCTTCGTCTTCACCGCCGTAGATGCGCTCCGGATCGAACACCGGATGACCCACCAGATAGATGGGCAGGCCGCAGCTGGGATGGCGGGTTTCGTAGATGGCGAAATCGGTGCCCATGGCGTGGCCGCGCCACATCGGCTCGGCGGGAATCTTCAGGCGACTCCACAACTTGCCGTAGCCCGGCAGGATGATGCGCACGTCGTGGCCCAGGGCCGCCAGGGCCGGTGGCAGGGAGCCCACCACATCTCCCATGCCTCCCACCTTGATCATCGGAGCGCACTCCGCAGCGGCAAACAGAACCCTCATCCGCGCTCGATCCCTGGTGCGCCAGGAACTCTACGGGCTGCTCCGCTGGGCGGTTGCCGGCCTGAGCGGCCTCAGGGCAGCACCGTCACCGGGGTACCCAACTGAACCAGTTCGAACAGCTCCTTCACGTCCTCGTCAAACAACCGCACGCAGCCATGGGACACGGCGCCGCCGACGCTGTCGCGATTCGGCGTGCCATGGAAGCCGGAGGTGACGCAGCCTTTCACCTCCAGATGCTCCTGGCCGTTGAAACCGCGCCGGCCCTTGCAGTCGCGGTGGAAGCCGATCCAACGGGAACCGAGGGGATTGGTGGGGCCCGGGGGAATGCGCACGCCCTTGGCCGGATGCTCCCAGATCGGATAGGCGGTCTTCTCGATCACGCTGAACGACCCCACCGGCGTTTCCCAACCGGGCATCCCCACACCGACGCGAAAACGGCGCACTTCCCGTTCCCCTTCCATCACCGTCAGCAGGCGCTGGCGTCGGTTCAGCACCAGCTGGAGCGATGGCGCGCTGACGGCGGCCGTTTCCGATGGCGGAGCGGCGGCCAGGGAGGGCGCCGGCACCGGCCCGATCATCGAGCCGATCAGGGCGACGGCCAGGGGCAGGATGGCGCGGGGATCCACGATCGGGTGGCGCTCGGCATGGGGCTGACCCCTGAGGCTAGCCAGTGAAAAGCCGTCACGGGCCCGTGGCCAAGGCTGGCCACGCCAACCGTCCAGCTACGTTGACAGAGATGGCCGGGACGGTAAGGACGGTTGCATCCAATCGCTGCCTGGACATCTGCTGCTCTGCTCATGGGTCTGGAGATCACGGCTTCATCGCTTGGGTCCCTAGACCACCATCCCGGCGTTCTCTACAGCTACAAGAACGACGCCGTACCGCCTACCTGTTCAAGGAGCTTCTGGCTGCTGCACAAGAGCAAGAAAGTCTGGTTCAGATTGGATGAGAAGCACCGGGGCCTGGCCATGGAGCCAGGCTTCTTCTACAGGGGCCGAAGAATTCTCTACCGGGGCGATCTGATGAAGCTCGCGAAGGAGAAAAGAGCATCGCTGGAAGCCAACAGCATCATCTGGGGGCAGAATCTGGACAATGGTTGGGGCAGGGGACCGGAGGGAACCAACTACTACCTCCACCTCTGGACCCGTTGGTCGGTTTTCCAACCAGCCCGTTGCCATCCAGAGTATTTCAGTATGACCAGTCAACCGATTCATCGGCCCTGAGAGGGTGGCTCAGGGAGAGGTTGTTGGTCCCGTCATCGCGCCTGCGATGGCTGATCGTCCACCCATACTCCTTCTGAAGCTTCAGAAACATCACCAGTCCCCAGTGGGCCTCACGGGCAAGGGGATTCTGCCCGCTGGCTGTGATCTCCGTTTCCACCCTTGCCAGTGCCGCATGGAAGTCAAAGGGTTCACCGTGATCAATGATCTGAATACAGAACACTTGGCTTGTGATCTGCAGCGAAAGGTTCACACGGGGTGGCGCACTCAGGTGGGCATGGGCATGACGAACGGCATTGGTGAAGCCTTCGACAAGCGCCAGCTGAGCCTGCATCCATAGATCTGAAGAAACGCCATTGTGACCTTGTTGCTCAAACCAGGTGAGCACGGTCTCCAGTTCGCCAAGATCGCTATTGACGGCAAGTTCACTCTTGCTTCGCCAGGAATCCAGTGGCAGGCTTGAATTCACGCTGCCCCCGAATCCTTGCTCAGCAGGACAAGGAAGGTTTTGGCAATGAGTTTTAGATCGTAGCCCAGACTCCAATTCTGTTGGTATCTGAGATCGAGTCTGATCACATCTTCGAAATCACGGATCGATGACCTGCCACTCACTTGCCATTCGCCACTGAGCCCGGGGCGCACATCAAAACGCTGCCAGCTTGGAATGGCATAGCGAAGGACCTCATCGGGTGTGGCTGGCCGGGTTCCGATCAGGCTCATGTCACCGATCAGCACATTCCAGAACTGGGGCAGCTCATCGAGGCTGGTCTTGCGCAGGATGCGGCCCACCCTGGTGATCCTTGGGTCGTTGTCGTTTTTGAAGAAGGCCCCCTGGGCCTGGTTCGCCACAGTGCCTTTGAGTGTCTCGGCATTGCTGACCATCGAGCGGAACTTCCAGATGCGGAAATGGCGGCCCATCCAGCCGCAGCGCACCTGGCTGAACAGAATTGGCCCCGGGCTGTCCAGACGGATGACCAACGCCATGGGCAGATACAGCAGCGCCGTGACGCCAAGTCCGATCAGCGCACCACAGATGTCCATGAACCGCTTGACTCCGGAACGCACCGAAGGGTGCGTCAGGGGGGGCCGTTGATCTTCGACGTGCGAGAGCTGGGGGAGCAGGCCCTCGGAATGGGCCGCCACCGGCAGCACCTTCTCCAGCCCCGTCATCTGCAGCGCCAGGAACACCTGCCGGTGCAGGCTCCAGGCACTGAGGGGAATGGCGTGCTCCTGGGCGGTTTTGATGGCGCCCACCAGGGCGCCGATGCCACTGCTGTCGATGATGGCGGTGCGGCCGAAATCCAGAACCACCTGCCGCAGACCCTCCACCTCACCCAGCCAGTCGGCGAACCCGGCACGGAAAGCCACCGCTTCGCTGACGGTGAGCCTGGGGGGCATCTGGAGGAACAGGATGCCGTTCTGAACGGTCCTGACGAAGGGAGAGCGGCGAGCCATCATGCCGGAGAAAAATGGCTCTGGAGACTGCGGCACAGGGACTGGGCGGAACTGTCTGTCACATCACTGATGGAGGTCTTGAACGGGTCCTGGAGAAAGCGAACCAGATCACCTGGACTCCAGGCAATGGGTACACCCATTTCCGTCAGAGCCAGGGCGAGTTCCACCTGGTGGTCGTCGACATGCTCCTGATAGCGAACGCTGCGCGGCACAAGAATGAAGGGCTGCTGCATCTCATCAAGCAACAGCACCGTGCCCTCTCCGCAATGGGCAATCACCACCCGTGCTTTCCGAATCAGTGAACGAAAGGTGTCTTCCTTCACTAACCGATAGACCGTGGTGCCACTGGGGAGAAAGGTACACGTACCGTACTGAACAATGATATCCTCGTTGATCAGTTCCTGTTGGATCAGCAGCTCCACCCACTGCATCAGCCGGTTGAAGGGGAACTGCTCGGTACCGACGCTGATGAGAATCATGATCCGATCTTGCTTTGGACAAGCTCGGCACGGGGATAACGAAGCTGCAGCCGGGGCCAGTGCACGTAGAGAAGATCAAGAAAGGGATGGACGAGTCGTGCCGAAAGACTGAGCGTTTGAATGCGGGTCACGGACTCGATGAACACGGTCTTGCATCCAAACAGTTTACCGATCAAAAGAAAGGGAACGGCCACACCTGCGCCGGTGGAGAGGATCACGTCAGGCCGCTCGCGGCGGATCACTTGCAACGCCAGCTGGAGGTTGCGCAGCAGATTCGGCAGGTTGCGGTTCGTGGGGCTGTGGGCCCAGAGCACCTGCTCCTGGGCCAGGGCCGTTTCCGTGGTGGCGGTTCGAAACGTGACCCAGAGATGGGGATGGCGCTGCCAGAAATCGGCCAGCTGCTGCAGCGCTTTGAAATGCCCCCCTGATGAGCAGACCAGCAGGATCTTCATCGGCTCAGTTCCCCACGCATGCGCCGCTGCTGGCTGGCTCCTGTGGAGCGAAGCATCAGACCCTCCAGCCGGCGATAGGGAGCCTCCGGCAACAGCCGCAGCAGGTAGGCCGCCAGCAGCGTGATCAGGGTGCGTCGCGGTTCCTCCAGCAGCACCCTCCAGTCGGTGGCCAGGGATTGGTGCAGCAGACGCACGGCCAGGGCCCCATCGCGCTGGCGGGTGGCCCGGCGGGCCAGGTAGCGCAGCTGATAGGCGCGGGCTCTGGAACCCCATTGGGCGATAAAATCAGGGTGGGTGGCTTGGGTCTTGAGCAGAACCCGCTCCCACGAGGCGTACTGCTTCATCAGGTTGGCCGAGAGTCCTCCGTCGCTGATGCGGTAGAGCGTCAGTGCCTCGGGGATTCCCTCAATCCGCCAGTGGGTCTGGAGTGCAATCCGCAGCCAGCACTCAATGTCTTCGGATTGTCGAAAGGTGTCGTCAAAGAAGAAGTCTTCCACGTCGCCATAGAGATTCGCCTCAAAGCGAATGGCGGCAAAGACGTCCCGGCGGATCACCACAGCCGAACCATTGCCGATCGGATTGCGGCAGAAGACGATCTCCGGGGTGATTCCCTGCAGTTTCGGCATCTGGTAGATCCCGATCGGCCTGGAGTTCTCATCGATGAAGCCGGAACGGGAAAAGCTGACTCCCACCTCCGGTCGCGCTTGCAGATGGGCCACATGGCGCTCCACCTTGGTGGGCAGCCACAGATCATCACTGTCCAGAAATCCCAGGAACTCCCCTTTCGCCTGCCGGATGCCTGTGTTCCGCGCCCCGGCCAGGCCCCGGTTCTGCTGATGCACCACCCGAACGCGCCCGTCCTCGTACCCCTGGCAGATCGCCACACCGTCATCGGTGGAGCCGTCGTTCACCACCAGGATCTCCAGGTTGGGGTAGGTTTGGCTGAGGACGGACTCCAGGCTTTCCCTCACCGTGGCGGCGGAGTTGTAGAGCGGCATCACCACCGAGACCAGGGGGGATTGGCTCATGGCAGTGCGCTCACAGGCAGAGGGGCATTGGCGAAGGTCATCATGGCCGTGCCTCGTCGTGGCGGCTACCCAGGCGGCGGAAGGGGGCCAGCAGCTGTCGGACGAAGACGGCCAGGGCCGTTAACACGGTACGGCGCGGCTGTTGCAGCAGGATCCGCCAATCCGAGCGCAGGGAGCGCAGCATGAAATCGGTGCCGATGGCGGGGGCTCCTCCCAGGCGCAGAGAGCGCCGGGCCAGGTAGCGCAGGTGGATGGCCTGGGCCGTCGCGAAGTGCTGCGCCACCAGCTCGGGCGCATAGCGACGGGCTTCCTGGATCAGCCGCAGCCAACCCTGCTCCATGCGCTGCAGGCTCGAGGAGAGTCCCCCGGCCGAGGTGCGGTAGTAGGTGAGCACCTGGGGCAATCCGGCAATCTGCCAGCGGCCATCGCAGGCCACCCGCAGCAGCCATTCCAGATCCTCCGAATAACTCATGTCGGCGACGAATCCGCCCACGGCGTCGAACACCTGCCGCTGCAGCACCCAGTTCGACGTGGTGTTGGTGGGGTTCTCACAGAGAAAATCCACCGGCCGATGCGATTCCCGGGGCAGGGCCGCCAGGAGGCCGTTGGGTGTTCCCCCAGGGGAGAGGAACGCGATGCGGGCGAAACTCACGCCGACATCAGGATGGTTGGCGTGGTACTCCACATGCAGGCGCAGTTTGTCGGCATGCCAGTGGTCATCGGCATCGAGAAAGGCGATCAGGGGCGCACGGCTGAGGGCCACCCCGCGATTGCGGGCCATCGAGACCCCCGCGTTGGGCTGGCTCACCAGATGCACGCGGGGATCGTCCCCGAACAGGCGCGACACGATGGCGAGGCTGTCGTCGGTGGATCCGTCATCAACGGCGATCAGTTCCCAGTTGCTCAGGCTCTGGTTCTGCACGGAGCGCAGGGTTTGCTCGATGTGTGGTGCCGCGTTGTAGATCGGAACCACCACGGAAATGACCAGTGATTCCAGCTCTGCCGCGTCTGGAACCACCGCAGCGGTCTCGTGGTGATGAAGGTCCACCATCGAGGCGGCTACGACGTATGGCTGGAGCGGCGCCCACCCACAAGCCGACGCAGGACGGCCCTGAAACGCCCCATCAGGGTGATCCGGATCATCCGCAGGCGTTTGGCGTAGTAATCGAACTGGTTGATGGTTGGCGGCTGACCCTCCTGGAAGTGGTTCAGCTGGCGCGCAGGCAGCAGTTTGGATGTCCAGTCGACGGAGTCGATATGGCGAAACTGTTCGTGGCCGTAGCGGGCCTGAAGCTTCTCCTTGATCTGGTCAGGCGTGCGGTAGGGATAGTGGCGATTGTAGAGACGCTGCGAGCAGGCTTTGGTGAGTCCGTTGGGCCACTGCGGGGCCACCGCTTCGTTCCAGGGCTGATGGGGCTGGTTGCGGAAGAAGCGGTACTCTCGCCAATTGGCCGAGTAGTACAGGCGCCGTTCAGTGATGGGACGGTTGGTTTCTAGCTTCTCAGCCGCCCAGTTCTTGTAATCGACATCCGTGTAGTAGAACTGCAGATTCCAGGCCGTCACAAAGTCGGCCTTTTCACCGTTTGCCATGGCCAGCACCTCTCTGGGGTCCCCTTCCAGGAACTCATCCCCATCGAGCCGTAGCCACCAATCCTGATCCCCCAGTTCGTGGTTGTATTTGTTGTAGACAACCGAGCGCATCCCATCACGGAATGGGATCAGGAGCTGCTCTTCAATCACGATCTCTGGATACTGCCGCGCAAGAGTGTTCACGGTTTCCCAGGTGCCATCCGTACTGCCGTTGTCAAGAACAAAGATTCGATTGCAGAACTTCAGCGCATGAACCAGACAATCTGCAATGACGTCGCCCTCATTCTTGATCAGGCAGATGGCGTAGATCTTCACGAGCGAATCGGGCGGGCGGACGTCAAGGCTGGCTCTGATGGCACCGATGCCACCACGAACGTAATCCAGGCCAGCGGCGGGGGCAGCAGGGCTTGAAGGCTTCTGTCACTTTAACTGTGCGTTGACCGCGGCCTCAATGGCGCGACGATGTTCAAGCCTCAGGCTTGAGAACATGTGTCACAGGCTTGCCGGCTCAGCTACCTGAATCCTTCGCAGCAGCCGTTGCCCCATCATCAGGTAGATCGGCTGGAGCGTGAGATGGGCCGCTGCCACGGCGGCGGCCACGCCGAGGGATCCCCATGTCGTGCCGATCAGAATCACCACGGTGAGGGCCACCGTGAAGGCAAGGTTCCAGAGCAGATCCACCTGGGGCAAGCCCACGGCTCGGAACAGCATCGCGGAGGCATTGGCGAAGGGGCGGGACAGGGCCGACAGGCAGATCAGCATCAAGATCGGCACGGCACCCTCCGACACCCACTTCTGACCAAAAACGATCGGTACATAGAGAGGGGCCAGGCTGCATTGCAACGCCACAACGGGCACGATCACTTTGGTGATGGTGAGCAGATTCTTGCTGAAGCGCTGCTTGAGTTCGGCGGGTTGGCCTCTGACATCACAGAAGTCGGAGTAGATGGAGACGGACAGTGCATTGATCACACTCAGGCTCAGGCCCAATCCAGCATTGAAGGCGAAGAAGTACACCCCAAGTTCTTTGACACCGATGAACCGACCGATCAGCAGGTAGTCCACATTCTCGCGGAAGGTGTTGAGCATCTCCACACCCAGGATACGACTGCCGAAACCCAGCACGGATTTCCAGCGCTTGAGCGTTAACGTCATCACGGGCCGCCAGGGCTCGAAGCGCAACATCATGGCCACCCAGACGGGAGCGACCAACAGTTTTGGCAGCACAATGGCCCACATGCCCATGCCAATCAGTGCAAAGATCCCCGTCAGCAGGTTGTCGGTGACAACGGCTGTGAGATTGGTCAAGCTATAGAACTTGAGTCGATTCTGCCTTCGCACCAAGGCCGTCTGGACCATGGAGAGTGGGTAGATCAGATAGCTGAAACTCACCACGATGATCGGCAGGATCAGGGCGCTGTCGTCGTAGACGCGCGCAAAAATGAACGAACCAATGATTTGCACCAAAAAGAGGCTGAATCCGATCAGCCAGTTCAGACTCCATGCCGTCTGGCAGATCTCCTGGACATCCTCCTCATCGGCCTGCACGATCTTGTCGCCGATGCCGTTGCGCGTGAAGACCTTCACAAGCTCGCCGGACGTCAACACGATGGCGGCCAGGCCATAGTCCCTGGGGCTTAGGAGCCTGGCCAACAGAACAGTGGCAACGAGCCGCGAGACGCGAATCCCCACCTCCCCCACCCCCATCCAGCCGATGTTGCGGATGAAGCGATCTTTCGGGATGAACTGCTTCAGGTGGCTGAGCAGGCGCATCAAGGAGTAACCCCACTTGACCGAGCTGTCATTGGCCAGCCTCCAGCTTCTGGATTGCCCATCATGGCATCAAGGCTGATAACGGCTGGCAGAGCGGGTGAATCACGATACGGGCTGAACTTCAGGCTGGAGCGGGCCTTTATTCTCCTGTAGAGCCATTCCCATGATAAGCATTCCTGGCCAGAAGAGGTAAACCAGAATCTCGAGATTCTCGCCAAATGTATACATGAATAAGAGGATGATGATTCCCAGCCCGGCTGAGCCCAGTTGATAGCGGGAACTGGCAGCGCGGCGTAATAGATCAAGCCCAGTAGCCAACATGGGAACAGCAAGAGCGACAAAGCCAACTATCCCTTTCACAAAAAGCACTCCAGCCCAGGTGTGATGGGAGCCAATGGCCATGTACTCAACCAGATGGGGGCCGCCCTCTACAACACCATGCCCCCAAATCGGAGCCTCCGTCTCCCAGCGATGGAACGCGATTCGTTTTAATGCAAAGCGAATGCGCGTAGAGCCAGCACGAGCACCTTTAAATCCTTCCCAGTAGTCGCTGATGGCGGTAAGAATGGACGTAGCAAAAATCCCTCCAAGATAGGACAAAACCCCAAGAGAAATCAACATGGATGGTTGACGCAGTCTTGATACCACCGCTGTAACAGCTGGAATCAGGATGATGCAGAGCTGGGCAAGACGCGACTTGCAGACAAAGCACATGACGATCGAGCCAATGATGCCCAGAATCTTCCATTTCCGATCCTTTTCCAGAAGACATATCATGAAGTTGATATTGCCAACGAATCCAAGAGCAGGCCCCCATGGAGAGAAGAGCCGCCATCGAAGGTCACCGGTGCTACCGTCAATCTCGTAGAGTGGAACATCAAAGAATTCATTTCCTGGACCACCGACGGCTCTCAATGGCGAGACATAGAGAACTTCTGGCAGGCCCAGATGCGGGGTTAGCAGAAGGAGCGGCATGATGAGGAGCGTGTGAAAGCCCACGATGCAAATGGCACGTGTAGGGATGCTGCTCCGAATCGGCAGAGCTCCTGCTAACGGATAGAGCGCTAGGGCGGCCCACCCTTTGGCCCAACCAATCGTGGACTTGATGATCGCTCCAGTCCCGAGGTTGAAGTTAACATGTCCTGCAATTAAGGCAACTTCCATGATGATCATGCCGATGATCCAAAGCCAGATCACGGGGGAAATTGAAATTTCTTCATTTTCCTCTGGGTGATCAATTCGGGCCAGAATCTTGATCAGTAGGCAACCCAGAAGTAGCCAGCACAGAATAGAACCCACAACATAAAGGCCCCCGAATAACCAGATTGGGTAGGTCCAAACAATCGACCACCAAACCAAACGCTCTGGCCAATTTCTCGGCTGAAGATCATCCTCAGACTGGAATGCCCTTGAAAGAAGCGTTTTAAGTCCCAATGAAAACCCCGTGTTATGTAGAAATCCAATTGGCGACCCGTTTGATCCAAGGCTTGCGGATCCATAGGATCCAAAGACCCACAGTCGTCAGGATGGAACCAAATGCTGAGCCAGCAAGCACCAACGATCGCTTTGGTGACGTAGCTTTTTCAGGCAATGATGGCTCAACAGCTATTTGAATCAGCGGGAATGCTGCAAAGATGTTGGCCTGACCAAGATCCAGTTTGGCTAATGTGGATGCAAAGACTGCTTCTGCTATCTGTTCATTCCGCTTAAGGTTTTCCAGTGAAGACTGTCTCTGGGACATCAACCTTAGTCGCCCCTCCAAGGAGCTGATCTGTTGATCAAGCTTGCGAACCTGTGATGCGGCACCTGAAGCATCTGACTGGTAGTTCACCAAGTTCTGGAAGAGTGAATCGCGGCCCGAACTGGCACCAGTCAACGCCAGTCTTGTGAGAGTCTGGGCCGATGGAGCGCGACCGAGCAACTCTTTGGCACGCTGATTCATTGCCTGTCTGGCGGCCTCTTGCCGCTTGATCTCTTTGAGAATGCGAGGGTTATTGCGGCCAAACTTGGACAGTTGGACCTTGAGTATAGACGTGGCTTCGCTGTAGTCCTTCACATTTTGTTGAAAAATCTGATCAACCTGCAACTTGAACGCATCTGTGGCTTCAGAAGGAGACAGCCCCAGGCTACGACTCAACTTCTGCAATCGACTCTCAGCCTGCGATTGCTGAGCAGCAAGTTCGGCCTTTTGCTTGCGTAGTTGCTCAATATTAGCAGACAGGATTTCAACCTGTTCGATAGAAGTGAGGCCAGACTGGCGCTTGTATGCAGAAACTTGTTTTTGAGCAGTCTCAAGCTTCTGCTGCGTTTCCAGCAGAATATTCTGTGCTGGACCTTGCCGTTGCTCGATCTCGCTGACACGCAGCTCATTGAGACGCTCCACCATGGCGTCATGCAACGCATAGGCACGCTTGCGTGCATCGACAGGAGACGGACCAGTGGTATCAATCTGCATCAGCGTTGTATTATCAATGTTCTTAATACGAGGCTTGGCGAAATCTGCCTTAGGAATATTGGCAATCTTGGCAGCCCTTGCTAAAACCTGCTCGCTAACGAAGATGTATTCATAGTTGGCACGAGGATCAAATGTAGCCAAGCCAAGGGATTCGTTTGATGCCGTAGCTTGACCAATCTCAGGCAGGCTTAAATTCACAGCGTTGGCGCTTCCAGGTAGGACTAAAGCCCAAGAGCTGGTATAGACAGGCTTCGCAAGTGCAAGATACAGAATACTGGTGCCCCATATCAAACCATTCGTACAAGTGGATACGAAAAGATAGCGACTCCAGCGAAGCTTGTCGGTTCGACTCAGTCTTTTCCACCAACCCTTTGGATCGGGTGCCTTCAACCCGGGAAGATTTCGAAACTGATCGGCAAACAGCCGCGTCGCCTTGCCCAAGGGTTCTTGCACGGCCTGCACCTTAGGCCTGAGACGTCTGATGATCGGTGGAGAGTCTTTCACTCGATTCTAGGGAATACTGCGATCATAAATCAAAACGGCTGGATTCAGAAACTGAGTAAAAATGCTAAGGACAGCCTGGAAGTTGGTCACCTTGGAGTCATAGCAGGCAACACCATCGTCGGCCATGAGATAGGGGTTGTTAGCGTTGTCTGTAGACGCGCGAAGAAGATCTTCTACTCCCCTCTCGTAGACAGCAGTCTTACCCGAGGCCCTTTCTGTTCTCACCAGGATGGCTCGGCGTCGCGCGTTGGTGACCATGGTTCCACCAGCACAGTTGGCTGAGATCACCGCATGGGATAAGCGGGATCCATAGGGAAAATTCCTGGCCTGAGAGCCAATGCCAGCAACAGAGTTACCAGCCGCAGGAACTGTAAGATTCGAAATGTTAATCTCAACTTCAGCAGGCGTAATGTGAGAAGGCCGAACGATAAGTGGATTAATGGTGCCAGTGTCGGGCACAACGACTTGATCACCGGCAATCAGAGGGATATCGGTAAAGGGTTTCCCCGTGAAAGCACCGGAAAGGTCGATCACTTGCTTTCTTGATCCTCGTTGCAATTGCACCGCGGTGACATCAGCTGTCGGAGTGATGCCTCCTGCACGACGCAAAGCCGTGGTGAGCATACGATTGAGCGGGGCTTGTCCAGAAAGTTGAACAGGAGTCTGGGTCTGCTCTACATCACTCAACTCGTTGATCAAAACCCGGCCAGGCTGGAATGCGGACCCACTGACAAAGACTTGGACAGGTGCCCACTGGACGACGCTCAGACTGACCCTGAGAAAAGATGGCTGAAAAAAGCCTTGTTGTACCAGGGCTTGATAGACCCGCTTCTGCAGCTGTTCCGGCTCTAGACCTACGGCGAAGATTCCCTTGATGTAGGGAAGTTCAAGCTCTCCGTTCAGATTGACTTCAAAGATGCCACTGAATTCTTCCCCTTCCGGGATTGTCACCTTGACCCGATCACCTGGTGAGATCGGTAAGGCCAAAGACGTTCCTGTTGTGCCAACAAAGCAAGCCAGTCCAAGAAGCCATAATTGAAGTTTCGACATCTGTGCCGATCTGGGGGAGTTACCTTATTGGCTTGCTCAGACAACGTTAGCGTATCCGTAGACCGCTAGCTACGGGCTTTCACCCTGGGGGAGATGGACGAGTGTTCACTCAATCGCCTGATGATTCCCGTCGCCTGGAGGCAGGACCGGTTCAACGTAGGTCTGTATTGGTCCTGGTTGGCCTATCGGTCTTTGGTTGTGTCGGCGCCTCCCCCAGTTCCCGATCTCCGAGGCTCGCCCTGCGCAGTCGACCAGTGGTTGCCGGCTGATCTGTTCAGCTACCGCAAGGCTATTCCTAATGGTCGTTGCCGAAGTGGGGCGCTTTCTCCGCCAATTTTTCTGCTGCTTGTCGCATGGCTGAGGACCTCAGTGGCTGCCCCAGCTTCCCTGTTCTGGAGGCCGTTCGCCAAGTGGGGTAACAAGGCGCTGATCCCGCCGCTGGTGAGCTGCTCCATGCTTGCCTGATCAGCCTGATCCCAGGTTGGCCCGTCGGTCGGGAGCTGCTGCTGTGCGGCAGCAAGGCACTGCAAGGTTCACCGCTCGAGACCGAGGCTCGCAACAGCCGGTTGTCCCCCAGGCTGTAGTACAGCCTGGGTCCTTGGCTCCGCCATGCCCCCACCGGGGAGCTGGTCACCAGCTCAGACGTCGTTCCAATTGGTAGGGGCCCGCTGGAGCATGGAAGGCTCGGACTAGATCCGTGACGCTCAGTGCCATGGGGATGCCCACGCCTGCTGGGGCATTGGTGCTGGTGAGAAGGCCACCCTGACAGGTCTGGATCACAATGCTGGGCTAAATTCCTATGGCAAGGTCCCTAGAGGTACAATGGTAAACATTGTCATTGTGGCAACGGCGAATTATCTCTGGGGGGCTGCGGTCACCGTCCGCTCTGCCTTGGAAGCCTGTAGCACAACCCTCAATATCTATGTCATCTCCGTCGATCTATCTTTAGCCGAAAAGCAGCAACTCTTCAATTCCTGGCAAGCGTCTAATCTCGGCACAATTAAGTTTATTGACTTCGATCTTGATCGGGTCAACAACTTCCGCAGCACCCTTCTCGTCAAAAGCAAATCGCCCTATGCCCGTTTCTTTATTCCCGAATACTTGGCGGACGCATCTCGCTGCATCTACTTGGATACAGACTTAATTGTTTGTTCGGATCTAGCCGAATTGCAGCTTCTTGATCTGCATGGCAAATCCAGTGCTTGTGTTATTGATGGTGGCATTGACACTCCACAGCAGCAACAGCGCCTGCGCGACAAATTGAAACTAGATAATCCTCAACTATACTTTAACTCAGGGGTGATTGTAATGGACTTGGACGCATGGAGGCATCATCAGGTCCAGTCGAAGGCTTTGGCGGTTGCACAGGACAACTATGATTTGCTTGATCAAATGGATCAAGATGCTCTTAACATCGTGTTGGCTGGCGATTGGTTGGTTCTCGATCCTAAATGGAATACTTCCAAAGGCAAGGCCGATGCTAGCTTTTCAGACGGCATTATCCATTTCCTGGGAAAAGTCAAACCCTGGCACGCAGATTATGCTGCAAACTTTCAAGATCGATGGTTTGCGCTGCTGGATCGAACCGCCTTTGCCGGTCAGCGTCCAGTAAAGCTACTCGGTATAGCAGCCAGCTATCGTAAGTTTGTCCGTTCTGTTCCTACCTTGGAGATGGTGAAGGGGAAACTGAGACGACTCATTCGATCTGCCTGATTCTATCTTTGCTGCCAAGACAGACGTGATCGTCGCTGTTGACCGGGCTCACTAGATCCTGAACGAACCGATACGCCGAGCAACAGCCTGTGCATTGGGATCAGGTCAATCCTTCTGATTGGCCGGTTGATCTGGCCAAGGCCGCTGCACCAGGCACACCCGTTCCATCCCTTTATTGCTTTCCGGGTTGGGCTGATACGATGAGAACCAGTGGATGGCTCCTGCTTCACTATGGAATCACGCGTAGCGCGTTAGGCGTTCCTGCCGCGTTTCCATCCTTGTTCTCTTTTCCTGCCCTCTCCCGTGCGCATTGGCCTGATCAACGCCTACAGCACCCTGAATCTGGGGGATGCAGCCATCTACAGTGCCTTTCGCAAGTTGCTGCCTGATGTGGAGCTGGTGGGCTGTGTTCAGGATGAACGACCCGATGCCACCCTAGGTGTCACTTTCTTGTCCGAAAGGCCCAGGAATTGCGATGCTTACGTGAGTGTGGGAGGGGATATCTTCAACAATTCGCGTGAATGGTTTGTCACCAAGGCATTCCTCAAGAATCTGGCCGAGCTGAGGCACAGTCCGAAGCGCACCATTCTGTTCGGCCAGTCGATTCCTCGCTCCTGCCACGGCCTCAGCTTTCTCCTGTTGCAGCGCTATTTCAAGCGCCTGGCGGCTGTCTGTGTGCGTGATGCCGAAAGTCACCAGCGACTCTGCGCCGCAGGTGTGCCGGCCCGGTTGTCGTACGACATTGCCTTCGTGCTGGAGAGCTCCCCCCTGGCGGAGGCCACAGCGCGGCAATGCCTGGAGCGGCGGGCGATCGATCCGTCCCAGGCTGCGGTGCTGTCTGTACGTGGTTTCGACAGCATGTACGGCCACGATAATGAGGCCTTCGTTTCCAGAATGGCCCAGCTCAGCGTTGAACTCACTGGGGCCGGACTCAGGCCCATCGTGTTGATCCAGTCGGGCGCCTATGGCTCTGACAATGATCTCGAAGTGGCCGTCGCCATCCAGGAACGCGCCCCCGGCACCGCCATCCTCAATCCGTTTGTCGACAGTCCGGCCGTGCCGAGTTGGCAGCTGGCCATGGCCTTGTGCGCCCTGGTCGACTGCGTGATTGCCGTTCGGTTCCACACGGCCGTTCTGTCGCTGGCGGCCGGACGGGTTCCTTACCATCTCCACTATTCCAACAAGGGCAGGGACCTCTGCCGGCGACTCGTGCTGCCCGGCTGTGATCTGGCCAGTCTGGATCCCCCGTCGGCGCTGGCAGCGATTCTGGCCACCCGCGGTCTCCCGTTTGATCATCAGCCCTTGCGTGAGCAGGTGCGCTGCGATTTCCAGTGGTGCCTCGATCAACTCCCGATGTGATCTGACGGTCATCGCCAGGCCCTTTGGGACCCCTGAGCTAGATTCCCGTATCTGGCCGTTCAACGATGTACGGGCTTGTCAACCGGGCCATCCAGCAGATGGTCACCACCCACCATGGTGAGGAGGTGTGGCAGCGCATCAAGGAGCGGGCCGATCTCCAGGATCTGGATTTCTTCTCCACCTACCAGGCCTATCCCGACGACGTGACCCATCGGCTGGTAACGGCGGCCACGGAGGAACTTGGCCTAACTGGTGATCAGATCATGCAGGCTTTTGGCGAGTACTGGATCACCTACACCGCCACGGAAGGCTACGAGCAGCTTCTCGAGAGCACGGGGGAAACGCTGCCGGAATTCCTGGATCATCTCGATCATCTCCACGCCCGCGCCGCCCTGGCCTTTCCTGAGCTTCAACCTCCCTCCTTCCGTTGCGAGCACAGTGCCGACGCCTCCATGCAACTGGAGTATCGATCCAAGCGCCGCGGCCTGGCCCCCATGGTGACCGGTCTGCTTCATGGCCTGGGTAAGCGGTTTCGAACCCCCTTGGCGGTTGATCAGATCGCGTCTCGCGACCGGGGCGATGCCACGGACCTGTTCCATGTTCGCCTTTCTTCGCCTTCCGAATCTGTCGCTGGTCTGCCGGATGACGGCATGACGAGCGCGTGAAGGTTCGTCGTTTCTGATGGTGCTTCCCGTGCCGTTACCTGACCACCTTCTCGATCCCCTGTTTCCTTTTCATCTCGTCGTTGACCGTGAGCTGCGAATCCGGTCCGCCGGTTCTGTGCTGCGTCGCATCCTTCCTGTCCCCGATCTGCTTGGGCAGCCCCTCGACGATCACTTCCAGCTTCTGCGCCCGGATGTGCCGATGGACTTTTCCAGTCTGGGTGACTGCACAGGCCGGCATGTGATCCTCAAGTCTGGCTCGATTCCTTTGCAGCTCAAGGGCCAGATCTGTTGCCTTGATGAGAAGGAACAGTTGCTGTTCGTAGGCACGCCCTGTTTGCTGCAGCTTGAGGATCTGAAGTCCCTCGGTCTGAAGATCAACGACTTTCCCTTGCATGACTCCCTGGTTGACTTTCTTTTCCTGCTTCAGGCCAGGAATGTGGCGCTCACCGAAAGCCAGCAACTCAACGAGATTCTCACGGTGCAGCGGGGGGAGTTGCGTGAGTCAACCCAGCGTCTGTCGACGCTCAATGCGGAGCTGGAAGCGGCCAGGCAGGCCGCTGAAGCGGCCAATGCCGCCAAGGATACGTTTCTGGCCACGATGAGCCATGAGATCAGAACTCCGATGAACGCCATCATCGGCATGGCCGGTCTGCTTCAGGACGCTCAGCTGGAGCCCGTGGAGCGGGAGTATGTCGAGATCATCAACAGCAGCACCGATTCCCTGCTGACGATCATCAATGACATTCTCGACTTCTCGAAGATCGAATCCGGTGCCATGCAGCTGGATGAGCAGCGCTTCGACCTGCGCATCTGCATTGAAGAGGCCCTTGATCTGAGTGTGTCTCGCCTGCTGGACAGGGAAGTGGAACTGATCCTGGACATCGAGCCGAGCCTGTCCACGGCCGTCATCGGTGACCTCACCCGTCTGCGCCAGATCCTCTGGAACCTGCTGAGCAATGCGGTCAAATTCACCTCCCAGGGTGAAGTCGTCGTCACGGTGTCAGCGGAGCCCCAGGCCGCCGACGCCGGCCGGCCGACCCCCTGCCGGTTCACGTTTCAGATCCGGGACACCGGCATCGGCGTGTGTGAGGCGCTGATTCCCCAGTTGTTTGAACCCTTTCACCAGGCCGATCCCTCCACGGCCCGGCGCTACGGCGGCACGGGCCTTGGTCTGGCGATCACCCGTCGCCTCTGCGCGTTGATGGGGGGAGCGATCAGCCTGGCCAGCCAGGAGGGCGTCGGCAGTGTCTTCACGTTCACGGTGCTGCTGCATCTCGACCCGGCCTCTCCGTCGACCAGCACCGCGGAACTGAACCCGCTTCCGGCGCAACTGGCGGCCCCCATCCTGCTGCTGATCATCAACCCCACCCTCCGCGCCCTGCTGCAGAAGCAGCTGGGCTGGATGGGGCTGTCGGTGATCGCCCCCGATCTCTGCCAGATCCCGATGGAGGTTGCCCACCCCGAGATCGCCGCTATCGGCCATGGGGTCGTGGTCATCGATGGGCGGCTGCTCGGCTGTGCAGACGCGATGGCTCTGCCACCCTTTCTGCAGGATCCCTTGCTCCGGGTGCGCCCCTGGATCGTCCTGGCCGATCGTGGCAAGCCAACCGAGCTGGTTTCCCTGGCTGAGACTCCGCCTGTGATGCTCACCAAGCCCGTGCGTCTCGAGCAGCTCCGCCTGGCCCTGACCCAGCAACTGCGGAGCCCAGCGGAGCGGCGGATGTCCGGGCCGCCACCGTTGGCGGCCGCGCCTGCCCCGGACGGCGGCTCCCATCGCCTCGCCGACCGACTGCCGCTGCGGGTGCTGGTGGTCGATGACATCCCCGTCAATCGCCAGCTGGCGCTCAAGTTGCTGCGGCGCCTGGGTTACCAGGCCGACGCTGTGGCTTCTGGCTCAGCAGCCCTCGTCGCCGTGCAGGACACCTCTTTCGATGTCGTGTTCATGGACGTTCAGATGCCTGAGCTCGATGGCTATGCCACCACACGGGCGATCCGGCGGCTGCCGGCTCCGTTTGTTCAGCCCTGGATCATCGCCATGACGGCCCATGGCCGTCCGGAGGATCGCCAGGCCTGCCTCCAGTCCGGCATGGACGATTTTCTGGCCAAGCCGATCGTGCCTGCCCAGCTCACCCATGCCCTGGAGCATTACCAGCCCCGCGACGTACCCGAAGCGCCAGGGGGGGGAGGGTCCGACCCGATCGACCCTGCCGCCTGGGACGAGCTGGCCCAGGCCATGGGGGACGGGGCGGCTGCCGTGCTCCAGGAGCTCATCGACCTCTACCTCGAGGACGCCATGCGTCTCGTCTCGGCGGTGGTCATGGCCCACCAGTCCCACGATGGCCCCGCCATGGTCGCCGCCGCCCATGCCCTGCGCTCCCCCAGCGCCAGCCTGGGGGCCCTGCGCCTGGCCGGCCTCTGTGCTGAGGTTGAGGAGAGCCTGCGCTCCGATTCGGAGCTGTGGCCCCAGGTCAGAATCGATCAGTTGCTGGTCGAGGTTGGACGGGTGACTGAAGCCCTGCGACGGCGGCGTCCTATGGAAGCCTGAGCCCCATGGAAGACCGTTCCGCACCGATCTCGATCCTGCTGGTGGATGACGACCGCATCCATTCCCGCATCCTCGTAGTCCGTCTCCGGGCCCAGGGGTATCAGATTGATGTGGCGGATTCGGGTGACAGCGCCCTGGCTCAGGCCCGTCTCTGCCCCCCCACGGTCATCCTCTGCGACTGGCTGATGGACGGCATGGATGGCCTGGACGTCTGCCGGGCCTTCAAGGCGGAAACGGCCCTGCAATCGTCCTACTTCATCCTGCTGACTTCCCGCTCCCGGGTGGAGGACCGTGTGGAGGGGCTGGACTGCGGCGCCGATGACTTTCTCAGCAAGCCAGTCGACCCAGAGGAGCTGCTGGCCCGGGTTCGGTCCGGCATCCGCCTGCACCAGGCCAATGAACGGCTCAAGCTCCTGGCCGAGGAGTTACGGCAGCAGAAGCTGCGGCTGGATCAGGAGCTGGAGGAGGCGGCCAGTTATGTGAAATCCCTGCTTCCCGAAGCCATCGGCGGTGCGGTGCGGGCGGACTCCCGTTTCGAGCCCTGCCATGAACTGGGCGGTGATTCCTTCGACTTCTTCTGGCTCGATGACGACCACTTCGTCGTCTACCTCGCCGACGGTTCTGGCCATGGCCTGGCGGCGGCCTTCCCCTCGATCTCCGTCCACAACCAGTTGCGCTCCCGCTCGCTGCCCGTTGATCTGAGGGATCCGGCCGCGGTACTGCAGACCCTGAACGCCGGGTTTCCGATGGAGCGTCACCAGGGCCGTTATCTGACGCTTTGGTACGGGGTGTATCAATCCTCCAGCCGAACCCTGCGCTTTGCCAGTGCGGGCCATCCCCCAGCCCTGCTCTGGAGCCGCACAGGGGCGTTCCCCTGTCGCTGGCTCAAGGGTCAGGGCATGGCCGTGGGTCTGTTCGAAGAGTCGACCTATGGCAGCGAGTGCCTGGAGGTTGGCGATGGGGCTTGTCTTCTTGTCTACAGCGATGGCCTCTATGAGGTGCCCAGGCCCGGTGGCGTGATGGGGACGCTGCCCGACTTCATGGAGCTGGTGGAGCAGTGCCGAGGTCTGCTCGCTGATGACGATGGCCTGGATCGGTTGCTCTCCCAGATCCACGATTTTACGGATAATGCGCCATTCACCGATGACTATTCCGTCATTCGCGCTCTGCTGTCTTGATCCTTCTCTGGTCTTTCCAGTGATTCCGCTGTCGGTTCAGCCGTCCGATTGATCGGCTGACAGGAGAGCGATGCAAGCATCGCTGTTCGGGACAATGGTGAACACCTTCTCGGTTCCTGTGAGCTCAAGAACGATGCGCACCTGGCTGCAGAGACCGCAAAGAAATAACTGCTTCCCTTGCTCCCTGACCCGCTTGAGCACGGAAACCAGAGCGCCGAATCCACTGCTGTCCATGAAATCAATGCCCTGACAATCAATCAGGATGTTCCTGGGCTTCTCTGCCAGAACCGAACCAACCGATTGCCGCAACTCAGCTCCACTCTGGGCGTCAAGCAGGCCCTCGGGGTTCAGGATGTAAAGATCATCCACATGTGGAATCTCAGATTCGGGTGATCTTACCATTCATTCCCGGTGGGCCCATGCGCTGCAAGGCCATGGCCTTGGTGGCAACCCTTGGCGTGTGTGGATCCGACGACTGGCTTCCCCGGGCTTGTCCCGGCTGAAGCGAGCCCATGGGCCCCACCGCTACAGTTTGTGAATAGGCCGGCCGCATCCACAGCCAGATTCATGGTCACGATCGAAGAGCTTCGTTGCCAATCCCTTCCATTTGTCGCCGCCGATCAGGAAGGGCTGATCGTGGAGACCAATGATCTGTTTGAGTCAACCTACGGATGGACGTTGGATGATCTCATGGGCCAATCCCTTTCCATGATTTTGCCCGCCGCTTATCAGGATGCTCACCACCTGGGATTCTCCCGTTTCCAGATCATTGGTGAGTCCCAGATCCTCAACCATCCCCTGGAGCTGATGACCATCTGCAAAGACGGGCAAGCCATCAACTCCGAGCACTTCATCGTGGCCGAGCGCCTGGGAGAGAGCTGGGTGTTCGCGGCAACCCTCCGTCCGCTGACCTGAGGCGGCGATGCCGGATCAGAACCTGGTCGCCCAGCTCCGGACCACCCTGGGGAGGCTGGAATCGGCCCTGGGAGCCGTTGAAGAGGCCCTGGCCTTCACTGATCTCGACGGCATCGTGGAATGGACGAATGCCTCGTTCGATCGCTTTGTGGGGCTGTCCCGCCTGCAGAGCCTCGGCCATCCCCTCGACCGGATCATCCCCAGGCACCACCATGGCGAGCTGACTGAATCCGAAGAGACGCAGCCGTTCTGGGGCTCGGCTTCGGAAGGGACCACCACCTGGGAGTTGCTGAGTGAGCCGCCCCGGCGCGTCATCGCCGTGTCCTGGGCCACCGTCAATCTGCCGGCCAAACCGTCTCTGGTGTTCACGTTCAGGGATCAGAGCGCGATCGTCCAGGCCCAGGACCGGTTGATCGATGCCCGAGATCAGCTGGAGGAGCAGGTGGTCCAGAGAACCCGGGAGCTGCAGCAGGCCCGCGATGAGGCGTTGGCGGCCAGCCAATCCAAAACCCGCTTTCTGGCCACCATGAGCCATGAGATCCGAACGCCGTTGAACGCTGTGATCGGCATGACGGATCTGTTACTAAGCAGCTCCATGGATGCGCAGCAACGGGAGATGCTCACAACGATTCATGAAAGCGGTGCCTATCTGTTGAGTCTGGTCAATGACATTCTTGATCTTTCACAAATTGAAACCGGTCGCCTTGAGCTCAATCCCAGGTGTTTTGAGATCCATCCATTGCTCCAGGATCTCGCCAATCTGTTCCAACACCAGGCATCTGTCAGAGGCCTCAGCCTGACGCTCGATGTCCCGCCGGACATGCCGAACTGGTTGATCGGCGATGATCTCAAGCTGCGTCAGATCCTGTTCAACCTCCTGGGCAATGCCTGCAAATACACCAACCAGGGAGAGATTCGGCTCTGTGTTGAGGAAGTTCGGCAACAGGGCAACGAGGTGAACCTGTCGTTCCGCATTTCTGACACGGGCATTGGCATTGCCGCTGAGACCCTGCCGTTCATCTTTGATGAATTCTTTGGCCATTCCAGCCCAGCCCAGACCAACCAAAGTGCCGGTCTCGGCCTCGCCATCTGTTCAAGACTGTGCCATCTGATGGGGGGTGAGATCTCCGTTGACTCGCGCCTTGGTCTTGGCAGTTGTTTTAGCGTGCGTCTGCCCTTTGTGGTGGCTGTGCCATCGCATCAACCAGCTACCGGCACGGACATCGGTGAAGGTCTTGATGCGGATATCAGCATCCTGGTTGCCGATGACAATCGCGTCAATCGACGGGTGCTGGAGTTGATGCTGGCCAGGCTGAAACTCACGGCGGATTCGGTGGGAGACGGGCTTGCGGCCGTTCAGTCCGTCAGAGATGGTGGCGTTGATCTGGTGATGATGGATGTTGCGATGCCGGGTCTTGATGGCATGGCAGCCACCCGACAATTACGGGCTGAGGGATACTCCGATGTCTACATCATCGCGCTGACAGCCTATTCCTTTGACACCCATCGCCAGGAGTGCCAGGAGGCTGGCATGAACGACTTTCTCTCCAAGCCCCTGCGTCTCGCCGACCTCCGTGCTGCCTTGAATCGCTATCGCGACTGGCGCGATCTCAGAAGGACATCCATCGCGACCTGATCACTGGGCCGTTGGGCTCACTCCGGCTGAGCTATTCCCGACAACCTGGCCTGGTTCAGCGCTGCCTCGGCCCGTTGGAACAGATCCTTGAATCCCGCGTCCTCGGACCTGAGGCAGGCCAAACTCCTGCTGACAGGCAATGGATGGCGGACGCCCTCCACCACCCAGCCACGGAGGGCCAACCCGGATCGGACACCCTCCGCCAGGTCCGTAACCTCCTGCCCTTTCTGGCCCGTGCGCAGGACGGCGAACTCATCTTCGCTCACGCGTCCGTACAAGGCACTCTCCCCAAAGTCCGTTTGCAGTTGCCTGGCCACCACCTGAAGCACCCGATCGCCTTGTTGTTGGCCGAATCGCGCGCGGAAACCATGAAATTCATCAAGACCGAAGAGCATCAGGGTCAGGGCCTCGCCGCTCTGCCGGGCCCGCTGGAACTCCCGCTGGCCCGCCTCGAAGAAGGGACGGCGGTTCTGGATTCCGGTGAGCGGACAGAGATAGCCGTTGCGCCTGGATTCCAGGTACTGGGTGACCATGCCGGCAAGATCCTGCAGCAGCTGGTGCTCACCGCTGGCCAGCAGCCTCGGCTGCGGGCTGATGACGCAGAGGGTGCCCAGATTGAATCCGGAGCGGGTCTGCAGGGGCACCCCGGCATAGAAGCGGATGTGGGGGTCCCCCGTGACCAGGGGGTTGTCCTTGAAGCGCTCGTCTTCGGTGGCATCACTGACGACCATGACGTCGTCGGAGCAGATGGCGTGGGCACAGAAGGCCTGCTCCCGTGGCGTTTCACTCGCCTCCAGGCCCACCCGGGAGAGAAACCATTGCCGCTGGCGATCCACCAGGGAGATCAGGGCGATCGGAACCCCCAGCATCTGGCTGGCCAGGCGGGTGATGCGGTTGAAGTCCTCATCGGGCTCCGTATCGAGAATGTGGTGCTCGTCCAGGGCCGCCTGGCGCTCAGCTTCGTAGTCCGGGATCGGATAGGCGGACATCGCGGGGCGCAGGACGAGGGGGGAACGGGACGCCGCGTGTCGGCCGTTGCTCCCGAGGATTCAGTATGTCCGGCCCTGCCGGGCAGCCGGGCCGAGCTGCCGCAGCCTCAGGGCAGCCAGGGCGCTTCGGAAAAGTCCGGGTCCCGTTTCTCCAGAAAGGCATTGCGCCCCTCCTGGCCTTCGCTGGTCCGGTAGAAGAGATGGGTGGCCTGGCCCGCCAGCTCCTGGATCCCCGCCAGCCCATCGGTCTCGGCGTTGAAGGCGGCCTTGAGGCAGCGGATCGCCGTGGGGCTGTGCTGCAGCACCTCCCGCGCCCAGGCCACCCCCTGGCGCTCCAGATCCTCCAGGGGCACCACGGCATTCACCAGCCCCATGGCCAGGGCCTGGTTCGCGTCGTAGCGACGGCACAGGAACCAGATTTCCCGGGCCTTGCGTTGCCCCACCACCCGGGCCAGGTAGCCGGCGCCGAAGCCGCCATCGAAGCTGCCCACCCGGGGGCCGGTCTGGCCGAAGACGGCATTCTCGGCCGCCAGGCTCAGGTCGCAGAGCAGGTGCAGCACCTGGCCGCCACCGATGGCGTAGCCGGCCACCAGGGCGATCACCACCTTGGGCAGGCTGCGGATGATCCGCTGCAGGTCGAGCACGTTCAGCCGCGGCAGCCCGGCGTCGTCGAGGTAGCCGCCGTCGCCGCGCACGCTCTGGTCGCCTCCGGCGCAGAAGGCCCAGACGCCGTCGGCGGCCGGCCCCTCACCGGTGAACAGCACCACGCCGATGGAGGGGTCGTCCCGCACCCGGTTGAAGGCATCGCAGAGCTCCTGCACCGTGAGCGGCCGGAAGGCGTTGCGCTTCTCGGGCCGGTTGAGGCTGATCCGGGCGATCCCATCGCCGCTGGTCTCGAAGCGGATGTCGCTGTAGGTGCCGGCGCTGGTCCAGCTCGTCAGGGGCGGGGGTACGGGGGTCATGGGGCAGCGACCTGGGCTGCGGCCATTGTGCGCAGCCGCTGCCGCAGGGCGGCATCCCGCCGCCGGTCGGTCGTGATCACCAGGAGCGCCAGTGGCTGTTGCCGTGCCCAGGCCAGGGCGGTCTCCAGGGCGGCCGGGCCCTCAACCCGCCGGCCCGGCACCCCATGCACCGCCGCCAGCGCCAGGGGATCCACCGCCTGGGGCATGGCGAACAGGCGCTCGAAATCCATCGCCGCCGCCGGCTCGGTGCGAATGGGCAGCTGCTCGAAGATGCCGCCGCCGCCGTTGTCGATCAGCACGACGGTGAGGCGCCCGGTCAGCTGGCTCCGCCACAGCCAGCCGTTGGCGTCGTGGAGCAGGGCCAGATCGCCGCTCACCAGCACCAGCTCGCCGAGGGCTTCGGCCAGTCCGCAGGCGCTCGAGAGGGTGCCATCGATCCCCGAGGCCCCCCGGAAGCCGTGCATCGGCCGGGGTGGGGCGGCCGGGTCGGCAAAGCTTTCCCAGTCGCGCACGGGACTGCTGTTGGCCAGCAGCACCGGCAGCCCCGCCGGCAGCAGCCGGCTGAGCCGGCGGGCCAGGGCCGGCTCCCCGTCCTCGCCCGCCAGCTCTTGCTCCAGCAGCGCCTGCACCGACGCCTCCGCCTGGCGCCATCGGCCCGCCAGCGCCAGCGATTCCCCTGCGGGCTCGCCCGCCTCGTTGGTCTGTGGTTGGCCGGCCAGCCAGGTCGCCAGGCCGGCCTCGCACTGGGCCCGCACCAGCCGCAGCGGGTCGAGGGGGCGCCCATCCCCTTCGCTCACCAGCACCTGGGGCCCGTCCTGGGCCGCCAGCCAGCGCTGCAGGCGCCGGCTGGCCGGCAAGGGCCCCAGGCGCAACACCTGCAGGCCCCCGATCGCCGCCGTGCTGGAGGCCTGCTCCGCCAGGATCAGGTCGTAGGCGTTCACGGCGTCGAGCCCCGGCAGGCCCCGCAGGCCCGAGAGGGCATCGGCCAGCACGGGCCAACCGCTGCGCCGTTGCCAGCGCCGCAGGGCCTCCACATGGGCTGGCCAGGCGGCGGGGCTGCCGCGCCAGGGGCCGGCCACCACCACGCCGGGACGGTCCGGGTCCAGGGTGGCGGCATCTCCGGTGGCGAAGCCGCGAGGTGCCGGCGGGTTGCCTGGCGGGGTCGGGGGGTTGGCTTCCGGAGGTTGGCCGGAGAGCGTGGCGGCCAGTTGCGCCAGCTCCCCGCCGCCGGCGTGCAGGGGTTCGGCGAAGGGCAGGTTGAGGTGGACCGCTCCGGCGCCGCGTCCAGCCCCATCCCCCTGGGCGGCGGCCAGGGCGGCGCTGGCGAGGGTCTCCAGCTCCCTGGGTGCCATCGCTGCCAGCCCCTCGGGGGCGCCGCTGCCCAGCCAGCGGCAGCTGCAGGCCAGAAAGGCCTCCTGGTTGACGCTCTGGTTGGCGCCGCAGCCCTTGAGCTGGGCCGGCCGATCGGCCGTGAGCAGCAGCAGGGGGATGCAGCCGAAGTCGGCCTCCACTGCGGCGGGCAGCAGGTTGGCCACCGCCGTGCCCGAGGTGGTGATCACGGCCGCCGGCTGGCCGCTGCCCCGACCCAGGGCGAGGGCGAAGAAGGCGGCGCTGCGCTCGTCGATGGCCGTGTGCAGGCCCAGGCCGCCGGGCTCCAGCAGGGCGGCGGCCACCGCCAGGGGCGCCGAGCGACTGCCCGGGCAGAGCACCACCTGGACCAAGCCGCCGCGGCGCAGGGCATGCAACAGCGTCAGGGCCGCCTGCACATTGGCCAGTGATGACGGGGGCCCGGCCAAGGGGAGCTCCACTGTTCAGGATGGGGGAATCATCCTGATCGACCGCTTCGCCATGGCCAGCGGCCCCGCCATCGCCAAGCCCCCCTCCGGCCCCCAGGCTGGGGCCCGCGGGCTGCTGCAGCAGGCCGCCAGCCTGCTGCTGTGGGTGCTGCTGGCCCTGCTGCTGCGCTGGGCGGTGGTGGAGCCCCGCTGGATCCCGTCGGGCTCGATGCTGCCCACCCTTCAGCTCCAGGACCGGATCCTGGTGGAGAAGCTCACGCCCCGTTTCGGCTCGGGTGTGCGCACCGGCAGCATCGTGGTGTTCCACCCGCCGGCCCGGCTGCAGGAGGCGGGCTACGACCCGCGCACAGCCCTGATCAAGCGGGTGGTGGCGGTGGCCGGCGATCAGGTGGAGGTGAGGGACGGCAAGCTCTGGCGCAATGGCACCCCCGCCGAGCCGGACTGGGCCAGGGAGCCCATGGACTACGCCCTGGAGCCCTTCGTGGTGCCCGCCGGCGAGGTGCTGGTGCTGGGGGACAACCGCAATGCCAGCCTTGATTCCCACCTCTGGGGCCCCCTGCCCGAGACCGACCTGATCGGCACCGCCATCTGGCGCTACTGGCCCCTGGCCCGGTTCGGTCCGGTTGGGTTCTCCTCTCCCCACCCAGCCGAAGCCGCTTGAAAGACTGCGTTAGGGTGCGTGTCGTGTTGCAGAGCACACCGGAGGGCAAATGTTCAACCCGGAGTTCCTGACCGCCGACAACGAGGCGATCAGCGACAATTCGCTGATTCAGTACCTGCAGGAACAGTCCCCGGACGTGCTGCAGAGGGTGGCCCGCTCGGCCACCGGCGACATCCAGGACATCATCCGCCACAACGTCCAGGGCCTGCTGGGCATGCTCCCCGGCGAGCAGTTTGAGGTGAAGATCCAGGCCAGCCGTGACAACCTCGCCGGCCTGCTGGCCTCGGCGATGATGACCGGCTACTTCCTCCGCCAGATGGAGCAGCGCATGGAGCTGGAATCGGCCATGCTCGGCAGCGGCGGTTTCGAGACCGGCCTCGACGACGATCCCGGCGAGCTGGAGCTCTAGGGCCGGGGCTTGTGGCTCTGGCGGGTTTCCCCCGGCACCAGCCCCAGGCGCACCAGCATTTTGTCGATTCCGGCCAGGGTTTGCCAGGAGCCTTGATCCGGCGCCCACTCCCCCGCCTCGATCCGATCGGCCAAGGCGGTGAGTTCCGCCGCTGAGGTGGCCACGGGGGCCTCGTGGTGGGCCGGCACCACCCAGCGCAGATCCTTCAGGCTCGCCAGGAGCCGGATCCAGGCCACCAGGGCGTCGCGCTGGCGGGGGAACACCAGCCTCTCCAGCACAGCGGCCACCTGCAGGCAGCTGCGGCCGCCTGGTGTGAGGGCCTCGAAATCCTCCTGCCAGCCGGGCAGCCAGCGGAACGGGTAAAAGCCGAAGTGGGCCCTGGCTCCACGGCACCCCGGAGCCAGGCAGTGGCGCAGCACCTCCCCCAGGGGCGGTACCTCCAGGGGCCGGGGGCGCAGGTAGGTGGCGAACAGCACCATCCGCCACCAGCCCCTGCGGCGCCGCTCGGGATCGTCCAGCAGCGGTTCATCGCCCCGCTCGCGGGCATGGAACAGCAGCGGCGTGGGATCGAGATCGAACACCGCCGGCGGCTCCGGCGGAATCGCCACCAGGGCATCGGTGAGCAGCAGGCTGCCGCTGGCCCGATCGAAGCAGGCGATCTCCAGGAAGGTGCCCAGCC
>CALRQM020000009.1:0-70518 GCA_943370335.1 Bordetella parapertussis | reverse complement strand
GCCGAGAAGAGCCGCACGATCCGCCTGCCGATCCACATCACCGAAACCCTCAACAAGCTCAAGAAGGGCCAGCGTGAGCTGAGCCAGGAGCTGGGCCGCACCCCCACCCTGAGCGAACTGGCGGTGGCGGTGGAGCTGCCCGAGGAGGAGGTGAAGGATCTGCTCTGCCGCGCCCGCCAGCCGGTGAGCCTGGAGACGAAGGTGGGTGACGGCGAGGACACCGAGCTGCTCGACCTGCTTTCCGGGGACGACCTGCTGCCGGCCGATCTGGTGGATGGCGAGTGCCTCAAGGGCGACCTGCGGGCGCTGCTGGAGCAGCTGCCGGATCTGCAGGGGCGTGTGCTGAAGATGCGCTACGGCATCGACGGCGAGGAGCCCATGAGCCTCACCGGCATCGCCCGCACCCTGGGCATGAGCCGGGACAAGACCCGCAACCTGGAGCGGCGTGCCCTCGAAGGCATCCGCCACCACTCCCGATCCCTCGAGGCCTACCTGGTGGCCTGAGCCAGTACGGCTCAACAAAAAAGCCCCCGGTTCCGGGGGCCTTGTGCCTGCAGAGGAGGCCTGGCGTCAGTAGCGGGGACGGCCACCGCCGGCGCCACCGCCGCCACCACCACCACCGGTGCGGGGCTGGGCCTTGTTGACCCGGATCATCCGCCCCATCCACTCGACGTCCTGAAGGTCGTCGATGGCCTTGGTTTCATCGGCCTCATTGGCCATTTCAACGAAGGCGAAGCCGCGCTTGCGACCGGTTTCCCGATCAAGGGGCAGGCTGCAGTTACGCAGCGCTCCATACTGCGCAAACAGATGGTTGAGATCCTCCACCTCCGCATCGAAGGAGAGATTTCCAACGTAAATCGTCATGAACAGGGAAACAATTATGAACCGATTCGTCGATAGCCCTTGCAGGACGTTGTCACTCGCCGAAGAGAAATCTTTGAATCAACAGAAGCGTACAGCCTGGCTGGGCTGGCAGGCTGGGGCCCCTGCGCAGGGTGAAGCATGAAGGAGCAAGCAACGGGCATCGCCCTGGTGGCGCTCTGGGTGCTCGGCTGGGGTGTGGGCGGCTCGCTGATCGATGCCGGCCTCATCGGCGCCGGGGTGTACGACCTGGAAGGGGGCCAGCTGGGCACCCTGATCACCTTCGTGCTCTGGAGCCTGTTGTGGGGCGGAGTGGGCCTGACGCTGTGGCGCAGGAGGGGCACCGTCGGTTCCGTCGACGGGGGCAACGGAAACGGAGCGCCCTGAGGGCCCCGGCCTACTTGCGGATGCCGAGCAGCTGGGCGCCGTAATGCTCACTGAATTCGGCCTGGTGCTGCCAGGCGGAGAGGAGGGTCTTGGCGACCTTGCGGAGCTCTTCGATGTCGTCGCAGCTGTCGATGGCGCGGGAGTGGACGGCGATCGAGAACTGGCGGTTGAGGGAAAGGGAGGCCTGCATGTCCTGCTTGCGTTGTTTCAGAACGTTACAAGCAGTTGCCGGCCGGCGGCCGACAACCCATCGAGCGGCTAACCGAACCGGGCTCAGAAGAACTGGTCGAAGTTGTCGAAGTCCACGGCGCGGAAGGTGCCGTCCTGCACCTGGGCCATCAGCCGCTCCAGCTGCACCCACAGCGCACCACCGGTGAGCAGCGACAGCACGAAGGCCACCAGCAGGGCCGCGCCGGCCGCGAAGCCGAACACCTGCAGACTGGCGCCGATGAACAGGGTCACGCCGATCACCAGGCCCGCGTAGGGAAGGGTCGTCTCCAGGTTGGCGATCGGCAGCAGGGCCAGCCGGTCCTGCTTCCAGCCCTCCAGCCGGTTCTGGATCATCTTGGCGAAGGTGAGCCCGCACAGCACCGCCATGGCCAGGCCGATCCCGGCCAGCATGTAGGGCGGGTAGGTGAGCGGGGCGTACTCCAGCAGAATCTCCAGGGCATCCAGATCGCCGAAATCGCCGCTGGCCTGGTCCAGCCCCGCCTGCTGCAGGGTCACCGGAGCAGTCGAGAGGGCAGCCAGCAACTCGGTCACGGCAGGGAATCAACAGGCGATCGCGCCCGACCCTAGGCGCCGGTGCCGCCCCGTCAGCTGAATCGGCTCCGCAGGCGGTGGACGATGGCGTTCAGGGCCAGCAGCAGCAGGCCCACGCCGATGAACACCAGACCCCGCAGACCCAGGTCGGCCTGGGCCATGTCGATGGCCAGCAACCGCAGCAGGCAGGCCCCCAGGCCCACCAGGGCCACCAGCCGGAACTGGGGCTCCCGCAGCACCACCCCGAGCACGTAGATGGCGAAGGCTTCGCCGGTCCACAGGAGCGTCAGCAGGGCCCGCTCGTAGCCGCTGGCCAGCACGAGGGCCACCGCGACGAACAGGGGGTAGTACAGCCAGAGGTTGCGGCGCTGGGCCACCCGCGCCCCGATCCAGACCAGCACGGGCCATCCACCCGGCTGGGCCAGCCGTTCCAGATCGAGCCAGCGGTGGGAGGCCACGACGAAGGCGGTCTGCAGGGCGATCGCCACCACCCCGGCGGCCTGGGCGGCGCCGGCCACGGGGGGGAAGGGGGAGAGGCCACCCCCGAGGCTGTGCACCAGCGCCAGCACCGACAGCCAGTAGGCCAAAACGCCGTAGATCTGCAAG
Source organism: Bordetella parapertussis (assembly GCA_943370335.1). Lineage (GTDB taxonomy): Bacteria > Cyanobacteriota > Cyanobacteriia > PCC-6307 > Cyanobiaceae > Cyanobium. The sequence goes on along the minus strand of CALRQM020000009.1, from coordinate 67,902 downwards.
CGCGGGGCGAACAGCCGCACCAGCGCCGGGCAGACCAGCACAAGGCCAAGCAGCGACCAGGCGACGGGGCGCCAGGGGGCACTGATCTCGCCCTGCAGCGTCAGGGCCACGCCCAGCAGGGCCCCCTCGAGGAAGCAGGGCTGCACCACCTGCCAGGTCCGCAGCCGCGCCAGGTCGGCCCCCGGCCGGAAGAACCAGCCATGCAGACACACGGCGATCGCCAACAGCTCGACCAGCCAGCGGCCCCTCAGCTGCAGCGCTCCAAGCGTCACCAGCTCCTGGCTGGGTCCGATCATCAGCAGATAGGCAACGCCGAAACCGGCCAGATACAGCAGGGACAGCACCAGGCCCACCCGCACGGCCGCCCCCCGCAGCCGGTGGGTGGCCGCCAGGGTGCCGGCGGCCAGCAGCAGCCAGGCCACTCCGGGCAGCAGCGGCGAGATCGGCTCCAGCCACCACAGGGCCCCCAGCCCCGCATCGACGCCCAGCAGAGCGAGGCCGAGGCACTGCTGGCGGCTGCCGCCGCCCGAGCGCATCAACAGCAACGCCAGCAGCCCCAGGGGCAGCAGGCGCCCGAGCAGGGCCATCGCCGACCAGGGGGCCTGGGCCAGCAGCGCCAGCCAGCCGAAGCCGTGGGCCGCCCCGATGGCGACGCTGACGCCCAGCAGCAGGCCCGGGGGGCGCCAGCGCCTGGCTGCCACCAGGAACGCCCCCATCACCACCAGGCCCAGGGGGGAGCGCCAGTCCTCCGGCACCACCAGCGACGTCCCCACGGCGATCAGGCCGCCGGCCAGCCAGCCCAGCAGCGGCGGCAGGGGCAGCGGCACACCGCGGCGCTGCAGCAGCACCTGCATCCCGGCTGTCAGGGCGGCCCCGCCGGTGAGCACGGCTCCGGCCTGGAGCTGGGCCACCGGATCGCGGTTCAGCAGCGCCGCCACCAGGCCCGTGAGCGCCAGCAGCAGACTCGACGCCACGCAGAGCCACCAGCCGATGCGGCGCAGGGGGCCGGAGCCGTCCCGCACCGCCAGGCCCAGGAACAGCAGGCACTCCAGCAGCACCACACCGGCCAGCAACGGCCCGTCGGCGATCAGGGGCGCCAGGCTCAGCAGGGAGCCCAGCACCAGGGTCTGCCCCACCATCACATCGCCCAGGGCCAGCCAGCGCGGGCCGCGCCGCCGGGCGGCCCGCCCCAGCAGCAGCGCCACGGCAGCGCTGATCGCCAGGGCCGCAGCCCGCGCCGGCGCCTCACGGGGGTAGAGCAGCAGGGCGAGGCCGAGGCCGCCCCAGAGGCTCAACAGCAGGGCCACGGGCAGGGCCTGCAGCCGCGGCGGCGCGGCCCCCGGCCGGTGCAGCCGCAGCAATCCCAGGCCGAACACCAGTACCGCCGCCAGGGCCGCGCCAGTCGTCAGGGCGCTGGAGACGGCCAGCGTGGGGCCATTGCCCAGGAACCAGATGACCTGAAACAGGCCGTAGACCCAGCTCACCACCAGGCGATGCCGCTGCCAGCGGTGCCGCAGGGGCAGTTCGCCGCCCACCAGGGCGATGGCCGTGGCGATCGCCAGGGCCGGACCTCCCTGGGGAGCGATCGCCAGGGGCACCAGGCTCACGGCCACGTGCAGCGAAGCGGTCGTGGCGGTGCGAGCGATGGCTGCCAGGCCGAGGTTGACGGCGACACCCCCGGCCAGCAGGGCCAGGGCCTGGGCTGGCACCTCGACCCACTGCAAGCCGAGCTGGGGCAAGCCACCGGCGGCGGCGCAGGCGAACAGCACCAGGGCGCCACCACCGCTGCGCAGGCCGTCGGTGAGATCCCGCCAGCGCTCCCGCCGGCCCCACAGCAGGGACGGCAGGGCCAGGAGCCCGCCCGCCAGCAGGGCGACCAGAAAGCGCTCCCGGGCCTCGAGTCGCAACCCCGCATTGATCGTGATGAAGGTGACTCCGGCAACCACCACCAGCACGCCCAGCAGGCCGCTCCAGTTCTCCACCAGCAGCCGCTCGATCCGCTTCCAGGGCTGGGCCGCGCCCCTGGCCGACCGCGGCGGCGGCGCCACGGGCGGGGGCACCCCAACGGCGTCCGGGGCCCTGGCAGGGGCCGGCGCCAACGCCACCGTCTCCCCGGCCACCGTCTCCCCGGCCGCCGGTGCCAGGGCCGCCGGCTCCTGGGCCGGGGCGATTCCCGACGCGCCGGGCCAGGGTTCCCCCGCCAGGCGCTTCTCCAAAGCCTCGCTCCAGAGGGAGAGGGCAAAGAAGCGCTGGCTGAGGGAGGCGGTGTGGCGTTCGAGACGCCTGAGGCGCCTCTCCAGGGCCAGGGTCTGCACCATCCACCCCGCCAGCAGCAGCAGGAGGGCGATCAGCAGCAGAGCCTCTGTCAAGGGCCGCAGGAGGCGGGTTCACGACCCAGCTTCGCCTGGCCCCGACCTCTGCGCAGCGATGGGGATCGACGGGCCCACCGCAGGGGGGTCAGGCAGCGAGCGGATTCAGGCGTGCCAGCAGGCCCGTGGCCAGCTTGCGGGCCGAGAAGGTGCGGCCCATAAGCCCCAGCAGGGCCTGGAGATCATCCGTGTGCAGGCGGTCGTGGCTGACCAGGCTCAGCAGCAACCGCTGGCGCAGGCTGGTGCCCTCCTTGCCCAGCAGCAGGCGCAGGCCGTCGCGGGCCACCGGCAGCAGGTCGGTGGAGGTGGTCCCGTTCTCCACCACGGCCAGCAGGTTCTCCAGCCGTTCCACCCGCAGGCGACCGTCCTTGTCGAAGATCACCTCCAGCAGCTTCTCGCGCATTTCGGCCGTGTCGCCGGCCAGCAGGCGCCGGGCCACGTAGGGGTAGGCCACGCGGATGATGCGGAAGTCGGGATCGAGCCGCATCGCCAAGCCCTCCTGGCTCACCACCGCCCGGATGATCAGGGCGAAGCGAGCCGGCACCCGGAAGGGGTAGTCGTACATCAGCTCCGAGAAGCGATCGGTGATCGCCTTGAAGTTGAAGCTGCCCACGTTCTCCCCCAGGGCGCCACCGAGGACCTCCTCGAGGGCCGGGACGATCGGCCCCAGGGGGGTGGTCGGGTTGAGGAAGCCGAGCACGACGAAATCCCTGGCCAGGGCGTCGAAATCCCGGTTGATCAGGTGCACCACCGCGCCGGTGAGGGTGAGGCGGTCGGAGTCGCTGAGCGAGTCCATCATGCCGAAGTCGACATAGGCCACATGGCCCAGGCCGTTGGTCCTGCCCGGCAGGGCGAACAGATTGCCCGGATGGGGATCGGCGTGGAAGTAGCCGAACTCGAGCAGCTGCTGCAGGCCGGCGATCACCCCGGTGCGGATCAGGGCCGCCGGATCCAGGTGGTGGGCCTCCAGTTCGCGGCGGCTCTGCAGCTTGGTGCCGTTGATCCAGCTGGTGGTCAGCACCCGGCGGCTGCTGAGGTTGCGCACCACCGCCGGAACGGTCACCTCGGGGTGGTCCTGGAAGAGGGTGGCGAAGCGTTCGGCGTTGTCGGCCTCGCGCCGGTAATCGATCTCCTCGAACAGGGTGGAGCCGAACTCATCGATGATCGCCCCGAGGCCGAAGCCCAGATTCAGGGGCAGGAACGGGGCCGCCAGCACCGCCAGCGAACGGATGATGACCAGGTCGCGGCGCAGCACGAAGGGCAGGTCGGGCCGCTGCACCTTCACGGCCACCCAGTGGCCCTCGGCCAGGCGGGCCCGGTAGACCTGCCCCAGGCTGGCCGCCGCCATCGGGTAATCGGGGAACTCCTCGTACAGCTGGTGGGCAGGGGCCCCCAGTTCCTCCTCGATCAGCGCCAGGGCGACCGCGTGGGAGAACGGGGGCAGATCGTCCTGGAGACGGGCCAGTTCCTCCAGCCAGTCGCGCCGCACCAGGTCCGGGCGGGTGGAGAGGGCCTGCCCCACCTTGATGAAGCAGGGCCCCAGGTCGTTGAGGGTCTCGAGGATGGCGCGGGCCAGCCGCTGCTGCACCCGGGCATCGGTGCTGCTCGACTGCACCGCCAGCCGCAGGGCCAGACCCGCCAGCCGCCAGATCACCACGATCAGCCGAGCCACCAACACCCACGGCCGTAGCAACAGCCAGCGCAGGTCGCCGTTGGGGTCGTAGGTGGGCGTGGGTGTGAGGGCCTCTGCCAGTGGTCTGCCGCAGCGATCGCCAGACTCTAGGAACTGTGTTCCCTGGTCCATGGGCCCCTTCTGGCGGTCAGCACCGCTGGCCCTGCACCTTCCGGCCCATGGCCGGGGCCGGGCCCTGGCCCCCGCCCTGCGCCGGCTGCTGCGGCAGCCTCCGGGGAGCTGGGATCTGCCGGAACTGCCCGGCTTCGGCGGGCCCCTCGAACCGGAGGGCACGGTGGCCGAGGCCCAGCGGCGGGCAGCGTCCCTGCTGGGGGCGGAGCGCTGCTGGTTCGGAGTGAACGGGGCCTCGGGGCTGCTGCAGGCGGCCCTGCTCGCCCTCTGCCCGCCGGGCTCCCGGGTGCTGCTGCCCCGCAACCTGCACCGCTGCCTGCTGCACGGCTGCGTGTTGGGCGGGATCGAGCCGCTCCTGTTCGATCTGACAATCGATCCGCCCACGGGCCTGTGGCGGCCCCCGGAGCCCCGGCGGCTGGAGCAGGTTCTGGCGGCCGCCGCCGCCCTGCCGGGCGAACCCTTGGCGGCCCTGGTGCTGGTGGATCCCACGTACCAGGGCCTGGTGGCCGACCTGCCGGCCCTGGTGGCCCTGGCCCACCGGGCCGGCCTGCCGGTGCTGGTGGACCAGGCCCACGGCGGGGGCGAGGCCCGGGCCGCCGGCGCCGATCTGGTGGTGCTCTCCGTCCAGAAGAGCGGCTCCGGCCTGGCCCAGAGCGCGGCGCTGCTGGCCCAGGGCGACCGGGTGGCACCCGCCGCCATCGAGCGGGCCCTGCTGTGGCTGCAGACCTCCAGCCCCAGTGCGCTGCTGCTGGCCTCGACGGCCGCCGCCCTGGAGCATGGCGCCAGCGACGCCGGCGCTCGCCAGAGACGCCGGGCCGAAGCCAGGGCCGGCCGGCTGCGCCAACGGCTGGAGGCCCTGGGCCTGCCGCTGGTGGCCAACGGGGATCCCCTGCGCCTGGTGCTGGCCACGGCTCCGCTGGGGATCAACGGCCTGGAGGCCGACACCTGGCTGCTGCAGCGGGGGGCGATCGCGGAGCTGCCGGAACCCGGCACCCTCACCTTCTGCCTGGGGCTGAACCCGCCCCGGGGCCTGGAGCGGCGCCTGCCTGGCCTGCTGCAGGACCTGCGCCGGGCCCTCGGCGGACAACCGCTGCCGCCCTTCACGCCGCCCCCCCTGCCGCTGCTGGCGGCACCGGAGTTGCCGATCGGCGTGGCCTGGCGGAGCCCCGCCGAGGCCATCCCCCTGGAGGAGGCCGCCGGCCGGGTGGCGGCGGCACCGATCTGTCCCTACCCGCCGGGGATCCCGCTGCTGGTGCCCGGCGAGCGGATCGATCCGGCCCGCGCCGACTGGCTGCAGGGCCAACGGCGCCTCTGGCCCGGCCAGATCGCTGATACGGTGACCGTTGTGGTCGGTTCGTGAGCCCGTTGCCGAACCCCTTCCACTGGGATTTCGTCACCCCCGGGCTGCCGGACAGCGCCTTCGAGGACGCCCCGGGCTTCAGCCCCACGCCGCTGGAGCTGCGGGTGATGCTGCTGGCCCACCTGCGCCCCCGCGCCGATTCGCTCGTCTGGGACGTGGGCGGCGGCACCGGCGCCCTGGCCCTGGAGATCGCCCGGTTGATGCCCACCGGCGCCGTGCACACCCTGGAGCGGGATCCGGAGGCGATCGACCTGCTGGAACGCAACCGGCAGCGCTTCGGCATCCACAACCTGCACATCCACGCCGGCGAGGCCCCGGAGGGCCTGGCCCTGCTCCCCCCCAACCCCGACCGGGTGCTGCTGGAGGTGGGCCGGCCCCTGGAGGACGTGCTGCGGGCCGTCTGGGGGGCCCTGCAGCCCTCCGGACGGCTGGTGATCAGCACCGTCAACCTCGAGGGCCTGGTGAAGGCCACCGACACCCTCGCCCAGCTGGGAGCTCACGATGTGCAGGTGGTGCAGGCCACCGTGCACCGCATGCAGCGCCGCGGCAGCCAGGCCAAGCTGGCCGCCGCCGAACCGCTGTTCGTGATCGCCGCCGAGCGTTGAGTCCGAGCCCTTGCCTCCCGCCCCCCGCCCCGCCACCTCCCTGTCCCGCCTGCTGAGCGGCTGGCTGGCTGGCGGCTTCGGGCTGGTGGTGGTGGGACTGGGCGGCTGGTGGTTCACCGTCGCCGTGGGGGTGATCGTGCACCTGGGTCTGCTGGAGTTCTTCCGCATGGCCCAGTTCAAGGGCATCCGTCCCGCCACCAAGACCACCCTGGTGGCGGTGCAGTTGCTGCTGGTCTCCACCCAGGTGGCCGCTGGCAGCCTCTGGCCGGGGGGCGGCATGGCGGGCGATGTGGCCGGAGACGTGGCGGCGGCCGTGCTGCCCGCCTCCGGGGCGGTGATCTGTGGCTGGCTGCTGCTCCAGCCGGTCACAGGCACCATCGCCGACATCGCCGCCTCGGTGTTCGGGCTGTTTTATCTCGGCTTCCTGCCCAGCCATTGGATCAAGCTGCGGGATCTCACCGACCCGGCCCTCGCTCCCGCTCTCGACGGGCTGGGCTGGCCCTGGAGCCCCGGCATGGCCCTCACCCTGCTGGCCTGCCTGATGATCGTGGCCACCGACATCGGCTCCTACGTGATCGGTCGCCGCCTGGGCCGCCACGCCCTCTCGCCGATCTCCCCTGGAAAGACGGTGGAGGGGGCCCTGGGCGGGGTGCTCTGCGCCCTGCTGGTGGGGGGCGTGGGCGGGGTGCTGCTGGGCTGGCGCTGGGGCTGGCTGATCGGGGCGGTGCTTGGGGCGGTGGTCTCCCTGTTCGCCCTGGTGGGCGACCTGACCGAATCGATGATGAAGCGGGATGCGGGCCTCAAGGACTCCGGCGATGCGATCCCCGGCCACGGCGGCATTCTCGATCGGATCGACAGCTACCTGTTCGTGCCGGCGGTGGTCTATTCCGCTGTGACCCTGGTGCTGCCCCTGCTGCAGCGGGGCTGAGCCTCGGCCTGGGCCCTCAGGGGGAGACCCGGGCCTCCCCTTCCAGGTGCAGCAGGCCGGCACCGAGCTCGGCCCGGTCGATGCGGATGTTGGGATCCATCGGCAGCCGGGCATGGGGAGTCCCTTCGGCGCAGCGCAGCTCCACGGTGCCGGCGTCGGCCCGCACCGCCACCTCCCGCTCCACCGGCTCCCGATCGCCGCTGGCGAAGGCCCGCAGCACCAGTCGGTCCTCCCGGATGCGCAGCCCCGCCAGGGGGGTCAGCCCCAGCAGGTCGTCGGCCAGGCCATCGCCGAGGCCGCGCCAGGCGGGGGTGCTGAGGGAACGGCTGAGGCCGTCGCCGCTGAAGCTCACCAGCCCCTGGATGCGGAAGGGCTGCTCCAGCTTCACCGCCTGGTTGCGCACCAGGGACCCCATGCACACCTGAATGCCGTCACAGCGGAGCTCCACCTCCTCGATCTCCATCGCCTGATACACAACCCGCCGGGCCCGCAGCCGCACCCCGTCGAGACGCCCCCGCAGCAGCCGCAGCCCCGAACCCTCCAGTCGGATCTCCAGCCGCTCGATGGCCTCACACTGCTGCCGCAGCCACAGCTCCAGACCCCGGGCCAACAGGCCCATCACGGGGCCGGCGGATTCAGGTGCCTCGGGGGGACGGTCGCCAGCTGGTGTCTCGCTCATCCGCCGGCAGGGGGCACAGGGGTCCTCAGATTCTCATTCCATCCGGGCCCGACGCGCCTCACGGAAGGCTTCCGCCGCCGTCAGTGCCGCCAGCAGCAGCAATCCCCCCAGGCCGACCAGCTGGTTGCGGGGGTCGGGGTCCGTCAGGTCCGTCGCGCTGGCCCCGCCGCCCAGCACGGCGCCCAGCAGGAACCAGGCCGTGGCCAGGGCCGAGGTGATCCAGTAGGCCCGCCAGCGACGTTGGTAGATGTAACCGGTGCCCAGGCCAGGCACGACGTTGAGCAGGGCCCCCAGCCAGGGGGCCGACGCGGCCAGGATTGTCTTGTCTTCAGGCGTCATCGTCATCACGGCATGGCTGGTTCCTCAGGTGAGTCTGGCCAGTCGCGGCGGCCAGGCGCGCCATTGCTGGCGGTGATCGGCGCCGGAGTGGCCGGTTGTGCCCTGGCCGCCGGGCTGCGGCGTGGCGGCTGGAAAGGCCCGATCGACCTGTGGGAGGCAGGTCGGGGTCCAGGCGGCCGGGCCGCCACCCGTCGTTCCCGCCAGGACGCCGGTTGGCGCCTCGACCACGGGGCACCCCTGCTCAACCTGCTGGAGGACCCCGAACCGGACCTGGTGGCGCCCCTGCGGTCGGGGGGCTGGATCGTGCCCTGGCGAGACCCGGCGGCGCAGCTACAGGCCGACGGGACCCTGGGGCCAGCCGAGGCCGATCCCCTGCTGCGTGGTTCCTTGTACCGGGGCCACCAGGGCATGGACGACCTCTGCCGCGGCCTGCTGGCCCTGGCCCAGGCCCAGGGGTCCCGCCACAGCGTCACGTGTCATTACGGCTCCCTGGTGCGCCACCTGGCGGTGCGCCCCGAAGGGGGCTGGCGGCTGGCAGACGCCAACGGGGCTGTGCTGGGCGAGGCCGACTGGCTGGTGCTGTCGGGAACCCTGCTGGCCCATCCCCGCGCCATGGAGCGGTTCGGCTGGTCGGAGGTGCCGCTGCAGCAGGCGGCAGAGGGCCTGGGCGACGGGGACCTGGCGTCGGCCCTCGCCGCCCTCGCCAGGATGGAGATGGAGGCCCGCACCAACCTGATGCTCACGATCGAGCCCGCCGCGGCGGCCCGGTGGCTGGCCCTGCCCTTCCGGCTACTCAGCTTTGACAGCCAGGCCCAGCGGCGCTGGGGGTTGCGGCGGCTGTCCGTCCAGCCCCTCGCCGAGGGCCGCTGCGGCGTCGTGGCCCATGGCGTGCCGTCCGCCTCAGCTGACACCGAAACTGACGCCACCGCCAGGACGGCCGACAACGCCCCGGCGATGGTCGCCCTGGAGGGGGCCGTCGCCGGCGCCCTGGAGCCCTGGCTCGGGGAGCGGGCCAGCGGCGGCGAGGCGCTGGCAGGGGTGACCCAGCGTCAACTGATGCGCTGGGGGGCCGCCTTTCCCGTGGCATCCGGCCTTCCCCCCGCCGCCATGGTCTGCCCCGCCAGCCGGGTGGCCTTCTGCGGCGACTTCATCGCGGGGCCGGGCTTTGGCCGCATCGAAGGGGCCCTGCGCAGTGCCCAGACCCTGGCGGGCCGGCTGCTGGCCCTGCTGCTGCTGCTCTGCCTCAGCCTGGGGGGGCCGGCGCTGGCGGCGGCGGCCGAGGCCGTCCCCTACCGCTGCGACGGCGACCTGCTGCTGGCGACCAGCGACAACGGAGCGGTGGACGCCCCGGGCATCCCCAACAGCGCCGCCGGCACGGTGCCCGGCGCCACGGTGCTGCTGGAGTGGCGCGAGCTGCGTCTGCAGCTGCCGCGCACCAACAATGCCGGCCCTCCTAGTTACACCGACGGGCTCTGGTGGTGGAGCCTGGAGGACCCGCAGCAACCCCGCTTCCTGCACCGCCGCGGCACCATCGAACGGTTCAGCTGCCAGGCAGTTGCTGCCGCAGCGCCGCCAGCCGACGGGCGTTGACGCCCAGATCGGAATCCCCCAGCCGCGAGCTGGAGCGGGCCTGGAGCACCCCGGCGGCGGGCAGGGCCTGGAGCTCAAGGTCGTCCACGAAGCCAAACAGCCGGCTGGTGGCGGTGGCATGCAGGTAGGGCCCGTCGCGCTCGACGATCCGCACCCCCTCGGTGGTTTCAAGGACTGGCACCAGTGCGGCCAGGGCCGCCGCCGGATCGCTGAGGGTCCAGTCGACCCTGGCGCAGTGGGCCTGCGCCGCACAGGGGGACAGGGAGCCGCCATGCACCCCGAGCTCCTGGGGCACCGGGCCCTCCAGGTGCAGCAGCGAGGCCTGGGCCGGACCGGGGAGGCCGAGCAGCAGCAGCAGCAGCAGGCCGGCGACGAGGCTGGGCAGGGACAGGGGAGAGGACGGTGTCATGGGGGGGAGGGGATCGGGGCGCAGGGCTTGCCCAGCCAGGCGGCGACGACCTGCCCGGGCTGGTCGATGTGGGGCAGGTGGCCGCAGGTCGCCAGCTCGGTGATGCGGGATCCCAGCAGGGCCTGGGCGGCGCGCTTCTGCGGGGCCCGCAGGATCCGGTCGTCGGCGCCCCAGAGCACCGCCAGTGGCTGGGGGGGCAGGGGCGCGCCGCAGCCGGCGAAGCCGCCGCTGCGGGCGAAGCGGCGCAGGGCCTCGGCCCAGCCCGGCGCCCGGAGGTGCAGCGAAGCGATCTCCAGCTCCGCCGGGCCCACGTCCCGATCGGGATTGGCAAAGGCACTGCGGCAGAGGCCGCCACGGACCGACGGCAGGGCCAGGAACCGCACCCCCAGCCCGTCCAGCAGCGGTGGCAGGGGCATGGGCCGGCCGGTGAGACCGGCCGGGGCCAGCAGCAGCAGCCGCTCGAAGCGCCCGGGGTGGCGCCGGGCCAGGGCCACCGCCACCGCCCCGCCCATCGAGGCGCCGATCAGGCCGAGCGTCTGCCCGCCAGCAGGCTCCTGGCGATCGAAGGCCTCCAGCAAGGCGTCCAGGTGCCGCAGCACGGCCTCGGGGGTGTAATCACGCTCGGCGGGCCTGGGGCAGAAGCCGAAACCGTGCAGGTCGGGGATCAGCAGCCGGTGATTCGCCGCCAGCAGGGGGGCAAGGCGGCGGAACTCCAGGAAGGAACTGTCGAAGCCGTGCAGCAGCAGCAGGGGCGGGCCCTCCCCCAGGACCGCCACCGGCCAGCGCTCCGGGTGCCCGGGCAGCTCCCACCACTGCACCTGGGCGGCCAGGGCGCGGCCCTGCGGGTCGAGCAGGGAGTCGGCGGCGGCGCTGACCAGATCGCGGCCGGTGGGCGAGCTGACGAGGCTGGCGCTCACGCCTGCTGCCGGTCGGCGGTGGCGCCCACCATGGCGGCCAGCAGGTCTTCGGGCGCCACCGCGAAGGGCAGATGGTGCAGGTCGGAGCCCTGGCGGCAGGCGAAACGGCAGACCTGACGCAGCTCCTCCAGGGTGGCTCCGCCGAGCCCCAGGGCCTCGAGATCGGTGGGCAGCCCCAGCCGGCGGAAGAAGGGGAGCAACTGACGACGGGCCTGGGCCGCCAGCCGGTTACCGGCCAGCTGCTCTTCCAGCCACAGCTGCACCAGCACCCCGAATCCCACCTTCTCGCCATGGAGCTGACCGTGGCTGGCGGCGAGCTGGGTAAGGCCGTTGTGGACGGCATGGGCGGCCACGGTGCGGCAGCGGGCGCCGCCGATGCCGCCGATCAGGCCAGCCGTAAGCGCACAGCCCTCGGCCACCCGCACCCAGGCCTCGCTGCCCGGGTCCGCCAGGGCGGCTTCCCCCTCCAGCAGCAGCAGATCGCGCAGCAGGCGGGCCATCTGCACCGCCTGCTGCACCAGGCCATCACCGCTGGTGCCGCTGCTCACCGAAGCCTCGTACCACTTGGCCACCGCATCGGCGATGCCGCTGGCCAGGGTGCGCGCCGGCGCCTGCCGCACCAGAGCGTGGTCGAAGACGAGCAGATCCGGGCAACGCGCAAGGGCCACATCGCCCAGGAAGGCCCCCTCGGGTGTGTAGATGTTGGCCAGGGCCGTCCAGCCCGCACAGGTGGCGGCGCTGGTGGGCACCGTGATGCAGGGCAGGCCAAGCCGGTGGGCCAGCAGCTTGCCCGCATCCAACACCTTGCCGCCACCGGCGGCGATCAGGGCATCACAACCGGCGGCGCGTGCGTGTTGGGCCAGGGGCAGAAGGTCTTCGTCGCAGCAGTCGCGAAAGGGCTGGCTGGCCACCGGGCGGGTACCGGCCTGCTCCAGATCGACAAGCAACTGCTGGCGCAACCCATAGGTGGCGGCGCTGCGCCCCAGCAGGAACGGACGCTGGCCCAGGGCCCCGATGCGGGGCAGGGCCTGAACCCAAGCTCCACCACCGCGAAGTACCACGGCCGGAGCGATGGGGTGGGTCTGCAGGGAATCCGTCATGGCCGCCTTCTCATCATGGAAATGTAGAAGTCGGCCGATCGACGTCGCGACGACTCAGGCGCTGGCGCCCGCCAGCTCCGGCAACGGAGGGGTGATCGACTGCTTGCGGATCACCACCTGCTTGTCGTCGTCGACATCCACCAGACAGGCGTCGCCATCACCGATCCGGCCGGAGAGGAATTCCTCCGCCAGTGAATCCTCGAGCAGACGCATCACGGCGCGGCGCAGGGGCCGGGCACCGTAGCTGGGGTTGTAGCCCTCCTCCACAAGGCGCTCCTTGAAGGCCTCGGTGACGGACATGCCGATCCCCTTGTCCTGCATGCGGGCGAAGACCTCCCGCAGCATGATCTCGGCGATCAGCTTGACTTCGTCGCGGGTGAGCTGACGGAAGACGATGATCTCGTCGAGACGGTTGAGGAACTCGGGGCGGAAGTACTGCTTGAGCTCCTCGTTGACGAGGGAACGGATGCGGTTGTACTGGGTTTCCTCCACATCGCCGCCGCCGAACTCGAAGCCCAGGCCACCGCCGCCCTTCTCAATCACCTTCGAACCGATGTTCGAGGTCATGATGATCAGGGTGTTCTTGAAGTCGACCGTCCGTCCCTTGGAGTCGGTGAGCCGTCCATCCTCCAGCAGCTGCAGCAGAAGGTTGAACACATCGGGGTGGGCCTTCTCGATCTCGTCGAACAGCACCACGGTGTAGGGACGGCGCCGTACGGCTTCCGTCAGCTGGCCGCCCTCGTTGAAGCCCACGTAGCCAGGAGGGGAACCGATCAGCTTGCTGACGGTGTGGCGCTCCATGAATTCGCTCATGTCCAGGCGGATCATGGCGTCTTCGCTGCCGAAGAAGTAGGCCGCCAGGGCCTTGGTGAGTTCCGTCTTGCCGACGCCGGTGGGGCCCGAGAAGATGAAGCTGGCGATGGGGCGGTTGGGATTCTTGAGGCCGACGCGGGCCCGGCGGATGGCCCGGGACACGGCCTTGACGGCCTCGTCCTGGCCGATCAGCCGCTGGTGGAGGGTCTCCTCCATGTTGAGCAGCTTCACCGACTCGCTTTCGGTGAGCTTCTGCACCGGCACACCGGTCCAGGAGGCGACGATCTGGGCGATGTCCTCCTCGGTGACCAGGGGGGCGCGGCTTTCATCGGTGCCACCGTCATCGGCGGGCGCGATGCCGGCAAAGGAGGACCCTTGCGCTTCGGTGGCGGGAGGGGTGGTGGCGGCGGCGGGTTCGTCGTCGCGGCGGGCCTGGAGGATCGAGCGGATCTGGTCGCGCAGTTCCACTTCCTTGTCACGCAGTTCACCGGCCTTGGTGAAGTCCTGCTGGCGGACGGCGTCCTCCTTCTCCTTCTGCACCCCACGCAGCTGCTTGTCGACCTCCTTGGCCGCCGGGGGCAGCTTGGAGTTGAGCAGCCGCACCCGGCTGCCGGCCTCGTCGATCAGGTCGATGGCCTTGTCGGGCAGGAAGCGGTCGCTGATGTAGCGGTCGCCCAGGGTGGCAGCGGCCACGAGGGCCTCATCACTGATCTTGAGCCGGTGGTGCTGCTCGTAGCGCTCCCGCAGACCCTTGAGGATCTCGATCGTGTCGACGACGGAGGGTTCTCCCACCATCACCGGCTGGAAGCGGCGCTCGAGGGCCGCATCACGCTCGATGTGCTTGCGGTACTCATCGAGGGTGGTGGCGCCGATGCACTGCAGCTCGCCCCTGGCCAGGGCGGGCTTGAGGATGTTGGCGGCGTCGATGGCGCCCTCGGCGGCGCCGGCACCGATCAGGGTGTGCACCTCGTCGATCACGAGGATCACGTTCCCGGCGGAGCGGATCTCCTCCATGATTTTCTTGAGGCGCTCCTCGAACTCACCGCGGTACTTGGTGCCGGCCACCAGCAGGCCAATGTCGAGGGTGAGGACCCGCTTGTCCTCGAGGATGTCGGGGATCTCCCCCTGGGTGATGCGCTGGGCCAGGCCTTCGGCGATGGCGGTCTTGCCGACACCGGGCTCGCCGATCAGCACGGGGTTGTTCTTGGTGCGGCGACCCAGGATCTGGATCACCCGATCGATCTCGTTGTGGCGGCCCACGACCGGATCGAGCTTGGACTCGGCGGCCAGCTGGGTGAGGTTGCTGCCGAACTCGTCGAGGGTGGGGGTCTTGGTGGATCCCTTGCCCGAGCTGCCGGAGGCCACTTCGGCGGTCTCGCCGAGCATGCGGATCACCTGGGTGCGGACCTTGGCCAGGTCGACGCCGAGGTTTTCGAGCACGCGGGCCGCGACGCCCTCACCCTCGCGAATGAGCCCGAGCAGGAGGTGCTCGGTGCCGATGTAGTTGTGGCCGAGCTGGCGGGCTTCCTCAAGGGAGAGCTCCAGAACCCGCTTGGCCCTTGGGGTGAAGGGAATCTCGACGGCGACGAAACCGGAGCCGCGGCCGATGATCTTCTCGACCTCGACCCGGGCGTCCTTGAGGTTGACCCCCATCGACTTGAGGACCTTGGCGGCGACACCGGTGCCTTCGCCGATCAGGCCCAGCAGGATCTGCTCGGTGCCGACGAAGTTGTGGCCGAGGCGGCGGGCCTCTTCCTGGGCCAGCATGATCACCTTGATGGCCTTCTCGGTAAACCGCTCGAACATGGGGCGGGACCTGATGCAAGTGCATCCAACCTATCAGGATTGAAGGGCTGCGTGGGAGGCCGGGGACACTCTCAGGCCAAAGCGTTGCGCCGCAGGCGCTCAGGGGAAGCTGAAAACAAACAACACGTCCAGATTGATGGGATGTAGGTATAGATATCTACGGTTATCCGCACCCTTTCACCTCTTCAGGTTGACCCATTGGATCAGGGCATCCTCGCCACTGCGGTAGTAACCATGACGGATACCGGCGGTGCGGAACCCCAGGGCCTCATACAGCCCCATCCCGGGCCCGTTCGTGGCGGCCACCTCCAGGGTGGCCCGGGTGGCGCCGCTGCGCAGCCCGGCCCGCATCAGCTCCTGAAGGATCCGGCGTCCCAGTCCCCGGCGACGGTGGCCAGGGGCCACCGCCACCAGGGTGATGTGGAGCTCGTCAACCACCAGCCAGCCGCAGGCCATGGCCAGCAGCTCCTGTCCCTGGCGCAACCCCAGGCCTGGCCGTGCCTCCTCCTCCAGCTCCCGCTGCCACTGGGCCAGGCTCCAGATGCCGCCGAGGGCAGCCCGATCCAGCTCCAGGCAGGCGCCGGCGTGCTTCGGGGCCAGCTGGATCAGCGTCGGGGCCGGCGGCGGTGATGGGGACAGCACAGCCGCTGCGCGCAGGGATCCTTACGATCAACCATCTTGATCTCTTCCCCGGGCAGGCCGTCATGGTGACCAGCGCATCTCCGGCGACCGATTCGGTCGCCCCTGCCGCCGGGGAAACAGCGGCGCCTTTCGAGCAGGGCCTCGATCACCTCAGCCCCAACCGCAACCTGGCCCCGCTCACCGCCCGCCTCGACGCCCTCGGCCGGCTGGAGGTGGGAGGGGTGGCCCTGGGCGAACTGGCCCAGACCTACGGCACCCCGCTGTACGTGCTCGACGAAGAGACCCTGCGGGCCACCTGCCGGGCCTACCGGCAGGCGCTGGCCGCCCACTACCCGGGCGACGCCCTGGCCCTCTATGCCTCCAAGGCCAACAGCTCCCTGGCGATCACGGCGCTGGTGGCCTCCGAGGGGCTGGGCCTTGATGCCGTCTCAGCTGGCGAGCTGCTCACGGCCCTGCAGGGCGGCATGCCGGCCGAGCGGATCGTCTTCCACGGCAACAACAAGTCGGCCGAGGAGCTCCAGCTCGCCATCGACCGCGACGTCACCGTGGTGCTCGACAACTGGAACGACATCAACCTGCTCGCCACCCTGGCGGCCGGGCGGCCCGCGCCGGTGCGGCTGCTGGTGCGGTTCACCCCGGGCATCGAATGCCATACGCACGAGTACATCCGTACGGGCCACCTCGACAGCAAGTTCGGCTTCGACCCCGACCAGCTGGAGTCGGTGCTGCGCCACCTCGCCGGCTGCCCCTGGGCCCGGGTGGATGGCCTGCACGCCCACATCGGCTCCCAGATCTTCGAACTGGAGCCCCACCGCGACCTGGCGGCGGTGATGGCCGATGCCCTGCTTCTGGCCCGTTCCCTCGGCCATCCCTGCGGCGACCTCAACGTCGGCGGCGGCCTCGGCATCCGCTATGTGGGTTCGGATGATCCCCCGAGCATCCAGGAGTGGGTGCGGGTGGTGGCGGGGGCTGTGGCCGAGGCCTGCAGCCAGCGCCAGCTGGTGCTGCCGCGGCTGCTCTGCGAACCCGGCCGCTCCCTGGTGGCCACGGCCGGCCTGACCCTCTACACGGTGGGCAGCCGCAAGGAGATCCCCGGCCTGCGCACCTACCTGTCGGTGGATGGCGGCATGAGCGACAACCCCCGCCCGATCACCTACCAATCCCTTTACACCGCTGTGCTGGCCGACCGCCCCCTGGCCGAGGGCACCGACCTGGTGACCGTGGCCGGCAAGCACTGCGAGTCCGGCGACGTGCTGCTGCACGACGTCCGTCTCCCGGCCACAGCCCCTGGCGACGTGCTCGCCGTGTTCGCCACCGGCGCCTACAACGCGGCAATGGGGTCCAACTACAACCGCATCCCGAGGCCGGCGGCGGTGCTGGTCCACGACGGCGTCGCCGAGGTGGTGCAGCGGCGGGAGCAGCCGGAAGACCTACTGCGCTACGACGTTCTGCCCCACCGATTCCTGCCGGTATCCTGAGCCCGTCAGGCGGCCCTGCGTTGAACCGGCCTGCCCCTCTTCAGTGTTGTGATCTGGCTGCGGCTCATCGACTTCCGCCTGCTGCTCGATCTTCTGTTCGCCTCCCTGCTCGGGCTGCTCCTGCTCGGCCGGGTCACCGAAGCCCGCACGCTCTGGCTGCTGCGGGGCTATCTGTTTCTGGTGGCGCTGGCCTGGTTCGTGCAGCGCTACGCCAACCTGCCGCTCACCAGCAGCCTGGTGGACGCCCTGGTGCTGGCCTGCAGCCTCGCCCTGGCGATCCTGTGGCAGGGGGAACTTCGGCGCCTGATGGAACTCCTGGGCACCGGACGCCTCGGGGTGCTGTTCGCCGACCGCAGCCGTGATCAGCTGGCATCGGGGTCGGTGAGCATGCTCACGGAAGCCGCCGGCCGCCTCTCCCAGGCCCGTTGCGGGGCCCTGATCGTGCTCGATCTGGGCAGCGACCTCCGACCCGAGGACTTCCTCAACCCCGGCATCCGCATCGACGCCCATCTCTCCGTCGAACTGATGCTGAACCTCTTCGCCGTGGACACGCCCCTGCACGACGGCGCCGTGCTGGTTCAGAAGAACCGCATCGTGGCCGCCGGCGTGATCCTGCCCCTCTCCCGCCAGGGGCTGAACCGTTACGGCACCCGCCACCTGGCCGCCATGGGGCTGACCGAGCGCCACGACGGCTGCTTCTGCATCGTCGTCTCCGAGGAGACGGGCACCCTGTCGCTGGCCTCCCAGGGGCGGCTGGAGCGGCCGATCACCAGTAGCCGGCTCCACGACCTGCTCACCGAGGCCCTGGCCTCCGCGCCCACGGGGCGTAGCGTGGCTGCGGACCCGCCGGAACATCGCGGATGAGTCGCGCCCTGGCGACCACTCCATCGTCCGATCCCGACCAGCTGCCCGCCCAGCTGGATCCGGCTCGGCTGCCCCGTCACGTGGCGGTGATCATGGACGGCAACGGCCGTTGGGCACGGCAGCGGGGTCTGCCCAGGGCCATGGGCCATCGGGCCGGAGTGGAGACGCTCAAGCGCACCCTGCGCCACTGCAGCGACTGGGGCATCGGCGCCCTCACGGCCTACGCCTTCTCCACTGAGAACTGGACCCGACCCGGCGAGGAGGTGGCCTTCCTGATGGCCCTGTTCGAACGGGTGCTCGCCCGGGAGCTGGAAGCGCTCGAACGCCAGCAGGTGCGCATCCGCTTCCTCGGCGATCTGGAGCCCCTGCCGGAGGGCCTCAAGGAGCTGATCACGGATGCCACCGAGCGCACCGCCGCCAACACCGGCATCCACTTCAACGTCTGCACCAACTACGGCGGCCGCAGCGAGCTGGTGCGGGCGGCCCGGCACCTGGCTGAGCGGGCGGCCCGCGGCGACCTCGATCCGGCCAGCATCAACGAGGACCTGTTCGCCGCCGAGCTGTTCACCGCCGGCGATGCCGACCCCGACCTGCTGATCCGCACCAGCGGCGAGCAGCGCATCAGCAATTTCCTGCTCTGGCAGCTGGCCTACGCGGAGCTGCACATCACCGAGGTGCTCTGGCCCGACTTCGACACCGGGGCCCTGCTGGCGGCGCTGCTGGATTATCAGGGGCGTCAACGCCGCTTCGGCGGCGTCCAGAACGGTGTGGAGAACGCCCCATGACCCTGCGCCACGACTGGTCCCGCCAGGAGATCCAGGCCCTGCTCGAACTGCCCCTGGTGGATCTGCTCTGGCAGGCGCAGGGGGTCCACCGCAGCGCCAACCCCGGTTACCACGTGCAGTTGGCCTCGCTGCTGAGCGTCAAGACGGGAGGCTGCGAGGAGGACTGCGCCTACTGCCCCCAGTCGATGCACCACCCCAGCGACGTGGGCGGCGGGCCGCCGCTGGCTGTGGCCCCGGTGCTGGAATGCGCCCGGCAGGCCCGGGACGCCGGTGCCCACCGCTTCTGCATGGGCTGGGCCTGGCGCGAGATCCGTGATGGAGCGCCGTTCGAGGCGATGCTCGCCATGGTGCGGGGCGTGCGGGAGCTGGGCCTGGAGGCCTGTGTCACGGCCGGCATGCTCAGCGACGACCAGGCTGCCCGGCTGGCGGAGGCGGGACTCACCGCCTACAACCACAACCTCGACACCAGCCCCGAGCACTACGGCCGGATCATCTCCACCCGCACCTACCAGGAGCGGCTCGACACCCTGCAGCGGGTGCGCGGCGCCGGTATCGACCTCTGCTGCGGCGGCATCATCGGGCTGGGCGAGGAGCCTGAGGACCGGGCCGGACTGCTGCAGGTGCTGGCCTGCCTGGATCCCCACCCCGAAAGCGTGCCGATCAACGCCCTGGTGGCCGTGGAAGGCACCCCGCTGGAAGAGCGTCCCGCCATCGACCCCCTGGAGCTGGTGCGGATGGTGGCCACCGCCCGCATCCTCATGCCCCACAGCCGGGTGCGGCTGAGTGCCGGGCGCGAGCAGCTGGGGCGCGAGGCCCAGATCCTCTGCCTGCTGGCGGGCGCCGATTCGATCTTCTACGGCGACACCCTGCTCACCACCTCCAACCCGGCGGTGACCACAGACCAGGAACTGCTGCGGGCCGCCGGGGTGCGGGTGCAGCTGGAGGGCCAACCGCTCGCGGTCGGTGCCGGCCGCTGAGGGTGCAGGTCGCCGCCTTCTACAGGTTCGTCCCCCTGGCCAGCGAGGAATTGCCCGACTGGCAAACCAGGCTGCTGGCGCTGGGGAACCAGACCGGTCTGCTCGGCACCATCCTGCTGGCCACCGAGGGCATCAACGGCACGGTCGCCGGATCGGCCTCCAGTGTCGCCGCCCTGCTGGAGCTGCTGCAGGCCGACCCCCGCCTGGCGCACCTGGCGGTGAAGCGCAGTGAGGCCGAGGGGCGGGTGTTTCACCGCTTCAAGGTGCGCCTCAAGGCGGAGATCGTGACGATGGCCGAGCCCTCGGCGCAGCCGTCCCAGGGCACGGGGGTTCCGGTGCCGCCCGAGCACTGGAACGCCGTGCTGGGCGATCCCGGCACCCTGACCATCGACACCCGCAACCACTACGAGGTGGCCCTGGGCAGCTTCGAGGGCGCCATCGACCCCGGCACCGAGACCTTCAGCGATTTTCCCGCCTGGGTGGAGCAGCGGCTTCGGCCGCTGCTGAGCGAGAAACGACCGCAGCGGCTGGCCCTGTTCTGCACCGGCGGCATCCGTTGCGAGAAAGCCACCGCCTACCTGCTGGCCCAGGGGTTCGAGGACGTCCTGCAGCTGCAGGGCGGCATCCTCAACTACCTCGAGCAGGTGCCGGAGGCCGAGAGCCGTTGGCGGGGGGAGTGCTACGTCTTCGATCAGCGGGTGGCCCTCAACCACCGGCTGCAGCCGGGGAGTTACCACGTGTGCCACGCCTGCGGCCTGCCCCTGGCCCCGGCCGACCTGGAGCTGGAGAGCTACGTGGCCGGGGTGAGCTGCCGCCACTGCATCGATCGGTTCACCCCGGCCGACCGGGAGCGTTTCGCCGAGCGCCAGCGCCAGATGGGGCGGGCCGAGGCCTGCGGCGTGCCCCACATCGGCCGGGCGATGCCCGGCGCCGGCGCTTGAGCGGATGGCGGCCGCCCTGCCGATCCTGTACAGCTTTCGCCGCTGCCCCTATGCGATCCGGGCACGGCTGGCCCTGGCGGCGGCGGGTCTGAGGCCGGGGGTGGATCTGGAGCTGCGGGAGGTGCACCTGGGCCGCAAGCCCCCCGAACTGCTGGAGGCTTCCGCCGCAGGCACCGTGCCGGTGCTGGTGCTGCCGGCCGAGGCCGGCGGCGCTGGTGTGGGGGCCGATCGGGTGCGGCCCGACAGTCTGGCGGTGATGGCCTGGGCCCTGGCTCGGCATGATCCGGACGACCTGCGGCGCAGTGGCGAGGGCGCCGCCGCCGGTGGCGAACGGGCCAGGATCGCCGCGCTGATCGAGCAGAACGATGGGGCGTTCAAGCACCATCTGGATCGCTTCAAGTACGCCCACCGCCACCCTGACGACGACCGGGCGCAGCACCGCGGCGCGGCCCTGGCAATCCTGCAGGGCTGGAGCGCGACCCTGGAGGCCAGCGGCTGGCTGGTGGGGGGGCGCCCATCCCTGGCCGATCTGGCCCTGCTGCCCTTCGTGCGCCAGTTCCGGCTGGCGGATGGGGAGGGCTTCGATCGTCAGAGCGATCTGGTGCCACTGCAACGCTGGCTGCAGGACTTCCTGGAGGGGCCCGAACTGGCAGCGGTGATGGCCGGGCCCTGGGCGCCGCGGCGGCCCTGGCGCTCGGGCCAGTGGATCTACCACCTGGCCCTGGCCGGCGAATGGCGCCAGGCCCAGGCCGCAGGGGTGTACGAACGCTCGACCCGCGGCCAGTCGCTTCAGGAGGTGGGCTTCATCCATGCCAGTGGGGCCGATCAGGTGGAGGCCACCTACGGGCGCTTCTACGCCGATGCGGGGGAGGTGCTGCTGCTGACCATCGCCCCCGATCGCCTGACGGCGCCTGTGCGGTGGGAACCGGCTCCGGACACGGGCGAGTGCTTTCCCCACATCCACGGCCCGTTGCCCCTGGAGGCGGTGCTCGCGGCGGAATCGTTCCCGGCGCCGGAGCCCGCAGCCGCCCAGCGATGCTGAGCCTGGCTGCGCTGGAGGAGCGGGCCAGGGGCCACGGACTGCTGCTGCGGCTGCAGGTGAAGGGCCTGGCGGGGGTGCGGGGGCTGCGGGTGGCGGTCGCCCGGCCGCGGGCGGAGCAGCCGCCGCTGCTGCTGGGGGAGCTCAAGGGCTGGTGCCTGCCCCTGGCCGATGGCCTGCGCCTCGACACCCTGCGGGTGCAAGGGGAGCGCACCGAAGCCGTGGGGCCGCTGATCTGGGCCGCCACCTTCGCCTGGGCCCTGGAGGAGACGCCCTGCCGCTCGGCCCGGTTGCTGGCGATCCGCGATGGGGAGCGCCAGCACCGGCGCCTGCGGCGCTACTTCCGGCGGCTCGGCTTCACGCCGCTGCGGGAGCTGGGCGGCGGCCCGCTGGATCTGGCGCCGCGGCTGCTGTGGGGTGGGGCGGGTCTGCTGATGCAGGGCAATTGCGACGAAGGCCTGCGCCGCAGCGTGCGCTGGCTGGGGTACAAGCGCTGACACCAACCTGGCCCGCGAGGGAGGCTTCCTCCCCTGAAGGCTTGACCGACGCTGGTACTCAGTTCTGGCCCAGGAACGCCACCTCGGCGAGCTGCTGGAGGATGCCCTGGCCGGTGATCGCCTCGATGGCCACGCCGATCAGGAAGCCGAGCATGGCCAGCCGACCGTTGAGGCGTTCGGCACGATTCATTTCAGCGCTGCGGATCTGCTCAGCGGCGGTGGTCAGGAACCAGGCCTCTTCGGCCTGGCTGGAAGGGCGCTGGGAGGAGATGGAGCTGGTCATGAGTAAGAATACTTACTGGCGCGAACGTTACGGAACATATCAATTGCTTGACGTAGTCCCGGCTACCCGGGTGGCAGGATGGGGATTGGCTGACCATCCGGCCCGGGCGGCCCCACTCTGGGCACCTGCAGATTTCACCGGCAATGGCTATGCCAGCGACGGAGTGGCACTCCAGCCTCTCCCCAGCCGTTCAGCCCCCTGCCGAGACAGCCGATGGCCAGTTTCACCCTGATGTGCTGGAACGTCGAGAACCTGTTTCTCCCCGAGGACGATGCCAGCGAGCCGGTGCGCGAGAGCTTCGAGGCCAAGCTCGCCACGCTCGCCGCCGTGATCGACAGCCAGCGGCCCGATGTGCTCGCCCTGCAGGAAATCGGACCGAAGGGTGCCCTGCAGGCGCTGCAGGACGCCCTGACCAACCCCCTGCCCCACGCCCTGGAGGGCGAACCGGATGGCCGGGGCATCCACGTCGCTTTTCTGTCCCGCCATCCCTTCAGCACCAGCCGCTCGATCGTGGCCTTTCCGGAGATGATCTTCCCCGTCCAGGCCAGGGATCCGGTGTTCGATGATCCGGCCACCCCCGCGGACGAGTCGCTCACCGCCTCGCTGGGGCGGGGCGCCCTGGAGGTGGTGATCGAGATCGAAGGGCACCCGGTGCGGATCATCACCGCCCACTTCAAGTCGAAGCTGATCTCCTACGCCCGCCAGAAGGGGCTGGTGGAGGGCAGCCAGTTCGCCCCGAACGACGAGAACGAACGCTATCGCTATGCCGCCTACGGCCTGTACCGGCGCACCACCGAAGCGCTGACGCTGCGGGATCGGGTCAACCAGATTCTCTCCAGCTGCGCCGGTTCACCGGATCCGGAGGAAGGGCTGGGTCGCCAGAAGGCGGTGGTGGTCTGCGGCGATCTCAACGACGCGACGGACGCCGCCACCACCCAGATCCTGCAGGGGCCCAGCGGCTCCGAGCTGGGCACCGAAGGATTCCGCCGGGGCGACAAGGGCGATGGCTACCGCCTCTGGAACCTGGCGCCGCTTCTGAATGCCGGGCCGAACGGGGAACCCCCGAGCGAGGCCCCCTTCAGCCGCCGCTTCCAGGGACGGGGGGAACTGATCGACCACATCCTGGCCAGCCACCGGCTGGTGAATCCCGGCAACATCCCCGTGGCACGGACGGTGCTGGCCGGCGACCATCTGCCGTCGATTTCCGAGACACCATCGGATCGGGCCTCGGATCCGGGCTCGGATCATGCGGCGCTGGTGGCGGAATTCGAGATCTGAGGGCGCTCGGAGGAATCCGAGCACCAGCTCACCTCCTCCCAGACCTCCTTCCACTTCCTGCGCGCCACTGGAACGGTCGTCCGCAGACTTGGCAGGTCTTGGTGGAGCGATCCACGTGATGGGTCATCCAGTCACGAAGCAGAACAGCCAAACTGACAAAACCAATGGCTTTGCCTGACACGATTCAACGATTGAGGGGCAAGGTGGCTGCCGGGGCTTGGGAACGCCGCTGCAGTCCTGCCTACGCTGACCACTGCCATCGGTTCAAGAGCGCGTGTCTGACGCCAGCTTCTATGTCATCGGCCGCGATGGCCCTGCGAAGCGCGTGGCCTCGGCGGTGGAGGCCGTCACGGAGGCCGAGGTGGAAGGTTTTGCCTGGCTGCACTACCGCGAGGCCACCAGGGAAGATCTGGCAGGCCTTGTCGGCCTGCTGGGCCTGCACTCGCTGGCCATCGAGGATTGCTTCGATGACAATCAGATCCCCAAGGTGGACGATTTCCCAGACAACACCTTCATCCTGTTCAACACGTTTCAATATGACCAGGGCATCCTGGAAGTGGGTGAAATCAACCTGTTCCTGGGCAAGCAGTTTCTGGTCAGTATCAGTCATCTGGATTCCAGGCATCGCTCCTACCTCGACGGGGTTCAACGTCTTGTCGAACGGGGCATCGATGAGGTCCGCCAGGGCCCCTCGCACCTGATGGAACTGATCCTCGACCACGTCGTCGATCAGAAGTTTGTGGCCATTGAGGCCCTCGAAGATGAGCTGGATGACGTGGAGGGAGCCCTGATTGCTGATCCGACCACGTTCAAGCCTGCCGAACTGATCAGGTTCCGGCGCTACCTGTTGCGGTTGCGCAAAAGCCTGTTTCATGAGCGCGAGATCCTCAGCAAGATCTGCCGAGGGGATTTTCCTCTGATTTCAGAGAAGGCGATCTACCACTATCGCGACATCTATGACCATCTGGTGCGGTTCTACGAGGTCACGGAGTCCTATCGGGACATCGTCACCAGCCTGATGGAGATGTATCTGTCGATGCTCAACAACCAGATGGCCAAAGCCGCCAACGACACCAATGCCACCGTCAGGCGTTTGACACTGATCACGACGATCTTCATGCCGCTGACCCTGCTGGCGGGCATCGGCGGCATGTCCGAATGGACGATGATCACCGGCCCCAGCAACTGGCGTGTGTCCTATCCCGCCTTCATGCTCGCCATGGTGGTGATCGGCTTTGCCAGTTATCTCTTTCTCAGCCGCCTGGACCGGAACCGGCCCACGGCGCGGCGCCACCGGTCCCGTTGAGCCACCGCCCGGGGGTCAGCCCAGCCCACCCCCCAGGCGGATCAGGGCACCCACCACCACGAAGGCGATCGCCAGGGCGGTGATGCCCCGGATGTGCCAGGCCAGGCCACTGAGATTGGCGTCCGTGAGGGTGGGGATCAGCCGCAGCCGGGCGTGCAGGGCCAGGGCGGCGGTGGCGGCCAACAACAGCAGCTTGGTGCCCACCAGCACGCCGATCGGATCCGCTGGATCGAACAGCCCATGGAAGCCAGGCAGCAGGATCCAAGCCATCCAGAGGCCGGTGATCACCTGCAGGGCAAGGGCCGTGAGGCCAAGGGGCTCGAAAACCTCCTCAAAGTCGCGGATGCGATCAGCGCTCCGCTCCCGCAGGGCCCTCGGCAGCACACCCAGATCCAGCACCAGATGGCCGCCGGTCCACACCGTGGCGGCCAAGGCGTGGACGATCACCAGAAGCGGGAAGGGGGACACGGGGGATCCGAGGGCGGGCCTGGGGCCACTGTCGCTGGCCCCACCCGGCTTGAGTCCCGGCGCCAACCTCAGGCCACAAACCGCCCGTAGAGCCAGCGCACAAAACCTCCCACCAGCGGCACCGGGGCGAAGGTGGGGCCGACGAAATCGAAGTAGTCGCGGTGCTCAACGATCTTGCCGTCGGCGCCGAAACGGAGGCGGGTGGTGCCGGGATAGACGAATTCGATGCCTTTGATCTTCAGGCCCATCGTCCATTCGACGAAGGCCGTATCGCCGCTGAGGGCCACGGCCCCCGGCTCGAGAAACACGTCATCGCAGCGCTGCATCAGGCCCTCCTGGGCCACGATGTAGGCGTTGAGGCCCTGGCGTTCCTGGGCGGGGTCCTGGAAGTGGACGTTCTCGTCGTACACGGCCCGCCACTGCTGCGCGGTGGGCCCCGGGGCGCCGTAGGGCTTGGTGAACAGGGCCCTGAGTGAGGCCTCACCCAGCGGTGGCTGCAGCGTGGCGGTCATGGCTGTGGTGGCTTCAGGCTTCGGAGGACCGCGGACGATTCAGGGCCAGAGCTGCACCACCGATGGCCACCAGGCCCAGGGCTCCCGCAGCGGCCAGGAACACCAGGGTCTGCAGGGCCAGCAGGAACAGTCCCAGGGCCGAGGCCGCCTTGATCTGCACCCTGGCCTTGATCAGCAGGGTGAGCAACAGCAGCACGGTGGCCTGCAGACCGGCGATCCGGGCAGCCGTGAAGGGACACAGGGGAGGCGGGAGGAGCATCAGAGAGGAGCGCTCAGAAGCAGAAGGGCAGGAACTGGGTGCGGCAGGCGGCGTAGCCGTCGGTCAGGGCACCAAGGCCAATCTGATGGGCGATACCGGAACCGGTAATGGCTTCGGTGAGGACACCGATCACCAGGCCCAGCATGGCGGCGCGGCCGTTGAAGAGCTCCACGCGCTTGAGCTGCTCCATGTGGATGGAACGCTCGTTGTCACCCTGGAAGAAGGGATCGTTGGCGGGGGTGTTGGTCATGGGTTCAGGCAGATAAGGGGAGAAAACTTGAGCCCTCAGGTGGTCAGGGGGTTCCGGATTCCAGGTCGCTGGGGCGGCTGAGCACGAAGGTCACCATGCCGGTGAGCAGCACCACAAGGGCGACGACGGCGGTGATGGCAGGGGTGTAGTCGGTAGCCATGGCGATCAACCCAGGCCGATCTGGGAGAGGATGCCCTGGCCTGTGAGCAGTTCGGTGCCCAGGCCGATCACGAAGCCGAGCATGGCGAGACGGCCATTCCAGGTTTCGGCGAAGGCGACGAATCCGAAGCGGGAAGCGGAGTCAGTCATGAGTGTTTCAGTTTGTTTCGTGAATTGTAACAGCTTGTAAAGGATGGTGTCAAGCCTGGCTGGAGGGGCGACCAACGGCGGCCCCGGTACCATCGCGATCTGCTGCAGCCCGGTGGATGGCGAGCGTCTCCCTGCCGGCCGAACTGATGCGGCGCTACCGCCGACTGTTCAGCTTCTACGACCGCGACGGCGACGGCCGCCACACCCTGGAGGGTGACTTCGAACCGGTGGCGGTGCGGATCGCGCGGCGCTGGCAGGGCCGGCCGAGCCGCTTCCCGGACCTGCTGGGGCTGCTGCTCGACACCTACCGGCACGAGAACGGGCGCCGCGACCAGAACCACGACGGCACGGTGGATGGCGAGGAATTCCTGGCCTCCCATGGCCGCGTGTTCGCCGCCTTCCGGGCCGATCCGCAGGCCGCGCGGGAGTTCATGGCCCGCTCCGCCGGCGGCTTCTTCGACGTGCTCGACATCGATGGCGATGGCCAGCTCGACCTCGACGATCTGGCCGCCTTCGCCGCCGCCTACGGCCATCCCACCGCCGGCATCGCCGCCAACCTCGAGCGGATGCTCGCCGCCCTGGGGCTGCCCCCCGGCCGCCTGCCGCGGCAGGCCTTCCTGACGCTGGTGGAGCAGTACTGGTTCGATCCCTCGCCGGAGGCCCCAGGCCGCTATCTCTTCGATGGGGTGGGGCTGACGCCGGAAGCCTGTTGAGCCGCACCCATCCCTGCTACAGCGGCAGCCAAGGCCCTCAGGGTCTGCGGGCCGCAGGGGCGTTCACGTCCTGGCGGCTGGGGCCCAGCATTTCAGCCAGCCCGGCAATGCGCTCCTCCGGCGGCTCCGGACCCAGGCTCCACAGGCTCTCGAAGTAGAAGAACGCCACCCCCAGGCCCTGCGCCCTGTTGGCGGCAAGCTTCTGGGCCATCAGGGCCAGGGGGGTGGGTCGGTTGCGCTGGCCGCTCATCACGGCGATGGCGGTGGGGATGCGCTGGCGGGCCTCCTGCACCTCCGGCCGGCTGAGGTGAGGAAGGTAGCTCTCCAGATCGGGCCGGTAGATCTGCACCAGCAGTTCATCGGCGATGCCTTGCCACACCCAGGCGCGCCAGTCCTGCAGCTGCAGCTTGTAGGCGAAGTCGTAGTAGTTGGGCGCGATCGAGACCAGGGCACCAGGACGGGCGGCCCGTACCGCCCGGACCAGGCGATCCATGAAGGCGGTGATGCGGTCGGCGCGCCATTTCACCCAGGCGGGGTCTGAAGGGTTGGCCGGTGGATCCTTGCCGGTGTCCTTGCGATAGAGCGCCGTGGTGAACGGGTCGTAGCCGAACTCCCGCGGCAGGCTCATGTGGTCGTCGAACTGGATGCCGGCGGCGCCGTCAATGTTCACCACTTCCAGCACCAGATCGGTGATCAGCTGCTGCACCTCCGGGCGGAAGGGATTGAGCCACATCACCGTGCCGGCGGCACTGATCGAGGTGAGTCCACCATCGCGCTTCTGGGTGAGCCAGCTGCGATGCCGCCGTGCCAGCGGCGAATCGGGTGGCGCCATGAAACCGAATTCAAACCAGGGAATCACCTTGAGCCCGCGGCCGCGGCCCGCATGGATCAATTCAGCCAGGATGTCCTGCCCCTGCAGGCCGCGGTAGGTGAAGTCCTGCAGCTGGCGCCCCTCGCTCACGCGGCTGGGGTAATAGGCAAAATCCCCGCTCCACACCACCGGATACAGCCGGTTGAAGCCCAGCTCCGCCAGCTGGTTCACCGCGGCCTGCATGCGGCCACGATCACGCAGCACCGGCATGTCGTTGGCGGTGAGCCACACCCCCCGCAACTCCTGGGCTGGCTCCTGGGCTTTCGCTGCCGGCGCCAGAGGCGACAGGTTCGCCAGCAGCCCACAGAACACCCCGACCAGCAGGCCACCGCAAAGGGCCAGCGCGATCCAGCGCAAAGGGCCATGTCTTGGCGTCACGGGATCGGCGCTGCTGATCCCTCCACCATGGGGCCGATTCCGGCCTGCAGCGGCCACCGCCTGCCGGGTGACCGGCTGGCGCCGCTCCAGCTCCTCCCTGTCCAGCCCGAACAGGGCCCCCACCGTCACCACCAGATTGACCCAGAGGCTGCTGGGATGGAGCACCCTTCCCCGCTGACTCAGCCGAACCGATCGGATCCGTTGGCGACGTTCGACTGGTTGCCCCATCCCCAATCCAGTGGCGGATGACAGCCTCGTGACATCGGAAGGCGCCGCAGAAAGACACCATCAACACCAGTAAGAAATGTGGGACCCGTCATAGGTGCCTTGATGTGCCTCAGAGACTAAGTGGCAGATAATGGTCTGAGCACGCCTCGAATGACAGACTCCGAACGTGGTCGGACATTCAACAATATCGTCTCAGGCATCGCCGCCATCGCCGGCACCATTGGTCTTGTTGTCGCCACCATCACCTCCAACGAGGTCAACAAGTTATCGCAACAATCTCGCACGGCCGGACTGGTTGGCGATCTCACCGACAAACTCAGTTCCAAGCAACTTGGCAGGGATATTTCCCTACTGGCCATTGAGCACATGCTCAACACCGAGCCAGGCAAAGAAAAAGCCCCGAGACAAGCTACTGCTCGCGAGAATCTCAATTCTTCTGATTGAAGGATCATCCGGAGAAGAGTCGATCAATGCCCAGAACACCACTACCGGAATTGCATCTGTCACCCAGACCCAGTTCAACCATGGCGTCGACCAGGCCGCCAGGGTACTGAATCGCCTGGCAGAGAGTTCCGGTGAGGCCTGTAATGACTACTACCAACAACAGGTCTTCAGTCTCAATCTGAAGCTTGGTGGCAAGAATCTGACTCCGGCCGCTGACATTGAAGCCAATTGCGGGGAAGCAGGGGCCCTGGCCATTGAGGCGCTACGCAAACAGGTGGAAGGCAAGAATAGTAATGGCGATCAGGCGACCAGCGTCTCTCAGCTTGCCCAGGACGGCATCACCGAACCCAGGCTGGTGGCCAGCTCACTGGCCCAAGCCAGGGTGGTGAACCAACTCAATGCCGTCCGGCTCGAGGTGGCCCATGCCAAAAGTCCCTATGCCGAGCCAAGCCTGGCCGTCGTCACCGTTCATCTGGACGATCCAGCCATCGCCGAACAGCTGGAACCACTCCTGCTCCAGCTCTCCGCCAAGCGCTGGTACATCGTCTCTGGCGTGCGCGTCGTCGAACCCTCAGCAGGAAGCTGCGGTCAGTACAACTCCGTACGTTTCTTCCACAGAGCCGACCGCGACCTGGCCAGGAAGCTCATCACCCAGATCGACAGCCTCAAAACAGCGTCATCGCCACTCCTTCCCCTTCTGGCTGGATCAGGCAACACAAAGCCGGGCATCTCTCCCATCGACCTGAGCACATGGACGTATGCACGCTCCGTCCCCCAAGGCACCGTGGAACTGTGGCTGGCATCGAAGGGGAACAGCTGCCAATCGTCCGTGGTCAGCACTTAGCTGGAGAGCCTACGGATTGGCGCCCCAGACCTCTTTGCCATCGACGGGCGATCAGCCCTGCCGTTCCCGCCAGATCTCCTGCACGAACGGATCGGTGACGCCATAAAGGCCATGGCCGACCCGCATCAGTACGTTGGCGGCCATCAGTTCGTTCACCACCGGCTGGATCTCCTCCACCCGCACCTCCCGGCCGATCGCCTCCCCGTAGGCCACGGCGGCTTCGGCGGAGAACAGGCCCTTGGCGGGGCCGTCGCTCAGGGCCACCCGCTGGAAGATCACCGCGGCCAGCCCACCGATCTGCTCCACCTTCTGCAGCTCCAGGTCGGCAGCGGCGCCGCGCAGGGTGGCGGCGATGACGGGCAGGAGCTGGTCAGGCTCCAGCCCGGAGCTGGTGCTGCTGCTGGCCTCCAGTTGGGCCAGGGCCCGCAGGAACTCCTCGGGCTGGTGGCCCAGGGTCTGGAAGGCGCTCCAGGCGATCGCTTCCGATGGCAGCGGACCCGCGCCGCTGTCCCGCAGGCGCTGCAACACGTGCTGCACATAGGCCAGATCCAGCACGGGGTAGGGCAGCGAGGTGGCCCCGGTGAACGCCTGGTTTCGCCGGGCCGTGAGTTCCCCCACAAGGGCGCGATGGGAGCCGGTGCCGAGGAACAGGAAATGGCCCGGTGTGTCCGGCCTGGGGTTGATGGCGTCGCGGGCGGCCTTGAGGGCCAGCAGCATCTGGTGGCCGTCATCGGTGGTGATCGCCTGCTGCACCTCATCGACGATCAGCACCACATCGGCGCCGGCCTGATCCACCAGCTCGCTGAACGCCTGGGCCAGGGTGGCGCCACCGTCGTGGCCCAGCTGCTCGAGCTGGAAGCCGAAGCGGAAGCCCATCCCGCCCAGATCCAGCCCCCGCAGCCGGCCCAGCCGACCCAGCAGCGGTGAGGCCGGAGTGGCGAGCTCCGCCAGGGTGCGGCGCACGGCGGCATACACCAACACGGCCGGGCTCACCTTGGTGTCGCTCCAAAGGTCGACGTAGATCACCACCGCCCCCCGGGCCTCCAGCTCCGGCACCAGATCGGTGCGCAGGAAGGTGGTTTTCCCAGTGCGCCGCAGGCCGGAGAAGAACAGGCCGGAGCGCAGCGCCTCATCGAGCACACCCGGATGCAGCAGGCGGCGGGCCAGCTCGGCGGCCAGCTGGGGACGGCGGAACACCTCGGCCAAGACTTAAGGCGCTTCATGGCTGAGCCCTAATTATGGCTGATTCATAATTGGCCCTAAGACGGGATCGGTTCCGGCCAGAGTGAGCTGTGCCCGACCCTGCCGCCACCTTGGACCGCCCCCTGCTCCTGCGCGCCGCCGGTCTCGAGCGGCGGTTGGGGGATCGGCGGCTCTGGAGCCGGCTGGATCTCGAGCTGGCCGGCGGCGATCGCCTGGGGCTGGTGGCGCCCTCCGGGGCAGGGAAAACCCTCTTGCTGCGGACCCTGGCCCTGCTCGATCCCGCGCAGGCAGGACGCTTGAGCCTGCTGGGGCGCCCTCCGGCGGCCTGGGGTCTGCCGCGTTGGCGCGCCATGGTGGCGTACCTGGCCCAGCGGCCGGTTGCCGGTGGGGGAACCGTGGAAACGAACCTTCGCGCGCCCTGGCGGTTTCAGGAGCGGCGGGGGCAAGGTGGCTGGAGCTACGAGCGCATCACCGGCTGGCTGGCGGCGCTGGGGCGCGACCCCTCGTTCCTGAGCTATGACGCCGAACGGCTGTCCGGCGGTGAGCTGCAGCTGCTGGCGCTGCTGCGGGCCCTGCAGTTCGATCCGACCGTGCTTCTGCTGGATGAACCCACCGCCTCCCTCGATGGCGCCACCACCACCGCCGTCGAGGCCCTGCTGATCGCCTGGCTTGCCGCGGGCCCGCGCGCCGCCGTGCTCATCAGCCATGACAGCGAGCAGATCGAACGCTTCGCCACCCGCACCCTGGAGCTGCAGCCATGACCCCCTCGAGTGCCGGCGCCCTGACGATCAGCGATGGCCGCCTGGCCCTCTCCGGCCTGCTGATCCTGGTGAACGTGGGGCTGTCGGCGGCGCTGCGCCTCGGCCTCAGCCGCAGCCTGCTGCTGGCCTCCGTGCGCATGGTGGTGCAGCTGCTGCTGGTTGGCTACGTGCTCGAGTGGCTGTTCCACCAGGACCAGGCGCCCCTGATCGTGCTGGTGGGGGCGGCCATGGCGATGATCGCCGGGGTGTCGGCCGTGCAGCGCACCCGGCAGCGCTTTGCCGGCATCTACCTCAACAGCCTGCTGTCGGTGATGGCCTCCTCGGCCCTGGTCACGGGGCTGGCGGTGACGGGGCTGATCCAGCCCCAACCCTGGTACAACCCCCAGGACCTGATCCCGCTGCTGGGGATGGTGCTGGGCAACACGCTCAACGGCCTCTCCCTGGGCCTCGATCGCTTCATGGAAGGCCTGCGCAGCGGTCGCGACCAGGTCGAAACGGACCTGGCCCTGGGGGCGACCCGCTGGGAGGCCTGTCAGGCGGTGGTGCGCGACGCCATCCGGGTGGCCATGATCCCGACGATCAACTCGATGATGGTGATGGGACTGGTGAGCCTGCCGGGGATGATGACCGGGCAGATCCTCCAGGGGGCGGCGCCGGCGGCGGCCGTTCGCTACCAGATCGTGATCCTGTTCATGATCGCGTCGGCGACGGCGCTGGGGGTGTTCGCAGTCGTGGGCCTGGCCTATGGGCGGCTCACCAGCGCCGACCACCAGCTGCGGCTCGATCGACTGGTCAGGGCTGGAGAGCAGGGTGAACAGCGGGCAGCATGGTCCTTCCTGCGCTGGCGGTGATGGGGACCACCGGGAGGGCGTACACCCGGGCGCAATTCCCAGACGATGTCACAGAGGGCAGGCAGAGCTACGGCGATCCGCTCGGCGCTGCGCAAGGCCGCGGGGGCAGAGTCCAACGGGGCCCTCTCGCCACCCACCACCTCCCGCAGGGCGGGCTCGACGCATCAGATTGTGGATTCACTGGTTCAGCAGCGCTCGACAGTGACATGGATCACCGCTGAAGATCCGAGGTGACAGGTGAATCAGTGAAGATGGATATCAGTCCCGCTGGCGCCACGAAAAGCAACAGATCTTCCAAGCATGGACTGTCTCCCAAAGGCCAATGGCACGAAGGAACTTGGCAACAAGAACCATGATCCAGCGATGCGTGCCGATGCATGTTCGCTGCACTTCATTCAGGAGTGTCAGGGATCGGCAGTACAATTGAATAGACCATCCCATGAGAGTTGAAATGAAAACTTTATTGATGTCTTTTCTTTCGTTGGCCCTGCTCATGGCTTCATTGCTGATTCCATCTCCAGTGATGGCCCATTCCATCCCAATGGCCCAACCGCAGACCCTTCTCGGAGCCAAACCAGTGAAGGTCCCTGCCTCCACGCAAGAGACCGATAGCAAGCTGCAGTCCACCATTGGCTCTGTCACGGGGGATGGGGGCCAGACGGAGAAGAAAGGAAACACACAGGACATGGCCGAGGATGGCGAGAAGATCGATCAGATGACCCAAGGACTGGTGAAGGAGAACGGGACCTGAATGGGTTCAGCGTTCAAGCCCTCAGACGAAG
The DNA here is from genome assembly GCA_943370335.1 of Bordetella parapertussis. Classification (GTDB taxonomy): domain Bacteria; phylum Cyanobacteriota; class Cyanobacteriia; order PCC-6307; family Cyanobiaceae; genus Cyanobium. Next base: position 34,220 of record CALRQM020000009.1, on the reverse strand, counting down.
GCCTTGGCTTGTGCCATGGCCTCGGGAGAGGTCGAGGGACTCTGCCCAACGGTTTCGGGTTCGCAGGGTATCCGGCAGGGTGACCCCAGCAGCCGTTGCATTGGCACCGGTGTGACCTGAAGTCTCCGCTCACCTTGCGCGGAGCTCGATGGAACTCAACCCGGGCCCCTTGGCCGATCCAAAAAGTCAATCGTGATAACAGGAGTCGGATCAGCAACCAAAGTCGTTGTCTGTACGATTTAGGCCCAACCGGTGCCATAAATCGCCAGCACGGAGATCGCAGGCCACTGGATGACAACCGGGCGTGAGGCCGCATAGATCCAGATCATTTCCTTCAGCAGCGCCAACAACTCCAGGGGCAAGATCTTGCTTACCTTCGGCACCATGGACAATCTGGGACAATATCCGAAGAGCAAGTGTCTCTAGCGACATTGGCGTTAATGCTGCATGGGCCGGGCAGGGGAATGTGAATTGACTGAGAAGGGTTTCGCAGTGGAGCACCAGCCATTCGCCCCCCATGCAGATACTGCCCATGCCCTCATCCAGCCGTCAAGGATGAAGCCTGCCAGGGGCCTGATCAGTCCGGAAAAGCCATCCACAGGAGAGTCATTCCTTGACCACGTACGTTCTTGCCTGGATTCCGATGCTTGTCATCGCCATCGCCAACGGGGCTTTGCGGCAGTCGATCTTCGCCAAGGGCATGTCTGAGCTTCGTGCTCATCAGCTCTCGACCTTCACTGGCTCCTTGTTCATGGGGATGTTCATCTGGTTCGTCGTCCATATCTGGCCTCCATCATCAAGCCTTCAAGCCCTTGCTGTCGGGATCATCTGGCTGGCTCTCACGGTCTTCTTCGAGACCTTCATGGGCTTGGTGCTGCAGCATCGCCCGATGGAGCAGGTTCTCGACCAGTACAACCTGCTCGCCGGTCGCGTCTGGGTCCTCCTCCTCGCCTGGATCACAATCGCACCGTTGCTGTTTCTCCAAATCCAGCACGCCGCTTGAATCCGGTCACAGCAGACTTGCTACGTCAAGACAGTTGAAATGATCAGCAGTACATCCAGGACTCCGGAGGTCTCTGTGGCAGATTCCAAGCAACTCGGTGCTCTTATTGGCCCCACCCTTGGCGTGATTCTTCTCTCAGAGCTTCCGCTCATTCAGCCTCACCTTTATGACGCTCAGATTCCACCGGTCATCTATCTCTCAGGCATCATCATGTTCGTCGCGGGCTTGGCTGTCGTGCGAGCGCACAATGTATGGGAAAACAGCTGGACTGTACTGATCACTCTCACCGGTTGGTTCTTGCTTCTCCTGGGCCTCATCCGAATGTTCGCAGCCAGCCAGTATCAGCTGGCCATCCAACGCACAAATTCAACGACTTTCATTCTTCTGGAGGTCTGCCTCCTCGTCGTCGCTCTGATCATCACGTTCAAAGCCAACGGCCGAGCCCCAACACCGACCAAGTGATTCAGCAGGAGCCAAGCCTTCCTTCCTCACAAAACCCCTTTGCATTCGTCGTGGTGTCCGATGGCAGTCGGGCCGTGAAAAGGCCATTAGGTTGAAAGGCCGGGCCTGGCGCGCCGCAAGGCGCCGCCAATCCTCACCGAGTGGGACCCGCGATGGTGACGAGACGGAATCTTCTGCTTGGCAGCGGCGCTGCCGTGGTGGCTGTTGGCGGTGCGGCCTGGGCGAACAGAAGTGGTATGGGATCGATGGCCGATTACGGGGCCGCGGTTGCCGAGCTGCGCCGGACACCGAACACGGCACCCGAGACCCGCGATCTGATCCGTTACGCCACCCTGGCGCCGAACGGTCACAACACCCAGCCCTGGCTGTTTCGCCCAGGCGAGAGCGGGATCGCGATCCTTCCCGATGTCAGCCGACGCACCCCCGTGGTGGATCCCGACGATCACCATGTGTTCGTGTCGCTGGGCTGTGCCGCCGAAAACCTGGCCCTGGCGGCGGGCGCCGCAGGCCGGGCCGGTGAGATCAGCTTTGATCCCGCGGGCGACGGGCAGGTGCTGGTCGGCCTGGGGAGGGGCAACGGTGGCGAGCAGGCCCTGTTCGAGGCAATCCCGCACCGGCAATCGACGCGAGCCAACTACGACGGATCGACTCTCAGCTCGGCAGACCTGCGCCAGTTGGGGAAAGCCTCAACGATTCCGGGGGTGGACCTGGTGCTGATCACGGATCGATCGCGTCTGGATCGGCTCCGGGATCTGGTGATCGCAGGCAACACCACCCAGATCGGCGATCCGGCGTTCCTGGCGGAGTTGAAGCACTGGCTTCGCTTCAGCCCCAACGCCGCCCTGCGCTCGGGCGACGGTCTGTTCAGTGCTGCCAGCGGCAATCCAGCCCTGCCGGAGTGGCTGGGGCCCTGGCTGTTCGATCGGGTCTTCACCGTCAAGGCCGAGACGGAGAGATACTCCCGCCAGATCGCCTCGTCCGCCGGGATCGCCGTGTTCATCGGGGCCGAGGCGGACCCTGCGCACTGGGTGCAGGTGGGACGGGCCTGCCAGCGGTTTGCCCTGCAGGCAACGGCGCTGGGCCTGAAAAGCTCCTTTCTCAACCAGCCCGTTGAGGTGCCGGGGCTGCGCGCCGATCTGGCGAGCCTGGTTGGCTTGCCCGGGCGACGCCCTGACATCGTCATGCGCTTCGGGCGCGGAGCGGCGCTGCCCTATTCGGCCCGCCGATCGCTAGAGGCGGTGGTGATCTGAGGGGGTCAGCCCTGGCACTCGCAGCCGCATCCGGCATGGCAGCGCTCACCGGCGAAGGATCCCACTAGCCGGAGCGGCCATGCCTTCCACAAGGCTGGAAGAACCGGCCAGACTCCTTTTGCCCAGTCATAGGTCCCCGCCGGGAGAAGAGGAATGGCCATCAACCGCCGTCTGCTTTGGGTGATTCCACTGATGGGAATCACCGTGGGAACCTGGAGCCTGGCCGTTCCAGCTCTCTCTGCGCCGAGGCAAGTCCCCCTGTCCTCCCTTTCTGGAGAATGCCGCAAAGCCATCCAGCGCTTCGGTCCAGAGCCAAGCCAAGGCCTGCACGGACCGGAACTGCATCGTGATGGCCATGGTGACATCAGCATCGGTTGGAGCAGGATGACAAGTCAGTTCTTCGCAAGCGCATCGGAAGAGGCAGCGGCCAGCCGGGAGATCGGCAAAGCCTGCCCACAGGTCGCCATCGTGACCTTCAGCGGCGCCACCGGAGGGACGGAAAGGTGGTATATCAGACGAAACGGATTTACCGTCAGACACTTCAGAGACAGCGGCTATCCCGGTGATGCGTCGAAATACTGGAAGTGGGACACGGTTCCGTTCAACTACGACCCCGGACAAACCTATTGATGGCGCAGGCCATCCGGAACGGAATACCAGGCGACCAGGCTGAATCCGTAATAGGATGAAACCACCGCCCCATCTGATGTGAAACAGATTGTCGGCCCCCTGCGAAGGGCAGTCATCTATGGCCTCATCAGCTATCTGGGTCTTGTTCTGATCAACAACTCGGAGCTGAACCTTCCCAACATGTGGATCGCCTATCTGCCGATGTTCATCGGTGTCTATGTGGCGACACAATGGCTGGACAAGAAGCTTGGGGACTGAGAGCCCTAAGAGCCGGAAGCGTTGATTCGGCGGCGTGGGCGCACCAGCAGGCCGTCTCTCGGGGAGGGGCTGGGAATAACCACGAGCGTCAGGTCCTGAAGCGGCTCCAAACCCAGGCTCAGCTGCTTGAGCAGCCCCACCGCCAGCAGCCGGATGTCCAGCTCCGCCAGTGCCTTGCCCAGGCAGACACGCTCACCGCCTCCGTAGGGCAGCAGGGTCACCGGTTCTGCTCCCCCCAGATGCCGCTGGGGCCGAAAGACGGCCAGGTCCTCAGGGGCTGGGCCGTGGCGCTGGCAGGCGCTGATGCGCACCTGCACCACCCGATCGGCCGGCACCAGCACACCGGCCAGTGCGATGGGCTCCCGGGTGCGGCGAAAGAAGCCGCCCACCGGCGGGGTCAGCCGCATCACCTCCTTAACCACCGCATCCAGCCGCGGGGCCCTCAGGGCGTCGTAGGCACTCAAGGCATCTCCCGGTGAAGGTGGCCAGGACAAGCCGTCCAGCTCCTCCAGCAACCAGGCCAGTTCAGCGGGACGCAGCAGCAGGGTCTGCGAAAGGCAACTCAGGGAGGAGGCGGTGGTTTCGTAGCCGGCGAACAGCAGTAGCAAAAGCTGCTCTGCCAAGTCGTCGTCGGCCAAGGGGAGGCCAGCTTCATCCAGGCCGCCGGCCAGGAGGTCGAGGCCGCGATCAACGAGGGGGCTCGGGAAGCTGCGGCGACCTGGGCCTTCTGAAGCACGGAGCCGAGGCGCCGCAACAGGCGCTGACGGGCCTGCCGGGCGCGGGCGAAGGGACTGCCGGGCAGGGCGAAAGGGAACGAGAAGAGGCCCTGGCACCAGATTTCGAAATCCTCGAACAGGGCGTCGCGATCGGCGCCGTCGAGCCCGAGCACCGTGGTGGCGATCACGCCGAAGGCGAAGCGCCGCAACCATGGCACCAGGGCGATGGGCGCTGGCACAGCCAGCAGCTCCTGGTTGAGGTCCTCCACCAACGCCACGATTCCCGGGCTGTAGCGCCTCAGGGCGGCGGAGGCGAACAGCTCGCCCACCACACCCGACGGTGCGCCTTGTGGTCGGCGCCGTTGCGGTTGGCCAGCGACAGCGGCCCCAGCAACTGGGCACACTGTCCGGCCACCAGCCCTGGACCGCGTCAGCCTGGGCGAACAGGTCGGCGATGGCCTGCTCGCCGCGGATGAACACGGTGCGCTGCCCCAGCAGGCTAGTTTCGTAAAAATCGCCGTAACGCTCGAAGCGTGAGCGGGCGAAATCAGGATCGCGAAGGAAGGCCAGGGTTTCGAGCACGCCAGTCATCACTGGCGTGCAGGGGACGGGCCGAAGGGTGGCGGGATCGAGCGGCAAGCAACGTCATCAGGAACGGGGCGCGGGCTGGCAGCAAGGAGGATGCGACGAGATGGCCCTGGTCCTCTTGCCCTTGCCTTCTGTGGGCTCCTCTCATGGCGTCTGGGCCCCGCTGTGGCCACGCGCCGTTAATCTGCTCATTCAGCCTCCAGGAATCGAGGCATCACCTTCGCGCAAGACAGCCCCAATCAGACGGCGTTTTGATCTGCGGGACGTGGGCAAGTTCTGGCCGAAAGTCATCGGGATCTGTCGGTGGAGCTCCCAGAGCAGTGACCAACGAACTTGTCGGCGTCCGGCCAGCTTCAATATCGGTAGACGATGGTGGATGTTGCGACAGATGACGCCATTGAGCTGTCAGATCTTGAGGTCCTTGGAGAAGTGGGCCAACTTGATGCTCCACCTCAGCTCTTCCTGGACCAGGAGAAACGGGATAATGCAAACCTACGGATAACTAACAACCGCAGGTCATCGGGTACTGGGTGGTCTCCAGCTCCCCACTGAATGTCGCTCAGGCGAAAGCATCAACAAACTGGTGAAAACATCACTTATCGAACTCCTAAATCAGCAGCCAGGATCCCTGAGTGAGGGAAGACACTCCAGCCAGGGAGATGCTGAAATCCGGGATCCTGTCGCCATTGGCATCGAGATCCAGGAATCCATTCGAGGCCATCTTCGTGAATCTCAGACTACCTGGCTGGCCGGTGAAATCGCCACTACTAAAGGCAATGCTGAAACCGGGATAAGGAGACGAGGGCCCAGAGAGATCCTTGTTCAACTGGCGCAGGTCGATGAAGTCGTTGGCAGGATTAAAGTCCGTGATTGAATCGATGGTTGTGTGATTCCCACCAATTTGCCTGGTCGCGCTACTTGGCATTGTCAGGTAGAGGAAGGTGTCGACACCACCTCCGCCGGTGAGCCTGTCTCCACCGAGCCCACCAACGATCGTCTCATTGACTGGGGTACCCGTCACGACGTCGTTGTCTCCACTACCAACCAGGCAGGTTGACGATGTTAAGGGGTAGACATTGAGCTGCTGAACTGATATGGAACCAGCGCTCTCTGTCGTTTGTCCGTAAATGTTTTCCTGGGGATAGGTGAAAAAGCTTTGCCAGAGGTTGACCGACGCGCCGTTGGTCGACCCTGGCTGGGGCCCCCGTCCCGCAACGGCATCGGCAGCTCTCTGCAATGCATAGGTGTAACCGTTGGAAGGGGATAGCCGGTCGGAGGCGGGGTACCCCAGAGATGGCGAACTGCTGGAGTCACCGGGAGGCAGTCCATTTTGCCAAATGGTGTAATTGTCAGGTCCGCCTTTATTGGCAACCGACAGCTGACTGCCAGTGGCTGGGACGGCCGAAAGAAACATATTGAATTTGGCCAGGGCGCCAGCGGGAATGACAGAATTTCCGTTCGGATCATTACCCGAGGGAAGCGGTGAGCCGCCATAGGTCAAAGCCCATAATTTATTGGGGCCAATCAGGCGGTTACCGTCGCTGGGATAGGCACTTCCACTGCGAAGGGTCCCGTTGGAAAGCAAGGAAGAGCGAAGAATAAGATCTGATGCATCTCCATTCGTGATAGGGTTGTTGTATTGCGTGAGCGACGGACTGATGAAGCTTACAGAAGCCAACCAAGCCTTGGCAAGATCTAAACTCTGGAACCCAAATTCACTGCCAGAATCCAACCAGGTAACTGGATAGCTTCCATCGTCAATATATGATGAGTCGTAGGTCAGATTCCCTGAAGCGTCGACGCTATATTCAAACGAAGTGAAGGGCGTCTCATTCCAGGAATAAAGGCTAGTACTGACACCAAAAGGATCGGCAGGTACCTGACTGATCGTAAGATCTTGCGTATAAAATCTCTTCTCCGTTGCCGGTGTGATGTAAAAGCGTTGGCCGAGTTGCCAGTTATATTGCTTACCATCACTGCCGCGCACCTGGGAGGCCAAAGGCAAGTTGACGGTCTGACCGGCAGGAATCAACGTTGGAAGAGCAACGAGCTGCGTGCCAATAGACACATTAGCGGGCAAACCGCTGACAGGTGCGGCATAGGAGTTGTACTGAAACTGCCAGGCAAAGACGTCATTGGATGTCTTGTTGGAAATCGCAAGACTGGAGAGGCCTGATGTTGCAGTCATCTTTAAGCCCCTCTCATTGCAATCATCAACGTATAGCAGGTCCAGGAATTAGCAAAGAAATGTTCGTGTTTTTTTAACATTCGAAACAGTCATTCACCAGAAGCCATGAACATGAGGTTTCGCCATCGTAAATAGGAGATTTCAGTAAAATCAAGCCAGATACAGTGGCAATATCTAACCGGTACTCACCTGCCAGCTGCACCAGGGCCTGCTCGCCCATGGGGAGCACCTCACCCGCCGCTGCCAGGATTGGACCGATGACATGACGCGCCAGCAAGGCTGGTGCCCCGAGGTGGCATGAGCAAACGGCGTGTGGTGATGGTCTGCAGGGGCGGCGGCCCCGGCACGGCCTCAGAAGCCGCCCATGCGCTCAATCCCGGCAGGCCGCTGATCCTGCTGGCGGTGCCCACGCTGTGGCGTGAGTTCTTCTGCTGACTCAGCAAGGGGGTGGAGAGTTTGGGCGATGTGCAGGAGTGCTGCCGGTTGATCGAGGCCAAGCTCCGAGAGGCATGAGTCAGCGACCACCGTTCGTTCCCCATAGCCCACAGGAGGGATGGTTGAGCAATGGCCGCCAGGTGCTGCGCTTCCGCCCAACCCCCTGGGAGCGCTTGGTGCAACTGCTGGAGATCACCAGCGGAGAGCTGCTCCGGGGGGCGGGGTTCGCCGTCCTCGCTGCGCTGGAAGCCGTACTGATCCACCAGGCCGGTGCGCACACCCACCGGCAGGGCGCAGCGACTGAGGAGGTCTTCGTATTCGCTCTTGAGCCGGTAGTGGATGAGGTACTGGTTGGCCAGGCCTAGGTGGGGCAGATCCCCTTCCCCGAAGGCCGCCCCATCGGCGGCGTACCAGACCACCGGCATGGTGTTCTGGCGGGGCAGCAGCAGCGGCGGGCCGAAATCCCCAGCCGCTCAGGTAACGCGTGTGGCGGCAGCCCCTCCCGCAAAAAATTCTGCCCACTGGCGTAGAGATCACGCCAGGAAGGCGGCACCCTAATCGCAAAGCCGTGGTACCTCAGGTAGTGGGTGATCTCTCCGTTGGCGTAGGTGCGGGCAGAGGGACGAAACGAAGGCCCGCCCGTGCCATCGAAGCGAGCCGCTGCTTTGAGCAGGCCAATCAACGCGAGTTGGCGCAGATCATCTATGGAATGGGTGGTGAGGCGAGCGAAGTTGTCGGCGATCTTGTCCGCCGGGTCGAGGTGTGCCAGCGCTAGGAAGTGGGCGGCGGCATGGGGATGCACGGGCCGTCGGCGGCGGTGCTGCATCCGGTGCGGCTGAGGCTCAAGGCTGTAGGGGAAGGCAAAGACCAGCTGCTGGTGCCTTTGGGTGGGCGGCTCCCGTCGCTTCCGCCGCCGCCACGAGCGATTCACACCCGAGCGGGGCTCCTGTAGCGGCAGCGGCAGGCAGAGCTGGCCCACGGCTCACCGGGTCAGCAGCATCGGCAGCGGATCGCGCTTGATCCCAAGGCCCCGCCAGTAGCGGGTCTCCAGCCACAGGGCCCCATGGCCAAAGGCATCCACTAGGTCCTTGGTGCCCTTGGGGAAGCGCGACAGCTCCTCCACCAGCGGCGCGGCGCGGTGGTGGAAGCACACCTGGCCTGCTTCCAGCAGCGGCGCGACGGCATGGGCGCGCGACTCCTTGCTGGCACGGGCCTCGCCCTGAGCCGCAAACTGCCGAAAGTCTGCTACGCCCTGGCGTGGACGGATGCCAGGTTCGACCAGACTGTGCCCGACAAGGCTTGTCTTGTCCTAGAAAATAATGCTATGAATTATTCAGGAGCCGCTGGAACGGCTGGGACTTCCGGATACTCCTAGATTCTCACCCCATGAAGATCAAATAACCACCCTGCTAGCACCGTCTTGCCATGGGACTGTGCGCCATCGCAGCCCTCGCCAACTTCGGCGTGCGAACCATCTTTACAGTTACGTCCTGACCCTAGGAGAAAACGATGTCACACGAGGTTTGTCGCCAGGTCGATGAGTGGATCGAAGAGGAGATCAGTCGCCGCGTCGAGACCTGGGTGGAGGAACAACGCCAGGTTTGCCAGCAGCAGAGTTGTAACTGGTTGTGCCTGTGCTGCAACAAATGGTGGTGCTTCTTCGTCAGCGTCGTCGTTGCCGTAGTCTATTGGGTGTTGGAGAAGGTCGTGCGCCTGGTCACGCGTACGGTGTGTGAGGTGATCACGACACTTGTAGACGTCGTGATCAACGTGGTGGGCGGCTTGATCGGTTTCTTCGGGGCCCTGTTCAGCGGCAACTGGGCGGGCGTCTTAGACGCCCTGTCGCGCACGTTCCTCGACGGGATTGTCAAGCCAATGGTGGACCTGGTCCGCATCCGCTTCGGCGGCGACGCCATCGATTTCGTGCGCGAGGAGATTAACGAGGGCGACCTCAAGGAGCACGTTCGGAACCTGCTCAACGCGCGATACTCAGATGCCCCTGAGACGCTTGCGGCAGTGGCGTCGGCTACGTCGCTGAACGCCGGCGCCTTCGGTCTGCGACTACGCTGCCGCGTGGTGCGCATGTTCCTCGACTCGGACGCCGACCGTGATGTCGCCGGTGTACCGGCGATCATTCGCTTTCACGAAGCGGGCCTCATCGACCTGCGCCTGCTGGCTGGGGCGACGCAGATGCCGGTCAGTCGTGCGTTCCGGCCAGAGGTCGCGGACGTCTCCGACAACCTGGTGACGGGCTCGACCCTTGACACCGACCCGGTACCGCAGGTATCCGCCACGCAGCTCGAGGCCTACATCACCGCGCGCGGCCTTGCTTCGGCGCTGCCGCCGGGATTCAAGTTCCGCATCTTCGGCTGCAGCCGCGCCACACTCGCGCTGAAGACCACCACTGCCACACTCAAGGCGCGCCATCTGGGCCTCATCCTGAGCTGGACCGTCGAGGACATGGCGGCGACAACGCCCGGCCAGGTGATGCATCCCGGTACGATGGACGGAAACCGCGGACTGCTGGTCGATCGGCTGGGGCGCGCAACCAGCAGCGCCGACCCGACCACCGCTACCGCCGACCTCTGCCGACCGGCCTGCGCACTAACTATTCTCTATGCGGGCTGCGAGAGCGAGACGACTAATGTCTGCCTGCGCGGTCTGGCGAGTCTCACGTTCACACCCGCAGCGTGCCCCGACACGAACGACAACCTGCTGCCGGACGGCTTCTCGGGGGTGACCTTCCGAGATAACGTCAGTGACTTCGTCTTCAAGTACGTTCTGGTCCACGAACTAGGGCACTATTTTGGGCTTTGCCATGTCAACGGCGTCGACCGCGTCATGTACACCGCGGCCGGGAAATCGATCTTCAGTTGGTCGATGATTCCAGAACTGTACCTCTCGGCCGAGCCGCGATTCACCATCGGCGAGGCCAAACGTGCCTGGGACTACATCGTCGCGAACATGAACCCTTCCTGCTTGAGCGCCCGCCCTGACTAGACAAACGAACCAGGAAGGGGCGAACCAGTCCTGGCGAACACGAAGGACGAACAAACCGGGACAGGAAGCAAAGTACCGCGCTTAATGAGATCCTCCTTTCACGGTTGGTCATCTGACGCATTGTCGCATTTCGGATCATCCACCGTCTACGCATTCCCTATCACTGATCGCTAAGGAATCGGTTTCGCCTGCAGCCAGCGAGCCATGCCTATCCAGTACTGGCACCGCCTCCGCCCTGCGGGACACGCCTTTCCTGGTTAGCCGTAGCCGGGATTGCCGGTGGATCACCTTATCCTGGATCGACGCGCCGGATCGCGATAAGCGGCATGGTTCTACGAACCGGCGTTGCGCTGAGACTGTGTCGACATCGGGCGCCAAGCGGACAATTCGTGGCCAAAGGCGGGCAGTGCCTGGGACCCTGACCAAGGATCCGTTGGGCCAATGCGTCCACGTCCCGGTGACTGCCAGGAAAGATGACGTGTCTGTCGCCGTTCATGCGGCCATGACCAACGAAGACGGATGAATGGCGATTTTGGTGGCGAAGAATTGATCCAGATCACCTCCGGCTGAACCCCAGCCGCGGATGCTGCGAGTCCAGCGGCGGGGATGACCTACACCTGCTGCCTGAACCAGGTGGAGCATTGGTTTGGGATCATGACCCAGAGGGTGATCCGATGGAGAAGCTTCATGGGTGTCAGTGAGTTGATCACCAAGATCCAGCAGTTCGTGGCCGCAAACAACAATGCAAAGGCCCCGTTCATTATAACCGCCACTGGGTATTCAGTCCTGGAGAAACGCCAGCGACTTTGCGCGATAATTTCGGGAAGGCGTACGAAGGCTAATCTGCGCCAACATCAAGGTTGATAGTCGCGCTGGCGCCCGGCCCCTCGGTCATCACGAGGGAGGCTTGCATCAGATTCCAGTTCGGGCGATTGGCTTTGGCGTCGGCTTGAACGTAGGGCAGCGTCGTGGAAATGGTTGCGCCATTGCCCAACGTGGCACCAAAGGAAATGGGAACAACGTTGCCCTCCGGGATCATGGCATTGTCGTCGGGCTGGTCAATCGTGATGGTTGGATTGGAATGAGGCGCGGGTGGAGGGGGGGGGGGGTAGTGAGCCAGACGCAAGGCAGCTCGGCGTGGGGACCCCTAACGACCAAAAATCGGTAAGGTGAGCAGGCAAAACACCCAGCGAACCGGCACAAAAAGCACAGCCACGCCGATGACAAGCGCCCAGCACAAGCACCACCAGTACAAGACTCCGAAGTGCAGCCACTGATCGTACGTGTGACAGTTTAGCACCAACTGCGCCTAGTCAGTACGATGTTTGTAACGGCTCTTTAAGTGAATGCAGAGCCGTTTATCCTGCCGCCTTAGTGATGGCAAGCTCAGCCACGATGCAGCCATGAAGTATCATTAGACTCTGCCGCGCCCAGCCAATGGCCGCCAGTTTCGTGAGGACACCGACTCCCAAGGCGACTCCCACGCACTCTGCACCGGAGGCGACCGCGTCGAGCAGAGGCTGGGCAAAGACACCCCAGTGCACGGCAAGCCACACCATCGTTATTAGAGCCACGACTGACGAAACCGCGCAGCCGCAAACACGCCCCCAGCGACCAAGTGCCCGCTCCCAAGAGCCCCGCTCAGGCAGGTCGCTTGGAAGCAAGGCCAACTCGACCCGAGTGTATTGCCTGACCGTGGCCGTGATCCCTCGATGAGTGATAGCTTGCAACTGCACCAAGTCGCGCACCACAAGCACAGGATCAGTTCTCCCAGCCTGAACTGCTGACACCCGTGTATTTTCTGTCGGGGCTGCCAACATATAGGCTGAAATCGGTTGAGGGGAGCGCTGAGCGCCTTGCACTCGCACAATATCTACTTCAATTAACCTATCCCGTCAAGGTACTACTCAATCCTGGCGGCCCTCCAGCCCTTATGGCCTGGCTACGTGATGGCCGGGATGCAGGCGTGTGCACTTACACCGACAGTCTGAGGTGGTCTGGGTTTTCTGGACAGGGTCCATCATTAACCTGTTAGGCGGGGCACCGCCCCTGAGAGGTGGCTCCCACCGATGAGCAAGCGCCCCACCCGTAGCCCCGAGTACAAGGCCAGGGTCGCCATGGAGGCGATCAGTGGCCGCAAGACGCTCCAGGAGATCGCTGCTGATCCCGTGATCCCCCCGATCGAGGTGAGCCAGAGGATAAAGCAGCCGATTGAGGCAACGCCGGAGCGGCCTCGGGGGTGACCCGCACAGTTGGTTAACCATGGAGATCGGCCCAGCTTGCCAATTACACATCCCCAACTCAGCTCCGCCAGCCCAACCCACTCCGCCGAGCGCGAAACCGGGAGCCCTTGAGATCCATCACCGTTTGCCAGACCCTCACCTTCGGCAAACGCCCCCGAGCACTCCCTCTCCGATACCCCGCTCACCCAACGCAAAACCGCTCTACTTGCGACTTGCTTTCTCCAATGACATCGTTCTCGGGTAGCACCAGCTACAGAGACTCTTGATCAATCGCAATCGTAGGGACGGAAAACCGCGCGAGCATCTCAGACTTGCGCCGTTAGTCCAGGGCGTTACCTTGCATCTATAGATGCGCTGGATCCATGGCCCTCACAGGACCGGACCTACTCGCCAAAGTCAAGGAGCTGGGAGACGCCTCCAAGTCCGATCTGGTGCGAGCCGCCGGCTACGTCAGCACCAAGAAAGACGGTAGTGAGCGACTGAACTTCACTGCGTTCTACGAGGCCCTGTTGGAGGCCAAGGGCGTCAGCCTTGGAGATGGTGGCGGCAACGGCAAAGGAAAGGTTGGCCGCAGCTTGAGCTACGTCGCCACGGTGCAGGGCAACGGAAACCTGCTGGTGGGCAAGGCCTACACCGCCATGCTCGACCTCAGGCCTGGCGACGAGTTTGAGATCAAGCTGGGTCGCAAGCAGATCCGCCTGCTTCCTGCTGGTGGGGCGGACGAAGAAGAGTGAGCGTGGTGGCTGCGGGGAGCCGTCGCTCCCGTTTCAACTGAATGCAGGCGCGACTCCAGGGACCAGCTGAATTGGTTTGACCTTTCGGCCAGCGCTGGCGAATTCCGCGGCTATCGGCAGATACCCGGGAATGGCTTGGATTTTTGGAGCAGCTCTCCCTGGTTAACCACTGAGGCCTGGCCTCCTCCAGGTCACGAACTCCAGCTTCCCTCGATCGCCTCACCCACCCACTACCCCGAGGACGCAACCAGTTCCTCCGCTCCAAAACCCAATGAAAAGCCCCCGAGGGATGCTGTTCCCCCCGGAGGCTGAACCGGCTGATTCCGAGTTCGGGGCAATCGCTCAACCCTGGCTCAACAGAGCCACATCGGCGAGCTGCTGGAGGATGCCGTGACCGGTGAGGGCCTCGATGGCCACGCCGATCAGGAAGCCGAGCATGGCGAGTCGGCCGTTGAGGCGTTCGGCACGCTTCAGTTCCGAGTCTCGGATCTGCTGCGCGGCGGTGTTCAGGAACCAGGTGTCATCGGCCTGGGAGGAAGGTTGAAAGGATGGGGTGGAGCTGGTCATGAGTAAGAATGCTTACTGGGCAGAACGTTACGGAACGTCTCGAAGACTTGACGTGTTGCTGACTACCGACTCCGGTTTAATGCCGAAGTGCTGACCGATGCGGGCTCGGGGAGGTGTTCCCCCTTGCACGTTCAGCCAGGGGAGGGCACCTGCAGATTTCACCTCAACTGGCTACGACGATGGGGAGTATCCATCCACAAGCGCCATCAGGCCTTGTCACCCCCTACAGAGAAAGCCGATGGCCTGCTTCACCCTCATGTGCTGGAACGTGGAAAACCTGTTCCTCCCTGATGCCGACGCCACCGACCAGGTGCGCGAGCGATTCCAGGCCAAGCTCACCACCCTCGCCACCGTCATCGACAGCCAGCAGCCAGATCTGCTTGCACTGCAGGAGGTCGAGCCGAACGGTGCCCTACAGGCGCTTCAAGATGCGCTGGCCACCCCCCAGCCTCATGCCCTGGAGGGAGAGCCTGATCACACGGGTGCCAGCACTGGCCAATAAGTCCCTGTCTATCGGTCCGAGTCTAGTTTTTACCAGGTGTTGCACCAGGCGGGGCAGTGCCAACGGAGGGGGCGAGCACGTCTACCGCAGGAACCGCGGTCGGTGCCACGCCTCAGGGCGGATTGGCCCAATGCCGTGTGGTCGCGCGACATCACCTCTCTGCCCACCAGCATCAAAGGGATCTGGCTGTACCTCTATCTGGTGATCAATGTCTGGAGCCGCAAGGTGGTGGCCTGGGACGTGGCCGAGGTGGAGTCAGCCGATATCGCGGCTGACCTGGTGCAGCGGGCCTGCCTCAGGGAGCGCTATTGCCGCCCCAGGGTTATTTGCGCCAACCAGTCCCCCCAGCAGCCGCTAATCCTGCATGCCGACAACGACAATGCCCTAGATCTCCCGGTGTGTAACTGGGCTCTGGCGATGTCATGCGGTTTCGGCTAAGGTGGCTGGGCGTAATGAACACTAAGGCCGGATGCGTGGTCTAGAAAATGTTCAGCTCAGGGCAGCCATGCTGTGATCTTTGTGTTATGCGGAAACGGGAGCGGCACTCTGGGTTTTCTGTAGATCTTCTCAATCACTGGTTAGCCTTAACATGTCACCCCGTCGTCGCCATCTTGCCACCGTTGCAGTGATCACCTGGGCCTTTGCCCTAATTATATTTTTGATCCTCCGCTATGAGGTCTCGCGCATCATCTCGCTGACCCTTGTAGTAATCATTGGAGTCTTAGGGGTCGCAGCGGTTGCTCTTTCTGCCCGGGTCTTGATTTCGCGTCGCTCCCTTAGGGCGGCACTGCCATTGGTCGTCGCTGCGGCCCTTTGGCTGGCGTGGCTACTTGCGCCAGTTCACTTGCTCGGCATTTACGCACGCGCCTTCCGCGAGATGTCGAGTTATGAAGTCGCCGCGAAAGAATTTGTCGAGACCAACAAGCCCAGTTGCCTTAGGCAGCGCAGGTGTCTCGTCGATTCCGGACCGCCCGCTCGACTAGCCTTCCCTTGGGAGCATTACATGGATGGCATGTACGGGATTGTTTTTGACCCGTCCGGCTCCATCCTCGATAACGCAGAACAAAGGTTGTTGTTCGGCGGCTATTTGGTTGATGCACGTCACCTGTGGGGCTCTTGGTACTTTTGTGCTTTCACATAGATGGCTTCTAATATCGAGATTACTGCTAATCACGCGATCGAGCAGACCGCCAGAAGCTTGCAGCTTGCGGTGTCCTAGGGAAACTCTGGGCAACAAGGCTGCGAACAGCGGCTCGGATGGCGAATTGTTTGGCTTAAACCTGCACGAGCCAGTTTAGGGATGAACGGCCTGATTGGCTCCACTTTTGGAGCTCCTGTCCCTCTCGTTGAAGGCTAATCGCCCCCAAACGGACACACCAATCCCCTGTTCATGTCCTGCATAGCAACTGATGACGGACCATGAATAGGTTGGATAGGGCCGCCAGCTGAGGTTCTACCTCCCCGCGGTGGCGCGCCTGTCGCCGATCGGCCCAGCGATAGCCGAACTCAACGGAACCAAGTACCGCGGCAAGGGTAAGCACAAAAACCAACTAGAGCGGTATATAATTAGACAGCGTGAGCGCAGGGTTCTTGAGTATGGGCTGATGCGCCCAGCTTGGCCAGGCTCAATCAGCACGGCAACACGCGACTGAATCAATGATCCGAAAGCCGACTGGATTGTCGGCGGACAAGCTGGACACCATGCAGCGTCATAGGGACGAAAGGCCGGCGGTCTCCCTTCCGGCAGAATGTCACGGACACATTCATGCCAGGCGCTAATCAACGCAACGGTAGAGCCTGCATCGTCTGCAGCATTTCTGGCGTATGTTGATCCACACCGCCTCTGCTAAGCGCCAGCAGCACGGCAGTCGGCACCAACGGTGCGGATGTTGGTGATGTGCCTTCTCTTTGAGAAAGGCCCACATATAGCAGATCGCAGTGGAGGTTCAGTTGCTATCCATAACTGTCATCCAGCTGTCCCAATGATTTTTCACTAGAAGCATTTCGATCAAGGCTGATTTGGTAGCACAACCTCCATCAAGTAGTTTCTAATATCTATTATGGTTCACAAAAGTGATCAAGGCTTAGATTCGGAATCTAGGCTAACTGGCTAAGACTAACGTAGCTCTTGCCATCCATACTACAGTTCATGTCCCTGCAATGACTTAATCTTCTTGTGTATGACTTCTGTTGTGCCTCACGAATGGCCTGTAAATAGACTCTCCCCCACTTGTTGCATGGGCAAAGACTGGTACCATCATAATTGAAAGTTAAAAGCAAAGCGGTATTACTATTCAATTAGCAGGCTATTCTCTGGATTCTGCGCATTCCTATTCTCATCCCTTTCTATACCAATGTTCGACCGTAACTTGGAAACTTTTCTTACTCTCATTCTGCCAAAGCTCTTAGGCATGACTCTTTGGTCCTTTTTTGTGGGGAGTGTAGTGGGAGCGATTGTGGGCAGGATTATTGCACCAGTCGTTTACCGCTGGATTCTTCAGCAACGCCATATTTCGACCAACCAACCGACAAGATCTTTGGTTTTCCCGGCGATCTATGGATCGTTTATTTCTCTGATGTTGGGCATGTTACTCTATCAAGCCAATCCGTTTAGCTTGGAAGAAGGGCTGTACTCTGATATCTATTTTGCATTTATGCATCTATGGATTGTGCCGATCTTCTCATTAACAGGAGCGATCATTGGAACAGTTGCTGCAGTCAAGCTGCCACTGGTTCTCAAAAAGCCACAAGTTGCCGTCATCGGAATTGTTGTTACGTACATGCTATCTGCGTGCATTCTCTACTTTGGACTTGCACCCAGTCCCCTAGAAATCACGAGTTCCAGATCTATTGAGCCATTTCCAGTCATTGCTCGTATAGCGCGCTATAAGGAACTGCCAAACCTGACGTTAGGCAACGACGGTCATTTACTTGGAATCCTAACGTATGATAATGGGGTTGCAATTATCGATTCTTGGAACATATTCGACAAAAAGCACTTGCGTAGATTTCAAATTCCATTGAACGGTCGCAATGCCCATGAGGTTGGCATTACTTCATTGGGATTTTCAGATAGTGGCAAAGAGTTGTTTACCGCCTCCCCCTCACAAGTCGAAATTCGCAGCTCAGAAAGTAATCAAGTGCGTCTACGGCTTGATGGAGGATTTATTGCGCAGCCGATGGCGGGGGGAAGGCTTGTCACCATGTCTGTCATCAATCCTCAGAGCCGTGATTACCAGCGAGATCCATATGATTTGAAACTATGGGATCTGAACAGCGGAAAGCTCCTGCATTCAATTTCCGCTGGCCTTGTACCTAGATATTTTGATAACGCCATCATTGCGATTAGTCCTGACCGCCAACTTCTCGCGTTTGCCCACAAGAAGAACAAACAAGTTGAAGTTTGGGATGTTGTGTCTGGCAAGCAGATTTCCTCCTTTGGAAACGCTGTAGTAAATGGTGGTCCTAGGGCTCTCGCCTTTTCACCAGATGGACGTCAGCTTGCATTTTCTTTGGATCAAACCAAACCCCTAGAAATCTGGGATTGGGAGAAGAAGAAACTTGTCACAACTCTTCCCGACATAGCCCATGCAATTCAACTCCACTGGACGGCACTGGGAATTGTTGCGCAATACGAGGGTCGCTTTGATCTGGTTAATCCTCGATCTGGGAGAGTGATCAAGTCCGTGATAGTGAATGATCCACTAACGTCTAATCCTTTAAACACACCGGGCATTTCAACTTTGAGCAAGGATGCCAAAGTGCTTGCAATTTACAACGGTGAGGGTATTACGGCATGGAAGTTAGACCAAAGTGTACATAGTCTGTCAAGACCATGAGTCTAGCGACTCAGGCTCTAAGAATTCCAGAGACATGCGCATGGTCGCTTGCATCTGTCTCGGAATTGAAAGTGTCGAAATATTTCCGGCTATGGGTCCTATGCTCATCATCTGAATTCTGAGCAAGGATCTCTGTTGTAGATTGCCACGCTTTACAAATTACGGCCTATTGCCATCCTGTGCGGCGTGGCACTTCCTTTATAAGGAGGTTCCCAGCAATGTGCATGTGTCGCCCCCAGTGCCATGATTTCATGGCCGACGTCGGCATTGGGGTCATTAGTGTTCGCGAGTCGCTGCAAGAGATTGCCGCCAACCATAGGGCGCATCAGATCCCTGCGAGCAGTGGAAGCAGCAGTCCATTGAGGCAAGGCCAGAACTGAGGTGGACTGGTTTTTCTGGACAGGGTCCATCATTAACCTGTGAGGCGGGGCACCGCCCCTGAAAGGGGGCTTCCACCATTAGCGAAGCCTTCTCCGAAGGAGTTGAGCAAATGCCGCACCCATAGCCCCACGTTCAAGGCCAAAGTCGTCTTGGAGTCGTTCAGTGGTCGCAAGATGCTCAAGGATTTCGCTGACGACGGCGCGGAGCGCCTGACCTAACCCCTCGAGCCTTTTGTCGCCAGATCAATACAGGCTCGTTCGGCAATTCCCATTTCGTCACCGCCGCCGAAATGCAAGCCAGTGTGCTGATTGCCAATCCCATCCGCCCTGGTAGTCGCTCTGTCATGCAGGAACACAGGTCTCCGACCGGCAAAGGCATTGGCCTGGGCCGCTGCCACCTATGCGCCCTTCTATGACCGGCCCCCAATCCCCACCTGGTACGGCAAGCCAAGCCAGCACCACCTCAACTATCGCGGCACCACCAACATCGTCACCATCCCCAACAGGTTCCGGCAAGGGCGCAGCAGCCGTCATCCACACCCTGCTGCTCTCGCGCCAGTCGATCGACGTGCTCGACATCAAGGCCGAGGACTACATCATCACCGACCCCGATCGCACCCGCCTCAGCCAGACAATCATCACCCTCAATCCTTCCGTAGTTCCATCAGGAATCTACCGTTGGCTGGAGTGATCCATGGGGGCACTGACCTCTCTGTTGCCCCTATTACCTGCCTTCAGGCATGCTCCAATAAAAATTGACCGTTACCCAGAACATTTCCATCGGATGCCTCAAAATAAGAAATGCACAACTGCAGGTAGAATCTCCATAGTCTACGGAACTTTTCGTAGTTCATGCCATAATCAAGATTCTTTATATCCGCTTGGCTCGCGTCAAAGTTAGCAAGCCAAGCCCGCAACGTCTTCGAATAGTTAAGTCCATTGATAAACCAGTAATCTACTGTCTTCAGGTCTGAGTTGCACTTTGGAATAGCGTTGACAGACCAGATCCTAGCCCTTGGGAAGACGTAAGTATTGATATACGGATCAGTAATGCTGAAAGGCAACGTAGTTGCAATGATGTGGATAAAAACCTTTCCATTCTCCTTTAAATGTCTTGCCAGTAACTTAAATGAATCGGTCAGGTTGCCTATGTGCTCAAACAGGCCTATTGCAATGACCCTATCAAATCCATGGCTGAAGACAGCCTCGTTAAAATCTTGCTCGTAAAGCGAGAATCTAGGGGTGTTCAAGTGGCTGCCTGCTTCTTTCGCCTTTCTCCGTATATATTCACACTGACCGTGACTTAGATTCAGGCTCGATACTTTGGCCTTAGGGAACTTTGCAAGAATATAACTGGCTGCCGAACCCCAACCACATCCTAAATCGAGGATCTCGTCTCCATCCTGAATTCCTGCCTTGGCGATTATATCCTCAAGCATATCGATCTGGGCTTGCTCGAGGCTGGGGGCTCCTTTATCCCAAAGTGCCATCGTATATTTGGGGTAGACAGCCTCACTTTCTCCTAGCATATCAACAAAAAGCTCTTCGGGCAGGTTGTACTGAACTTGCATCAACTCCTCTGATCCTTCCGCAAGACGAGCACTTTCATTCAGCAGCCAGTCATACCGAACAAGCAGAGATGGGTATTTATTAAAAAGGAGGCGCGCAGATGTGTTACATAGTATTCGCACGACTTGATCGGGAACCTCAAGCCCATTGATATAAGCGTTACCAAGTCCCATCTGGATGACATTGGCAATCATCCGTGCCATCCCTGAGGCCGATACTGGCATCGCTGGATAGCTAGCATCCGCCTGGAGAGACGGGTTAGTTTGCTGGAGCCCAGGAGGTAAACTTGTCTTCATAATAGAACTACCACCATTTGAAATAGTCTGATGAAAAGCCTAACCCAGAACCTGGTTAGAGGACCATCTGATTTTGCTACTGCTCTCATTGATGCGCGAGGACGAGCTCGAGCAGCCGGATGACCCGCGCAAGGGGTCGATCCTGACGCTCTTTTCGGAGCTCTACCGGGGCAAGGTCGACGCGCTTGGGCTGATGGTGACGGTCAAGCGGTTCCAGGTGCCCGAGTAGCCGGATGCCAGCTGGTATCCGGCGTCTCAAAAAGTATTATAACAGACGGGCCAGATCTGCAGTCTCCAGCGCCGTCACGTGTCTGAGGGTGCTCTGGGTTTTCTGGACAGGGTCCATCGTTAACCTCTCAGTCGGGCACCGCCCCTGAAAGGGGCTCCCACCGATGAGCAAACGCCGCACCAACAGCACCATGTTCCTCAGCAACGGCGTTCCCTAGCGGCGTCGATCTCGGGGGCAGTTGAAGGGTTGGGTCTGATTTTGCCTGGGATTTCAGTAGAAGTCCCCGATGGTTACCCACTGAGAGCAGCCCAGTTCCACTCTTGGGTCTCCAGCCATCTCCACCTGCCGCACCCGCTCCCCCGAGAACGCATTCGAATAGCCCCGACAGCCATGGCTTACATCGACGGCAGTCCCGGACAAGGACGGACAGGTGCGGACAGGGCTACTCCTCCATCCTCTCCCCAGTGTCCACCTCAATCCGGGCTGCCCGGACAGGGCGGACACCCCACCACAAGACAAATAGTGAGATCCCTTCATCCTTTGGATAGAAGAGAACTCTGAGAGGGTGCAGAGCCCTGTCCGGAGTGTCCGGCCTGTCCTGCTCTCAGGGGTGAGGCTCTTCGCGCGTTGACGCCGGTTGGTGGTGTTAAGCGACATCCGCCTGGAGGTGAGCACCGAGAGCGGCAGCTGGCGCACCTTTCGCCAACCGCACGGCTGAACCCTGCAAAGGTGAGCTGTCTGGATCCCCCCGATCCGGTCCACTCAGCTTGGCCGCTGCCCCACTAATGACCGCAGCTGCGTCAGCGCCTCTGCGTAGCTGGCTACTGACGGCACAGATCTGCATCGATAACGGCAGAGAACGGCCGCAATCCGCTCATTCGCAACGGGCAACCGTGAACTGGGGATCCACGGAAAGGCGTGGTGTGCACTGTGGTACGGCAGACCGCCCATGAGCGAATTGAGCCAGGCTCCGGCCTGCACATCGCGAGCGCCGTAGAGCTGAGTGAGCAGGTGGGTGGATTCGCGGTGCCAGAGGCCGTGGTGTTCGACAATCCCGCGGAACTGAATGATGGCGCCGATCACCCGCTCCAGCACCAGCCAGAACAGCAGGTAGCGCCACAACACTCCGTGGGCCATGGCGGTGGCAAGCATGACCCCATGCACCAGCACCACTCCGGCGCCATCGAGGCGGCGGGCTGCTTTCAGGCCGGGATCGACAGGCTCAAGTTGAAGTCCTTTGAGTGTGGTGTCGGCAATCAGACCCACCCCCCCAAGCACCAAGATGCGCCAGACCAGCAGATGGCGATGCACCCAGCGCCGAAAGGACCCGGCCCGCTGCCGTTCGGCCTGCAGCACCTCGGTACGCTCGGGATCGCGCGGATCAGTTCCCTGCCAGCGGTGATGAAGCCGGTGCAGTCGCGCGTAGGTGACATAGGGCCAGGCCATCGGCCAGCTCAGCAGGCAGGCCAGCGCCGTTTCCAGCAGCGGCCAGCCCAGCAGCGTGCCGTGCGCCATCTCGTGCGTGGCAATCAGCAACAGGGCATAGGCCACCCCAGCCATCAGCAACACGCCAAGTGCAACCCAGCCATGAGGCATCAGCCAGAACAGCCAAGAGCCGGAGATCAGCAACGCGCTCAGAACAACCAGACGCACCAGCACCCAGGACCGCTCTTCCATCGTCAGCGTCCCGCCCAGATCTGCCGCTGCTGCACAGAGGTCGTGAACGAGCGGTACCACGGATCCCAGGCCCCCTTTCAATGAAACTCCATCTTGATGCCTTGGCTGGCTGCGACACGCGTAGGTCTTCCCACGGTGATTCTGTGGGGTTTCCCGGCGTTCACCACGGCCCCAGTCATCAATCAAGCCGCCAATCCCATGAATCCCTGTCAGCACAGCGCACCGATCCAGTAGGGGCCCTCTTTCGATCAGACCGTGCTGGTCACGACCCGTAGCCCAAAGCTCTGCATGACATGCCACTGCTTCCGCTACCAGAACGGCGTCAGCTGCATCCCGTTGCTCACCTGCCAGGTGCACCAGGGTTTGCTCGCTCTCGGCGACCACCTCACCCGCAGCTACCAGGGTTGGACCAAAGACATGACGCGCCAGCGAGGCTGGTGCCCTGAGGTGGCATGAGCAGACGGCGCGCGGTGGTGGGAGTGATGGGTGCCGGAGAGGGCGCCTCTGCAGAAGCTATGGCCCTGGCCGAGGAGCTAGGGGAGCGCATCAGTGCCCGTGGGTGGGTGTGACGTGGATGGACCCCGGAAACCGGTCCAGGGTGAATGAGAGTCTTCAGCCGGCCAGACTGGGCCGGGGACTCCGGCATGAAACGCACCAGGCACACAGCCGAGCAGATCATCCGCAAGCTCAAGACCGCCGAGCAGCTGATCGCCCAGGGCAAGACCGTTGCCGACGTCTGCCGCGTCATCGAAGTGACGCAGCCGACATACCACCGCTGGCGGCAGCAGTACGGGGGATGCAGGCCGAGGAGGCCAGGCGGCTGACTCAGCTGGAGAAGGAGAACGCCCGGCTCAAAAAGCTTCTCGCAGAGGCGGAGTTGGGAAAAGCGATGCTCAAGGATCTCGCCGAGGGAAACTTCTGAGCCTGGAACGCCGGCTCAGGGCTGTCGTAGTCCTGCAGGAGCGTTACCGGGCCTCTGAACGGCAGGTCTGCCTGGTGGTTGGCCAGCAGCGCAGCACCCAGCGACATCCCGGCAAGGTCGTCTCGATCGAGGAGGGCAAGCTCCTGCGTCGTCTACGGGAGATTGCGGCTGAGCACATCCGCTGGGGCCGCCGGATGGCCTACCGGCTGCTCAGGCGCGAGGGCTGGACCGTGAATCACAAGCGGGTGCAACGGCTCTGGCGGGAGGAGGGTCTGCAGCGACCCACCCCGAGGAAGTGGAAGCGTGCACGGCCGGCGGATGGGTCGGTGAGGCGTCACCGGGCCGAGCATCCCCACCAGGTGTGGGCCATGGATTTCCAGTTCGACGCCACCGCTGATGGCCGCAGACTCAAGTTCCTGAACGTGATCGACGAATACAGCCGCCTCTGCCTGGCGATCCGGGTGGGCAGGCGCTGCAAGGCCAAGGACGTGGTGGCGGTGCTGGAGGAGCTCACCAGGCTCTACCCGGCACCAGCGTTCATCCGATCGGACAACGGGCCGGAGTTCATTGCCCAGGCTCTGCGGGGTTGGTGCAAGGCCAGTGGCACCACCACCACGGCCTACATCAAGCCAGGATCCCCGTGGGAGAACGGCTTTGCCGAGTCGTTCAACGGCCGGTTCAGGGATGAGTTCCTCAACACCGAGCTGTTCACCACAGCTCCTGAGGCCCAGATCCTGGCTGATCGTTGGCGCTGGGAGTACAACACCCTCAGGCCGCACTCGGCCCTCCAGGGGCTTACACCCCTGGAGGCAGCTCAACAGGGAGCTGCAGCATGACCACATCCACCCACTCTCATAAGGCCTGGACCGATAAAGGGGGTCACGCCACTTCGAACTCCCCAGTCCCCACTGCACCCCGGACAGGCCAGACACCCCACCTTCAGACGCTTGATGAGATCCCCCCTCTCGTAGAACAGACAACTCAGAGAGGGGGGCAGAGCCGTGTCCGGCCTGTCCGGGTTGTCCGGCTCAGGGCGGGGGGGAGGTGGATCTTCGAGCGCTTTTTTTGGATGGTGGGACAAGTCAATCGCAGATAGCTGCAGTGACCACGTCACTCGTCACACATCGGCGATGGTCTGTCCTTGGTTCAGTAGCTGGTCTGCCGTCCGCAGCTTGCAGATGATCTGCTCCGGGTTGTGGCGATTGCGCTTCATGGGCTTCTCCTGGCCAGGTCTGGCCGGTAGGGAAGCTCTCATAAGAGCTGGATCAATTTTGGGGGTCCACGCCACCTCTCCGAGGGTTTCCTTCAACCAAGCCACAGCGTCGCCTCGCTCTCATCCAGTCGAATTGATGATCCCGAAGTTCAATCAATACCCAGCCATTTCTTCAGTTCGGGAGGGATGTTCTTGGCTCCGGTGAAGGCTACCTTTTCAGGCCATTTTGTTTTCTCGTTCCATTGGACCCCCAGGAGGTTGGCCTCGCTGAGGTTGGCCCCTCTGAGGTCGGCCCCGCTGAGGTTGGCCGCTACGAGGCTGGCCGCTCTGAGCTTGGCCTCGCTGAGATTGGCATCGCTGAGGTCGGCTAGGAAGAGGTTGGCCAGGAAGAGGTTGGCCCCTCTGAGGTTGGCCCCGCCGAGGTAGGTACGGATTAGGTCGGCCCGGATGAGGTTGGCCATGAAGAGGTTGGCCCCGTTGAGGTTGGCCTCGCTGAGGTTGGCCCCCAAGAGATCGGCCCAGCTGAGGTCATAGAAGGCAAGATTTGCTCCTTCCTTTTTGTCGGTTCCTGCAAGGATCGGGAAGTTCGACTCTCGCAAGAACTGAAAAACTAGGTTCCGACGCCCTCGACCCTCACCCTTTAACTGTGTGAGAGCCGTGAGAGTCAGCGCACGGGCAACGCCATTCGCTTCAGATCCTGGCTGCTTGGCTTCCGTGGCTACCGACTTATCCAAAAGCATCCCTTTCATCTCTTTGATGTAATCACGGATAACGGCATCTTTTTGATTTTCCTGTGCAATATCGGTCTGTCGCACATCGTTAATAGCCCCTAAGTACCAGCCACCTAGTGCGATCGTTAGTGGGACGGAAAGTTTTAACGAAAGCTCCATCCAATCCCAGCCCGTCTTCTCTGTCGCGCCTATCCAGCGCAGCAGTGACGGCCGCCACCGGAGGAGGAATGGACTAATCAGCTCCAGGCGGGCATCCGTCCAGTTCTGCTCATCGCTACACCAAGGTCGCAGCTGAGCAAGCTGTTCAGCGCGGGCTCCAATCGCATCATCCGTCGGGCGCACCATTTGCTGTGACGCACCTTCGGGTGGCCAGGGCCCCAAGAGCCTCCAGCGCCAAGGAGGGATACGGCCCAACGGTGGTGTGGCACGTTCAACCACGCCCAAGCGCCCGTCACTGACTGACATTAGGCCCAGTCCCAGCCGGCCACGCCTGAGGTCCTCGGGAAGATGCACACCAATGGGCGCTCTCCATCCTGTGGGGGAAGCATTTCCTCAGACTGGCCAGTGAAGACGGGGACGTGCCGACCCGTGAGGCTGTCGATGAGTTCATGGGGCCAGCCGTCAGGGTCGAAATGCCAGTGGTAGCAGGTCATCGTGGTGAAGAGGCTGCCTACAGAGTTCCCGTGGGCGCACAGGGCCAGGTTTGCGCCCAGTACCCTCCGAGCACGCTATCCATCTGTGCAAAACAGCCTGGGGCGACGATTCCCGGAAGATCCGGACAGGGCGGTCAGGGAATCCCCGGGGACCGGACAGGCTAAGGCGACCTGCCTCTCCGCAGTCCCTGCCTCACCCCAGACTGCCAGGACAGTGCGGACACCCCACCATCAGAGATTTGATGAGCCCCCCCCTCTGGAAGAGCAACAGCGATGAGTGGGTCCAGCGCCCTGTCCGGCGTGTCCGGCTTTCGGAGGGTGGGGAGGGGCTGTGATCCACCTGCTGACTACGGTTGGCTGAGCGACCCATCTCCGATGGGTGACCCATTCCCGCACATTGGCTTTGATTGCCTCGTTGTGAGGGGGGGTACTGAGCAGTGGCATCAGGACCCCTGATTAAACTGTTTCGAAGGGTGATGCGTCATCTTTCCTGGCAGAGGTGGTTGCGGACTATTGCATAGTATTTCAGGGTTGCCTAGGGTGTGTTCATAGAACCAAGAGCACTGAAAGGCCAAAGGAACTCTATATTATTTGGTCTTCTATTGGCTGTGGGTCAAATGAGTATGGCTACGGCTGCGATGGGAAGCTAACGGATAAAAACTTCTCCAAAAGCTCTTGTCCTCCATAGCCTGCAACAACTCCAATTAGGAACCCACCCCAAAAGTCCTCAATCGCAATAAACTGCTGGACATTGGCCTTTCTTCGAAAAACGATAGCTAGCACAAAGCCCGAGACACTACTCGCGATAATGAGAGGCACATTCACGGCCAAATTGCTTGGGGACTTAAGGTAGCTTCCTGCTGCACCTCCCAGTATTGCACCCAAGTAAACTCCATTACTGCTTGGATATACTATGAGCGATTTTCGTACTTGATGACTATGCCTTTCATTCCCTAGCGAAAACTGGATATCAAAGAAGATTTTGTATGTGTCAGGATAAAGTCTCGCGAATGGCATTTTGCCTGCACGAATCGGCATTGTAATAGTATAGGTCTCTTCAGGCAGGATGTTGACTTCCCAGCCCATGCTCCGTCTGGTATCAAAAATTGGGCCTCCACCTTCTCGCATTCCGAAAGATTGACTCAATAGCCTATCAATGCCCTTGATTATTTGATGCTTATGCACATTCGCTTCCTCCTTGTCTGGCTTCCTATTAATGATAAAGCCGGAGGGCAAGCCGTACGAGACGCTGAGCTGGGTAATTGCCTCTGCAAAGGTATTGCGGACTGTTAGATACAACAGAAAACTGTCTCCTGCATGGATTATCTCCGATGAGCAGTCTATCTGGACATCAAGTGTCTGTGACATGGCTGTGAATCTGATTGCTAATCTGGATTGTGTCCCATTGTGAAGTCAAGGGTGCGGCTTAGCAATGGGATCCATGTGAGTCTCCTCTCGTAACAATCAAGATAACTCAATTCGTTTTGCATCTGTGGATCATGACCTAACTATCAAGCCGTCACGATGAGGGTGGTTGCACGATCCCTGACTCGTTTGGCAAGCGTCACGCTCTGCAGGAAGCGTTGCTCCGAGCTTTGGATCTCTTGTTGGGATCCATTTGCCTCAGCGTACTGACTATAAAGGTTAACGAAAAGTTGACGGACTTGCTCTTCGTAGGCGCATTCAATAATTTCTCGCTCTTGCATATTTGAGACAGAATTCAGTCGGCTACGACACTACTACATAAAATCGCGTAAAATCCGATTTAGCTTATGACCTCTTAACCTATAAGTGCCTGCCCTCGGGCGAACTGTCTTGCTTGGTATGGTTTGTAACTGAACTCTCAGGCGACCTAACGCCTTTGAAAGGTGAGGCCACCGACGAGAAAGCCCGCACTCACAGCCCCGAGTTCACGGCCAATCTCGCCATGGAGGCGATCAGTGGCCGCAAGACGCTCCAGGAGATCGCCGCCGACCACGCGGTCCACCCGATCCAGGTGAGCCGGTGGCAGCCGCGTCTACTGGAGGCCGGTAGCGACCTGTTCTCCGGGGGGATAACGCGAGCCAATGAGGCATGGGGTGGAATGTTCTCGGGGGTAGCGACACCGTTGGATAACCACGGGGAGCGGCCCGTGTCTTCTTGGGCAGTCTTCTCGGCTCACCCCCTCACGCATTCCCCCGAGCTCGGACCCAGCTTTCCGAGGAAGACCATTGCCAACCGGCACTTCTTCCAGCACTCCTCCCGAGTCCTCCACAGTTCGCCAAGGTTCATCCCAGCGGAGTTGTGACGGAGGCGCTGCTAGGTGTCACACCCCCAGCGCTATTCGTTCTCGGGGAGAAATGATGGGAAGACTCGTCCTGCTTTACTTCTTCGCAGGCTAGATGACCGACTGCGGAAGCTTGAAACTACCGTTCATGAATCCTAATCTCCTCTATAGCCTTATTCCCAGAAAGCTCTTTCAACTTGACGACAGACTTGGTGACTTCGAGAACTTCGTACTTGGCCGGCCCTCCGACATAGCCATAGTCTTCTCCTATAAGAATGCAACCCTGCTTGAGACACTTGCCAGTGTAGGTCAGAGTCATGGCACTCTGTCTTCCTTCTGGAATCCATACCAGAATCTTTCCTGGGGTTTCGCTGACAATCTTTACCTTACAAAAGCCAGGAGTGTTGTCACCATAGCGGCATGAAGCGTCCTTTGATCCAGCAGGAGGCGTTTCGCCTTCATTGGAAAGGACAGAGCTTGGAATGTTCAGAAATACTGCATAAGCGGTAGTCGCCGCAGCCAGTAAGAGGAATCTCATTTCCATAGGCTGCTTAGAGTTGACAACCAGTCTATACGAAAGTTTTTCTCCCACTGCTCAGATGTAGGGCAAATTCAACGTTTGGCTTCAGGTCTTGCGGACAGTTCGTTCTTGGCCTGCAGCAGATCTGGCTGTTCGTTGTGATGTGGCCAGCGGTATCTGCTCCAAAACCGACAGCCGACCAATAGTCTCTGGCGAGGCGGTCCGGTCATTGTCCCGACTGCGCCTAACTGCCAAATATTCATTCCCAGGGACATGCCTGGACCGAGTGCCCCCCCCTGAGAACACATCACATGCCCCACAGAAGCAGGCGCAACACCTGATGGGAGGCTCGGACAGGGCGGACAAGAGGCAGACAGGGCAGCGCCGCCCACCTCTGACCTGTCCCCACCTCACCCGGACTTCCCGGACGGGGCGGACACGCCACCATCAGACACATGATGTGCCCCCCCCCTCTGAAAGAACAGCAGCATTGAGAGGGGGCAGCGCCCCTGTCCGGCGTGTCCGGGTGTCCCGGTGTCCGGCCCAGAGGGGGGGCTCATGTAAGGCCGCAAAGCACATTGGGAGGCACAACTCCCCATGAGGTCTACACTGAGATCAATCCCTGTTCCTCGCGCCCGGCGTTAACGATGTCAGGGGCCGAATCTGTCCAGTAAAGGCCATCCACCTCAAGGATGGAGTTTTCGTGCACCAACCAACCTTTCTCCAACACCATCGATCTAGGCAGCTACTGAGAAAGGGGTCTGGGTTGGGGTGTAGTTTTTACAGAAGCACACGGAGGTTAACCACTCAGGTCAGCCCCGTCCCATACCTAAACCTCCTTTCTAAGGTGCCCTGCACGTGTTCTTGGTGAAGTCTCCAGCACAGAAAAGCCGGAGGTGAACTCTCATTCTCTTCAGACCGATTTTCAAGGGCCACGTCTCCCTTGATCATTGTGGTGAATGGCAGGGAATCAGGAGTAGCTCAGGGTTTTACTACCCTATGTTTTTGATGATGCACTTTTCTGCCTCATGCATCTCATCCATGAGTCTTGCTGCGATAGCCAGCGCCTGCGATCGCTTTGATATGAGCTCCTGCAGCGAGATTATGTCCAGTTCGCCGTCCTTCTCGGCCACGCTTGCAGCGGAGATTTCTTCACCGGCTATTCGAGTGATCATCTCGACCGTCCTCGCCCACTGCACGCTGGACGTTTCTAATGCGGAGCGGAGTTCTTGGATCTCTTTGCGGTTCGGCACAATGACTATTCTTTAGTGTGAGATTGCAGAAATATCATACTCCAGGCTCTGCACATCTTGCACCATCGGCTGGAGCGATGTACGCATCCGTTTGTTTGCGATCAATGTCAAAACTGCGGCAAGTTCGGTTCCATTGAGTCGATGCCGTGGGTGATGCACTGTGCTTTTCACTTGCGATCTCCGCATCTTTATGCACCAGCTTTCACTGTAATTCTGCTCTGTATTTCTTTCGCCCGCTGCCGCTCGCAATGATCCTTACCCACTTGTCAGTAAGCTCGTTGTATCCCTTCGGGCATACTCATCGACGTCTCGCTCACTGCATGCCTCAGGTCTTAATCAGGCTTTGGGCCTCGATCCCGGGCAGCACCGTATCCATAGGGCCGCAGTGGAGGTGAACTTTGGCTTCATCACCTTGGAGGTGAAGTTGGCGGCCTTCGTGCAGTCCTGGCAGCAGGTGCGCCCGAGCACGATCAGCTTCCCGATTGAGCAGCGCGTGGCCACCGCCTACGTCTTCTGTCTGCTGGCGGAGGAGGACCGCGATCTGGTTGACCCTCAGGACGTGAGTCAGTGGCGCTTCTGGGTGGTGCGCACCGCCAAGCTCCATGGCGACCCCCAATCGATGGGGCTCCAACCTCTGATTCGGGCCTATGGGGATGGCCTCCGCTTCGAGGAGCTTGCGAGCCGGATCGAGGCGCTCCGTCCAGCCCTTCGGGCGGAATCCAGTGGAGCAGCAAAGATGGAACCCTCACTTTAGTACAGACGTACTTGTCGAGAGCTGCCATGGGATGCCACCTGCGCCGTTCCACCTCGGGAGCCAGTGGCTCCCTGGGCCAACCCATCGAGGAGTGGCCCTATCTGGATCAGGAGGTCCTTCAGAGCAGCAGGAGCCGCAAGGTCTGCATGACCTGCCACTGGTTCCGCCACCAGGCCGGCGTCAGCTGTATCCCGTTGCTCACCTGCCAGCTGCACCAGGGCTTGCTCGCTCTCGGCGGTCACCTCATCCGCCGCTGTCAGGGTTGGACCGATGACATGACGCGCCAGCGGGGCTGGTGCCCGGACCTGGCATGAGCAAACGGCGTGCGGTGGTGGTCTGCGGCGGCGGCGGCCCTGGCACGGCCTCGGAAGCCGCCCATGCGCTCAACGGCGGGAGGCCGCTGATCCTGCTGGCGGTGCCGCCGCTGTGGCGGGACATCTACTGCTCGCTCGGCAAGGGGGTGGAGAGTGCGAGGAATGTGGAGGAGTGCTGCCGTTTGATCGAGGCCCGCCACATTGAGGCATGAGCCAGGCTGCACCGCGTGTCCCCCTGCCCCCCAAAGAGGGCTGGCTGATCCATGGCCGACAGGTGCTGCGCTTTCCCCAGACCCGATGGGAGCGCTTGGTTCAACTGCTTGAGATCACAAGTGGTGAGCTGCTCCCTGATCAGGAGGTCCCGCTGCTGAAATCGCGCCGGGAGGTGACTCGGGCTGAGGCCCTCAAGCTCTGGGGAGAAAAGCGCAAGGCGGGCTGGGCGCCTTGCAGTCCTCAGTGGTGAGCGGGCTCTCTTGAAGTTGAGGCCCCAACGCCTCGATCGGCTAGCCGTAATGACAAGCAAGGCTGGCAGAGCTATCAATGAATCAGAGGCCACGACCAGGGCAGCGCGAGCCGAGACCCTGCAACCGGCCCAAGGGCGTCCGACACGGGGCGCCCTTCTCATTGGGGACGAGTTCGGCGATGACCATCCTGAGACCAGAGAAGGCAAGCTGAGGTGGAGTAAGCGTTCGGCTCAACCCACAAGATTGCCCCCTGATGCAGGGCAACCCCCCAAACAGTGAGGGGGAGGGGGTGCGCCAATGAGCATTACACACAGCCCTCATCGGTGTTCTATGCCGTTACAAGCAGGGGCTCAACTTCCGGTTGACAGGCGTAGCCCAGCGGCTTCGGGTTCGGGGGGCATTGGATGCAGCGAACAGCAACATCCCCCGAGGACGCCCCTGTGGGTCCTATTCACACGGCATGGAGGGTCATCCTTTGCCAACCCCTGCAGTGGCTTGCTTAGTTGTGTAGTCCCACCAGATTGTTCAGCTGAGGATTGGGTGTGAGGTCGCCAGGGTCGGGGTGTCACCGGTCCTCCCAAGACCTCACACCCCATGCATAGCCACCCACTGGCCCGTCTGACGCCGATCAGTCGGGAACGCCTGATTCGTCGGCATCTCGATGAGGGCGTGCAGCTCAAGACCCTTGCGGCGCAAGCCGGGATCAGCCTGCGCTGCGCCTACAAGTGGCTGGCCCGGTACCGCTCAGGCGGCGTCACGGCACTGGCGGATCGACGGAGCGTGGGCCGCACCCAGCGGCGGACGCTCGATCCGCAGCAACTGCAGCTGGCCGTGGACCTCCGGCACCAGCGCTGCACGCTCCGCCGCATTGCCAGGACCCTCAAGGCTCCTCTCTCGACCGTCGGACGGGTAATGAATGCCCTGGGGCTGGGCCGGCTGCGGAACCTCGAGCCCAAACCTCCTGTGCGGCGGTACCAGTGGGAGCGCCCGGGCGACATGATCCATGTCGACACGAAACAGCTGGCCCGTTTCGAGCGTGTCGGCCATCGGATCACCGGCGATCGGCGTCTGGGCTGCTCGCGGGGAGCGGGCTACGAGAAGGTGCATGTCGCGATTGATGACGCCACCCGCCTGGCCTACGTCGAAGTGCTTGCCGACGAGCAGAAGGCCACGACCATTGGGTTCCTGGCCCGTGCCGTCGGGTGGTTCTCCGAGCACGGGATCACCTGCCGTCGGGTGCTTTCGGACAATGGCTCCGCCTATCGCTCAGGGGACTGGCGAAAAGCCTGTCAGGGACTGGCTCTGAAACCGATCCGCACCAAGCCCTACACGCCGCGCACCAACGGCAAAGCGGAGCGTTTCATCAAAACACTCCTGGGGGAGTGGGCCTACTTCATCGCCTACCAGACTTCAGCGGCTCGCAATGAGCTGCTGCCGGCCTACTTGCGGATCTATAACGGCCGCAGGTGCCACATGGCCCTGGGTGGCCTCACCCCCCAACAGCGGCACGCTCAGCTGCTGGCATGAACAACCTAGTGGCAAACCACACTTAGGACGTCCAGCCACGGGCCCGCTCGATCGCGGCCTCGCGCTCTGGAGTCGACCGTTGAATCAGCAGGACCGTGGACTGGTGGTTTTCTGGCGATCAGATCAGGGTTTGAGGCGCTGATCCATACAGAGCACGAAGGAAGCGCCGCTGGCGTGCTCCAACTTCGTGGCCACGGTGCGGCAGGGCTGGCCGGTGGCCAGGCTGATATAGGTGTCGGTGATGTGCTGATGGAGACCCGTGTCAATCAGGCTGAAGAAATACTCCTTGTTGGCGTGGTCGGTGCCCCGCGTGGCGGGTGTGAACAGGCGGTTCCTCGACGGGGGGAGACCCTGACCCAGGTGCGTGTTGCTGATCTGCAGTCCGTCGCCATCGAGCACGTAGGCCGCTTCGATCATGGTGTTGGTGCCTACCCAGTTGGCAAGGCCACCGTCGAACTTTTCGGCAGCGATGTGACGTAGGCCTTCACACCCTTCGCGGGCCAGATTGATCAGATCGAGGCCCTCCATGTGGCGGGTCTGGATGGCGGCCACGGCTTTGACCCGTTGCCGGCGGGCGGCTTCCATCAGCACTGGGTGCAGGGCCGCCAAGTCCAGGTTGGCCGCTGGCTTGGGGCGCGCAAAGTGATAGCCCTGGAAGAACTCTGCTCCGAGGGCGGCGCAGGTGTCCAGTTCTGCCTGGGTTTCCACCCCTTCAGCCAGCACCAGAGTGCCGATGGTCTTTCCAAGTAAGATCAGCGACTTCATCATTTCCTGCTTGAAAAAGTCGCGGTCGACTCCGGCGATGAGACTGCGGTCGAGCTTGATGATGTGGGGCCGCAATTCGGCGATGCGTGGCAGGTTGCTGTGGCCGGATCCCAAGTCGTCAATTGCGATCAGGAAACCCAATTCGCGATGGCGCTCCACGAAGCGTTTCAGGGTCATCGTGTCCTGAACCTTGGTTTCGTTGAGCTCGATCACGATGTCGCTGGGTTCCAGACCCGTGGCCTCGGTGGCCTCGAGCAAGGCTCCCGAGCCTT
>CALRQM020000008.1:0-70528 GCA_943370335.1 Bordetella parapertussis | reverse complement strand
CGCCGCCTTTGGGGTAGTTGATGCCGCCGGCGTGGCGATCGGAGAACACCATGCCGGCGTTGATCATCGGGGTGCGATCGGCGGGCATCACCGACCAGCAGAAGCACTCCATGTCGATGAACTTGAGCAGGGCCGGATCGCTGATGTGGGCGCGGGCCACAGCCCCCACGTTCGCCGGCAGCCAGCGGGCCAGGCCCAGGCAGGCCAGGGGGGCCCGGAAGAACACCTTGGTCAGGTAGGCCGGGTCCTCCAGCGACAGCAAGGGCATCGCATCGAGGCAGCGGAACACCTGCCAGCAGGTGTCATAGAAGGCGCGGATCCCCTTGGCCTCGTGGGGGAACAGGGCTGTGAGGTCGGCCAGAAAGCGCTCGTAGTCGCGGTCGACTGCCACCGACAGCCCGCCGGGCAGGTGGTAGGCCAGCTGGGCGGGGTCGGGGATCGTTTCGCAGTGCTCGCCCACATCGGCCAGGGCGCGGGTGAGCAGGTTGGTGTGGCCCTTCTCACCGAAGCCGAAGATCATCGAGGCGCCGACGTCGAAGGTGTAGCCCTCGCGGTGGAAGCTGCCGCCGCTGCCGCCGGGGATCAGGTAGCGCTCCAGCACCAGCACCTGCGCCCCCTTGGCCACCAGCTGGCTGGCGGTGACCAGCCCGCCGATCCCTGATCCGATCACGACGACGTCCCAGGGGCGGCCATCGGCCGCGGTGAGGGGGGCGGCGGCAGAGGAAGGGACGGTGACGGTCACCGGAACCAGGCGAACGGGAGCGGCCTGACCCTAGGAAGCGGCACGACTCCGGGGGGCGGGCCGGCTCAGCCCGCGGCCATCGCCACCGCCGAGGTTACGGCCTGCCGCTGCGACTCCCAGGCGGCCAGGTCCGCCAGGGACCGGTCGCGGTAGGCGCCGTAGCGGCGGCGTTTGTCGCGGATGCGCTCAGGTAGTTCCGGCATCAGGCCGAAGCTGGGGGGCATCGGCTGGAAGCCCCCCTTGCGGGCGCCGTGGCTGCGCTCGGCCTCGCTGATGAAGGCGAGAAGGGCACCGGCCATGGTGGTGGCCGGCAGGCTCAGGGGCGCCTGGCCCCGCACGAGGCGGACGGCGTTGGTGCCGGCCAGCCAGCCGCCCGCCACCGCGGCGGCGTATCCCTCGGTGCCGGTGATCTGGCCGGCGGCCAGCAGGGTGGGCCGCTGGCGGAACTGCAGGGTGGGCTGCAGCAGCTCGGGGGACTCCAGGAAGGTGTTGCGGTGCATCACCCCGAAGCGCACGAAGGAGGCGTTCTCCAGGCCGGGGATCATGCGCAGCACGCGCTGCTGTTCGCCCCACTTGAGGTTGGTCTGGAAGCCGACGAGGTTCCAGAGCTGGCCGTCCCGGTCCTCCTGGCGCAGCTGCACCACCGCATGGGCCCGTTTGGCCCGGCGCACGTCGCGGTCGTGCAGGTCGCCCCAGCGCGGATCCCAGAGGCCGATCGGCTTGAGGGGGCCGTAGCGCATGGTGTCTTCGCCGCGGCGGGCCAGCTCCTCGATCGGCAGGCAGCCCTCGAAGAAGGTGGCGCTCTCCTGCTCGAAATCCTTCAGCTCCGCCTTCTCGGCCTCCAGCAGGGCGGTGCGGAAGGCCAGGTACTGCTCCCGGTCCATGGGGCAGTTGATGTAATCGGCGTCGCCCTTGTCGTAGCGGCTGGCCCGGAAGGCCACCGACAGGTCAATGGCCTCCCCCTCCACGATCGGGCTGGCGGCATCGAAGAAATGGCAGGACTCCCTTCCGGTGAAGTGCAGCAGATCCTCGGCCAGGGCGGCGCCGGTGAGGGGCCCGGTGGCCAGCACGGCGATCTCGGCGGGGTTGGGCAACGCCAGCTGCTCGCCCCGTTCCACCGTCACCAGGGGATGGGCCTCGACGGCGGCGGTGAGGGCGGCGCTGTAGCGGCCCCGGTCGACCGCCAGGGCACCGCCGGCGGGCACCGCATGGACATCGGCGGTGCGGATCACCAGCGATCCCAGGCGCCGCAACTCCTCCTGGAGCAGGCCGGCGGCCCGGTCGGGGGAGAGGGCGCCGAAGCTGTTGCTGCAGACCAGTTCGGCGAAGTCACCGCTGTGGTGAGCCGGGGAGGGGCGCACGGGCCGCATCTCCACAAGCCGCACCGGAATCCCGGCTTCGGCGATCTGCCAGGTGGCTTCGGTGCCGGCGAGGCCGGCACCGATGACGACGACCATCAGGCGCGGGCGCGCTTGAGCATCAGTTGCAGCTGACCAACGGCGGCGCGGCCGATGTTAAAGGCGGCCCAACCCACGGCCAGGAGGATCGGAGCAGCGACGAGCAGCAGCCGGAGGTCCATGGCGGGAGAGGGGAAAACGATGGCGGGATCCTAACGGAGTCCAGCGTGAACCTCCGCCAGCCGGCGGTAGCGGTGGGCGTGCTGCCGCTGGGCCTCGATCACGGCGGCATCGAGTTGCCGTTTCACCACCGCCGGAGCCCCCATCACCACCGCGCCGGGGGGCACATCACGCGTGACCACCGAGCCGGCCGCCACCAGGGCCCCGGCCCCCACCGTGACGCCGTTGAGCACGATGGCGCCGATGCCGATCAGGCAGCCGTCTTCCAGCGTGGCGCCGTGGACCACGGCCCGGTGGCCGATGGTCACATCGGCGCCGATCGTCACCGGCTGGCCCGGATCCCCGTGCAGCACGGCACCGTCCTGCACGTTGCTGCCCTCCCCCACCCAGATCGTGCAGACATCCCCCCGCGCCACGACGGTGGGCCAGAGGCTGGCCCCCGCCGCCAGCCGCACATCGCCGATCACCACCGCCGACGGGGCCACCCAGGCGGCGGCGTCGATGCGGGGGGCGTCCCAGCGGCTGGGCCAGGCGTCGGGGCTGGTCATGGGTGGCGGGTGGCGGGCTTGGAGAGGGTCGCCGCCGGGTGATAGCTTCCCCAGCGACGGGTCGCTAGCTCAGCGGTAGAGCATTCGGCTTTTAACCGACTGGTCCTGAGTTCGAATCTCAGGCGACCCATCCCAACCACCGCAAGGGACTCCGGCCAAACGCCGCTCTGCAGCAGCTGGCGGCGTCAGCGGTAGACATCGCTGCGGTGGCTGAGCCCGACCACCAGCACGACAAGTTGGTCGTCTTCGATCTGACAGATCACCCGATAGTCGCCGACCCGGTAGCGCCATAGTCCGGAGAGGTTGGCCGTCAGGGCCTTGCCTCTCTGGCGCGGATCCTCGGTCTGCTGCAGCAGCCGGTTCATGTACCGCAACAGGTTCTGAGCGGTCGAGCGATCCAGCTTCTTGAGCTGGCGCCTGGCCGTTTCAGAGATCCGAAGCGTCCAGGCCAAGTTCTGCCACCACCTCGTCGAGGCTGTAGGTACGTTCCTGGCCCCGGCGAATCCGTTCCAGTGCGGCGGCGCCGAGGTAGGCATCCTCCAGATCGTCCAGGCCCTGCTCGATCAGCTCCCGCAGGTAGAAGGCCTTGGTCCGCCCCGTTTCAGAGGCCAGTCGATCCAGCCGCGCCTCTGTCGCTGGGTCCAGACGAACGGAGGTGGCCATGGAGTCAACTGAATCGTTGTATTCAGCCTAGTCAGTGTCGGAAAGTGCTGGACTCACCCCAGCTGCACCATGCCGCAGCGGACGCCCTTGAGAACGGCCTGCAGGCGGTTGTTGACGCCCAGGGTCTGGAGCAGGCGCTTGGTGTAGGTGCGGGCGGTGGCGTCGCTCACCACCAGCCTGCGGGCGATGTCCCGGTCACTGAGGCCGCTGGCCAGAAGGTCGAGCACCTCGTACTCCCGCGGGGTCAGCCGCGGACAGCTGAGGTAGGGGAGCTTGCCGGAGCGCAGCGAGGGGCTGCGGTAGGAGTGGTGCCCCATCACGGCGATCACGGCGGCCTGCAGGGGCCGTTGGTCATCGACGATGTCGGCTTCGGCCACCACGGCCTCCAGCCAAGGCGCGTGCTCGTATTCCGCGGGGATCACATCGCCGAGGGCCAGCATCACCACCTTGAGGTCGGGGTGGAGCGCCTTGGCCCGGCGGGTGAGTTCGAAGCCGTTGCCGCTCTCCAGGTGATCGGTGCACAGCAGCAGGTCGTAGGGATCCCGCTTCAGGTAGTCGAGGCAGCCCTGTTCGTGGGTGATGGCGCAGCCGATCAGGCTGCGGTCGCTGATGCTCTCGCACAGGGCCCGCAGCAGGAAACGTCCCTTCATGGCGATCGCCACCTTCCCCCCGGGCGCCACCGAGAGCAGCACCTCATCGAAGGTGTTCCCCTCCAGGCTGCCCAGGAACGGCGTGAGATCCATGGTGGCCAGGCCATCCAGGTCCCCCTCATCATCCGTTCCCGCGGGCCGTCAGAAACGGAAGGTGGTCTTCACCAGCCCGCCCAGCTGTCGGAACGTGGTGCCGGGCGTGGTGTCCTGCCCCAGGGGCCGGCTCAGATAGAAGAGGGCCGGGGTGACGCTGATGGTGTCGGTGACCTGCAGCTTGTACCACCACTCCCAGGCGAAATTGCCATCCTGGGGCGTCTGGCCATCG
The DNA here is from genome assembly GCA_943370335.1 of Bordetella parapertussis. Classification (GTDB taxonomy): domain Bacteria; phylum Cyanobacteriota; class Cyanobacteriia; order PCC-6307; family Cyanobiaceae; genus Cyanobium. Next base: position 66,023 of record CALRQM020000008.1, on the reverse strand, counting down.
GCCAGGGCCGTGGCGAAGATGGGCTGACCCACCGCCATGCCGAGGGCGTTGCCCTTGATGAAGGCGTCGTCCCACTGCAGGCCCACCATCCACGACTGGCTGGTGCGCAGGGCCCCGGGAGCCTGGGGGCTGTCGTAGCTGGTGCCGTTGAGGCCCCAGCCGAGGCTGATCGAGGGAATCCAGCCGGAGCGGGCCGGCTGCCAGTAGCTGCTGATGCCAAAGGCATCGGTGCGGCTGCTGGGGTTGGCTTCGAAGGTGAGGCCGGTGAAGGGGGTGGTGCCCGGTACCCCCACGCCCGACTGGTTGCGGGAGTAGATCGCCGCCAGCCCCCACTGATCCTTCGCGTAGCCGATCTGCACCGTGCCGGTGCCGGCCGAGGCCTTGGTGCCGATGCCGCCGATGTTGGGATCGCCCACGTCCCCGTTGGCGGCCACGTAACTGGCGCTGATGCTGAAGCCGCCCTGCTGCCACCAGAGGCCGGCCCCCGGTCCGAGGTTCTTGTCGTAGGCCGCCGGGGCGCCGTTGAGGGTGAACAGGTTGAGGATCGTGTCGGAGGGGTAGGCGCTCGGCCAGAGGGCGAGCATGTCCTCCTGACCCACCCGGCCGCCGACGGTGGAGGTGAACTGGCTGCCGATCGGGAACTGGTAGAAGATCTTGTCGATCGCCACCACATCGCCGCAGTCGGCGGGGCCACCGCAGTCTTCCTGGAAGGCCGCCTCAAGGGTGGAGAGCCCACCGGTGGGGCCGGCGCCGCCGAAGGCCGAATCGGCGAAGTTGCCGGTCCGCAGGATCGTGCGCAGCAGGTCCTTGCCGCTGAAGCTGGTGTCGAAGCTCAGCTGGATGTCGTAGCTGAAGGTGGTGGCCCCCACGGCGGCCCGGGAGGCATCGACGTTGGCGGTGTCGCTGCCCGAAAACGAATTGGCACCGATCACGAAGGTGGCCTGGCCGCCCAGCTTGGTGGTGGTGGAGAACTGGGTGGCTTCCAGCTCACCCACCTTGGCCTCGAGGCCATCGACGCGGCCGCGCAGCACGGCGAGTTCCTTCTCGAACTCGGCCATCAGGCGCTTCAGCTCGTCGGTCACTTCGGTGATCCGGTCGAGACAGGCGTTCAGCAGGGCCGCCGCTTCATGGCGGGTCATGGCCTGGCCGCCTTTGAAGGTGCCGTTGGGGTAGCCGGCGACGCAGCCGTAGCGTTCGATCAGGTTCGAGAGCGCCTGGTAGGCCCAGTCGGTGGGCCTGACGTCGGAGAACTGGTTGATGCTGGTGACCTGCTCCTGGCTCTGCCCCCCGGCCCCGGCGGACCTCGCGTAGCGGTTGATGGCGTCGAGATGGAGTTCTGCGGCCGTGGCGGCCCCGGGAACCAGGGCGGCAAGAAGCAGGAAGGGTCGCGCAGGGTGAGGGAAGGCGGATCGCTTCACAGCTGACTGGCGAGAATGGTAACCGTTCTCGCATCCATCACCGGTCTGGCCGGTGGCTTCAGGCTGGGCCAGGCCTTGGCCAGGGCGGTCAAACGCCTCTGGATCGGCACCAGGAGCGCGACGGCCTCCGGCCCGCTGCCGGGACCGAGGGAGGTCTTGAGCAGTTCCCCGGCGTAGAGCACGAACCCACGGGAATCCTGGTATTCGATCGTTTCCACGATGGCTCCGTCGGCGATTGAGGCGTCGTACTCACTGGCGGCCACCTTGACGATCTCCCGCACCACCGCCGCGGTGGTTGCGGGGTCCCGGCGCACGGTCTCCGGTACCCCGAGCATCGCCGCGTCGATGGCCGCGACGGCCGATCGGTAGGCCTTGCGTGTGTCGGGCGACCAAGGAGAGGCCTGGATCAGTTCCAGCAGCGCCGTGAGGTTCTGCTTGAACGGTTTCACCCGGCGCCGCTCCAGTTCCGGTTCCACTGACCCGTACAGCTCCTCCACCGGATGGCCGATGTGTTTCTCCGCCTGGGCAAAATTGCCCTCCTGCATCAGCTCCCCGGCCACGATCAGGTGCCCCCGCATCTGGCCGAGCACGGCGAGATAGGCGGTGTCGGAGGCGGCGATCTCCTGGGAACCTTCGCCACCTTCTCCCCCTTCCCCGCCCTCCGATGCGGCGGGCGCGGCACTGGGGCCCCCATGGCCCCCGTGCTGGGCCACCAGTTGGGTTGGCGTGGCCACGCGGGTGCCGGCGGCTGCCGTGGCGGCGCCAGCCGGCAGGACGCCGATCGAGGTGGTGGCCGCCCCCAGGGCGAGAAACAGCTCGATGCTGCGCAGCGGTCTGGGCATCTGTTGCCGTCGAAGTCCGCTGATCCTGCTTGGGATGTCCGCCCTGCACCGCCCAGGGACGACAGCCCCACGTCGCCAATGGCACAGGTGCGGTTGATGCTTGCTCAGACCGGCAGCACCTCGAACAGACCCATGCAACCCTTTTCGGCGATCTGGTCCTGGTGGGGGTGGAACATGTAGCGCCCCGGGAATGGATAACGGAACTCGAGAATCTGGCGTTCCGCCACGCCCAGGGTGACAACGTCGCTGCGTTCCCGGAACTCTCCGGTGGCGCCCTGTCGCAGGATCTCGAAACTGTTGGCGTGAATGTGGAAGGTGAGCGGGGCCTCGAGCTCCACCATGTTGAGCAGGTAGAGCCGCACCAACTGGTTCTGGCGGATCTCGATCGGGTGCTCCATGAAGTGATGGGGGATGCCGTTGAAGGCATAGAGATCGTTATGCCCCGCGCCGTGCAGGTCGTAGCCGCCCATCACCAGCACCAGCTCATCGGCGGCGGCTCGCGGCTGAATCGGGTCCACGATCAGCAGGCCGAACAGTCCCTTGCCCACATGGCGTGCCACCGGAGCCACATGACAGTGGTAGGGATAGAGGCCGGCAGCTCCCGCTTCGAAGTCGTAGATCGTCGTCTTGTTGAACAGAACCGGCTGGATGCCATCCATGGCGGCCGGATGAATCCCATGGAAGTGGAGGCTGTGGGAGGTGCTGTCCTCGTTATGAAAGATCACCCGGATCCGTTCCCCCGCCCGGGCCCGCAGGTTCGGCCCTGGAATCGAGCCGTCCAGGGTCCAGGCCTTGATGCGGGTGGCACGCCGCAGCGGCACGGTGAGGCTGCGGGCATGCACCTCAAACACCCGAATGGGGACACCGTTCTCCCGGATCACGGTGCCGTGGTTGTAGGTGCGCAGGCCCGCTGTGGGGTCGAAGGGCAGGGCCATCCCGTCGACGTCCGATCGACCGCGGGCCATGGCCCCGGCCAGGGGACCGGCCAGGGCTCCGACGCCCAGCCCCGCTCCGGCCAGTGCCAGGAGCCGGCGACGGCTCCAGCGGGCGGGAGATTCACGATCAATCAAGAGTTGCGGCGCCATGGCGCGATCGGCTCGGCTTCTGCAGTTGGAGGTGAATCCTCCAGTGAGTCATGGCAGCGGCTCGCCGCCGGTTCATCGGTGACAGGGCGGCGTAGCCGATGGCACGCCGTCCTGCAGAGGCCCTGATCAGAGCGCGAACAGGGCGTCGTAGCGGCCGTACTCCGGCTTGCGCAGGCCGTCGGTCGCCAGCATCCGGCGCAGTTCGATGATCTCGGCGCGCTGGGCCACGATCACCTGGCGAGCGAAGCGCCGGATGGTCGGATTGGTGCTCTTGGCCAGGGCGTCGTGGGCCATGATCAGCGCCCCGCCGTGGTGATGGAGCATCCCCTCCAGGAACCAGACGACGCGATTGTCCGGGCTGGGGGGATCGCCCATCATGCGCATCCCGTCGATCTGGGCCTGGCTCATGCGGGTGAGGCCGGCCAGGCTGTTGGGATCGCCGCCATTGGCCAGGGCCACCGGATACACGGGCGCCTGGGGGTACCAGGCCTTGCGCCACAGCCCCATGGCCCGGATCTCGCTGGCCTGGTCGCGCCAGATCGTCTTGCCCAGGGCCCCCACCCCGGGCGACCCGATGCCGAAGACGAACTCGCTCATCCGCAGGGCACCGGTGTGGTGCTGCACCATCCCGTCGATGAAGCGCAGGTCGTAGGTGGCACCGGCCGGGCCCACGTCATGGGCGTGGCCGCTGTGCCCAGGAGTCGCTCCGGCCGGGGCGGGCTGGACCGGCAGGGCGTGATGGTCGTGGTTCATGCCGCCGTGGTCCTGCGCCAGAACGGGGGCCGCCAGGCTCAGGGCGCAGAGGGTCCCGAACAAGGCGGGGGAGAAACGGCTGGGGCGCATGGGGGCTCGGGAGGAAGCCTCACGGTATGGTCTCCACTCGGCTGGAGAGTCAAGGGCCCCGGCGGCACCGTGCTCAGGCGAGTGGCACCGGCCCGAGCCGCGGCGCCAGGGCAGGATCTGCCAGGGGCGGCAGGGGGGCCTCGGAGACGGGTTGGGTGGCGTTCTGGGTGTAGGCCACTGTGTAGAGCTGGGGCTCGGCCTTGAGTACCAATCCCTTGAGCCGCTCGAGGTGCTCTGCGAAGGCAGGGCTGTCTCGCATCGCCTGATAGGCCTCCACGGAGCTGAAGTGGGCGTAGTTGACGGCCCGGGTGCGATCGAGGCTGAGGTGCAGATTGGCGCTGAGGCTGCCCGGAAAAACGCCCTGCAGGCGTTTGTATTCGCCCACCTGGGTGGCCACGAAGGCTTCGGCCCGATCCGGGTCGAGGTGGAACACGTTGATCAACACGATCCCCTCGCCGACGCGGATCGTGTTGACGGGAAAGCCGTTGTCGACGCTTTTGGGTGATTCGCTCATCGCGGGGGCGCTGTGGGATGGCTCAGAGGAACGGCTCAGAGGATGCCGCCGTTCACCTGGAGGGTCTGGCCGTTCACCCAGCGGGCGTCGTCGGAGGCCAGGAAGGCCACCACATCCGCCAGATCGGCGGGTTGGCCGAGGCGACCCAGGGGCGTGGAGGCGATCAGATGGGCCAGGGCCTCGGCCGGCATGATCAGTCCGTCGGTGTCGGTGACCCCTGGACCGATCTGGTTGACGGTGATGCCCCGGGGCCCAAGTTCCTTGGCCAGGGCCATGCCGAACTGCTCCACCGCCGCCTTGCTGGCGGCGTAGACCCCCGCGGCCGGCAGAGCCTGGCGGGTGGCGCCACTGGCCAGGCTGATGATCCGGCCGCCGTCGGCCACATGGCGGGCCGCCTCCTGGAGGGCAAAGAAGGTGCCGCGGGCATTGGTGTCCATCACCCGGTCGTAGTCCGCTTCGTCGATGTCAGCGGTGGGCTTGAACACCGAGATCCCGGCGTTGTTGACGACGATGTCGAGGCGGCCGAACTGCTCGAGCACGGCGGCGAACAGGGCCCGGGTCTGGCTCACCTCTCGCAGATCGGAGGGCAGGGCCAGGGCCCGCACCCCTCCGGCGCGAATCGTCTCCGCCACGGCTTCCGCCTTGTCGCGGTTGCCGGCGTAGGTGAGGGCCACATCGGCGCCATCGCGCCCCAGCCGTTCGGCGATGGCCCGGCCGATGCCGCGGGATCCGCCGCTGACCAGGGCCACCTTGCCTTGCAGTCGCGTCATCGTCGGCAGGGCCCCTCGGCGAGGGCAAGAATGGGCCAGCAACCTATGGCCGCCGGCCCTGGAACGGAAGGACTTACCTGCAGGTGCGTTGGTGCCGACCACGGAGGCGGATCCCATCGAAGCCACCGCTGTCGTGCGGGCCGCCCTCCAGGTGCTGGAGGGGAAGTGGACGTTGCCGATCCTCTGGCAACTGCGGCATGGTCCACAGCGCTATGGCGATCTGCGTCGCCTGATCCCGGAGATCAGCGACAAGCTGCTGACCCAGCGCCTGCGCGACCTGGAGCGTGATGGGCTGGTGCTGCGGCAGGTGACCCCAGCCAGGCCGCCCCAGGTCAGCTACAGCTTCAGCGACCACGGCCGCACCCTGATCCCGGTGATTCAGTCGCTCTGTGCCTGGGGGCAGCAGCACGGGCACGGGGTACGTCAGGGTCGCGGCGACTGAGCGTTCAGGGTCGGTGCGGCGGCTCAGGGCGTCCCATACCAGCTGCGGTACCACTGGGCCATCTGCTCGATCTCCTGGCTCTGGGCCTTGACCATGGCCTGCTGCATGGCCTTGAGCTGCGGATGCTGGCTGTTGGTCTGGGCCATGGTGGCCATCATCACGCCCATGCGGTGGTGGGGAATCATCTGTTGGATGAAGGCGCGATCGAAATCCGAGGCGTTCTTCAGCCAGGCGATATCGGTGCCCGTCCCCCCCATGCCACCCATCCCCATCATTCCCATGCCACCCCCGTGGCCCATCGCTCCACCCCACGCCGGCACCGAGCCGCCGAACCACTGGCGGTACCAGGAGCGCATCTGGGCGTTCTCCTGCGTCTGACTGTCCTTGATGCTGCGGGCCAGGGCCTTGATCTCCGGCCGCTTGGCCCGGCTCAGGGCCAGATCCGCCATGGCGATGGCTCCGTCATGGTGGGGAATCATCATCACGATGAAGTGCTGATCCATCGGCTGGGTGCCCATCCGGCCCGCACCCATCCCGCTCCCCATGGGAGGAGCACCGGCGGGTGGATCTGCCAGCGCTGGTATCCCCAGCCCCAGACAAAGAGCGCCAAGCCCTGCGACGGCAGCCAACCGGCGCGCCGCCGCCCGTGGCTGGACGCCGGTGGATCGGGTCTGGTCCATCCGTTCTGCTCCCTTGCGTGTGTGTGGCTGTCTTCAGCATGGGAAGGCAGCCGGGAGCAGGTGAGGGTCCGGCACAGGGCTTCACCTCCGGGCCCCTTGGCATGGCTGAACGTCGCCGCACGCTATCAGACCCGCAGATTGGGGCAGATCACATCCCCTTCCTTGGCCGGATCGCTCTGCCAGCCCGCCAGCAGGCCCTGCAGTTCCTGCCTGAGCTGCCCCAGCTCCTCGATCTGGGCATCGATCCGCCCGATCTGCCGCTCCAGCTGAATCTGGATGTCACCGCAGGGCAGATCCCCGGCGTCATGAACCACCAGACAGCCCTGGATCTCCTCCAGGCTGAGCCCGAGGGTCTTGAGACGGCGGATGAACGCGAGGCGCCGCAGGCTCTCCTCCGCAAACAGCCTGTAGCCGCCCTCGCTGCGACCGATGGCCGGCAGCAGACCCAGATCCTCGTAATAGCGGAGGGTCTTGACGGGCAAGCCGCTGCGCCCAGCCAGCACACCGATCTTCATGCCGGTCTTGATGCCGACGGCCGCCATGGCGTGATTCTCCACTCGTGGGGAGACTTTATCGGTCCCGAAGGCTGCCGCTGGCCACTGACGGCTCAGGACGCCGCCGCCTCGATGATCGCCTTTGTGGCGGATTCGACTTCACGCGCCACCTCCACCACGTCAGGATCGGAGCAGAGGGTCTGCAGCATTCCCTCAGGCCGGATCATGCCGATCCGGGTCTGACGGCCTTCCGTGAAAACGGAGATCCGACACGGAAGCGCCATGGACAACGTCATGTGGTGCGTCAGCACCCTGGCAGCCTGGCCTGGATTGCAGACGTCGTAGATCCGACAGTTCTCGTTGAATTCGATACCCTTACCGCGCAGGGTCTGGCCGAGGTCATGGACCGCCAAGACCCCGAAGCCCTGGGCCACGATGGCGTCCTGGAGGTCCTTACTCGCCTGCTCAAAGGATTTGGTTGTGTCGGCAATGAAGAAGGGATCCATGGGAGTCAAGGCCTGTATGGGTGGTGTGGGGTCGTGACATTGCCGCAGACAAGCTGTGTCGCCCCATGTCGCCATCTGTCCGCCCCAACCAGTGGATGTCCACTGGAGGGAATCTGCGGCGAGCCTGCGGTCGGCACGGCCCCGTCAGTCCTACCCGTCAGCCAGTTTCGCGGCGGCATCACTGACCTTCTGGGCCACAGCCTTGGCTCCATCTTTCAGATCCTCAGCAGCGTTCATGGCGGAGGCCTGAACCTGTTTGGCCTTGCCCTTGAGTTGGTGACCGGTGTCGCCGGTCAGTTCACCCAGAGCCGATTCAAGTTTGCCTTCCGCATCCTTGGCGGCGGCATCAGCTTTGTTGGACATGGTTCTCGTGGCGAGGGGAATCAGCGGCGTGGGGATCCTGGGTACCAAAATCTTGAGTGCCAAGATCTTGGGTGCCAAAAGGTTGTCGTCCATCGGCTGCTGCTGCTTCAACCTAGGGGTGGCAGAACGACCTGCGTGTGAATCCTTGTGCGCAACCCAAGGGGAAGACTGGCCAGTCTTGTCCAGGTCTGGATCGGAGCGGCCGAGGGGCCAGCTTCTGCATCAACCTGGTAGCAGATCTGCCTCTGTCCTGGTACCTGTTTGAATGATTCTTAACGGTCGATGGGAAAGGAAAACCCTGTGAAAGAGTGGTTTCAGCAGGGTGGAGCCATGGCGACGTCGCTGATCACTGCCGGCATGGGTTCGATGCCATCTCCCGACGGGGTCGCGTTCCGGGTCTGGGCTCCCCACGCCGAGCATGTTTCCGTCATCGGTTCCTTCAACGATTGGGATGGTGCCGCCCATCCGATGGAGTCCGAACCGGGTGGCTTCTGGTCCATCAACGTTGAAGGTGCCAGGATCGGCGACCATTACAAGTATCAGCTCGCTACACCCTGGGGCATGATCAAGAGGATTGATCCCTATGCCCGTGAGGTCACAAATTCGGTTGGCAATGCCATCATCCATGATCCTCACTTCGACTGGGATGATGATGACTTCTCCATCCAGCGCTGGAATGAGCTCGTTATCTACGAGTTGCATGTCGGAACCTTCAATGATGACGATCTCAACCAGCCAGGACGATTCAACTCCATCACGACGCGACTGGAGCACCTGAAGCGGCTGGGCATCAACGCCATTCAGGTCATGCCTGTTGGCCAATTTGCCGGGCAGCGCTCCTGGGGCTACAACCCATCCCATATCTTTGCCGTCGATACCGACTATGGCGGTTCCCTGGGCTTCAAGCGATTCATCAAGCGGGCCCATCAGGCTGGCATTGCCGTGATCCTGGATGTTGTTTTTAATCATTTCGGCCCCAGTGATCTTGACCTCTGGCGCTTTGATGGCTGGTCGGAGAACGACAAGGGAGGAATCTACTTCTATAATGATGATCGCGCCCAGACGCCCTGGGGAGAGACGCGGCCCGACTATGGCCGAGGAGAGGTGCGCCAGTACATCCTGGATAACGTCAGGATGTGGCTTGAGGAGTATCACCTCGATGGCCTTCGATTTGACAGCACGGGTTACATTCGCAGCATTGGGGATGCTGGAACTGAGGAGATTCCCGATGGCTGGAGTATCCTGCAGGCCATCAACGAAACCGTGGCCCGGCATTGCCCGGGGCGGATCACCATCGCGGAAGATCTACGCAGCAATGACTGGTTGACCAAGGATGTTGGAGCCGGTGGTGCAGGGTTTGGATCCCAATGGGATCCCCACTTCGTCCAACCGATCCGTCAGGCCGTGATCGCCACCAAGGATGAAGACCGGGCCCTGGGGGCGATTCGGGAAGCGATCCTCTATCGCTACAACGACGACGCCTTCGAGCGTGTGATCTACAGCGAATCCCACGACGACGTGGCCAATGGCCAGTCGCGGATTCCCCAGGACGTCAACCCGGAGGATCCCACCGGCTGGTATGCCCAGAAGCGTTCCACCCTGGCGGCCGCCATGGTATTCACGGCGCCCGGCATTCCCATGCTGTTTCAAGGGCAGGAGTTTCTTGAAGGTGGCTGGTTCCGTGACACGGTTCCCGTGGATTGGGATCAGCGCCAGGAGTTTCGCGGCATCGTGCGCCTCTACCGGGATCTGATCCAGCTTCGGCTGGATCGGGAGGGCTTCTCCCGTGGTCTCTGCGGTCAGTTCACCCAGGTGTTTCATGTCGATACCGATCGAGGCGTGCTGGCCTTTCACCGCTGGGACCGGGGAGGGCCCGGAGATGATGTGGTGGTGATCGCCAATTTGTCTCACCAGCCCCAGGAGGACTACGTCGTGGGTTTTCCGGCGGCTGAGGCATGGAAACTTCGCTTCAACAGTGATTGGCATGGCTACAGTGAGTGCTTTGACGGCTACCCAAGCACTGACGTTGCGGCTGTTTCAGGGGAGTGGGATGGGTTCCCCTATCACGGCTCTTTCGGTGTGGGTCCGTACAGCGTTCTGATCTATTCCCAGTGATCTTCCTCCCCTTTTCCTGGCGAGCCGATGCGACGCTTCAACATCCATCACCTCACCACCTACATCTATGGCGCCCCTGTCCGGCTCGGCACCCATACACTGCGTCTTCGTCCTCGGGAGGGTCACGACCTGCGCATCGAAACCTCCTCATTATCGATCAGCCCGGCGGTAAAGCTGCGTTGGCACCGTGATGTCGAGGGGAATTGTCTTGCCACGGCGTCGTTCCGTGACGTTTCTGACAGATTGCGGATCGAAAGCAGTTTGATCATTCAGCAATACGACCATGTTCCACTTGATTTCCTTGTGGATGACGAGGCTGTCAACTATCCCTTTCTCTATGCGTCCAAGGATCTCCCTCTGCTGGCGGCCTATCTGATGGAAACGGACCCACAACCGTGTCAGCCTTTGCTGCACTGGATGGCAACGGTCTGGCAGCCGGGCGAGAGCATTCAGAGCTACGCGTTGTTGAAGCGGCTGAATCTGGCGGCCCACCAGCGCATCTCCTACCGACAACGCGATGAGCCTGGCGTCCAGACCTGTGCCGTGACGCTCCAAGGCGGCTGGGGGTCCTGCCGTGACATCGCCGTTCTGTTCATGGAAGCGGCCCGGCGTTTCGGGTTCGCGGCCCGATTCGTCAGTGGCTACTGCTTTACGGCGCTGCCGCTGGAGCAAGCCGGCAGTACGCATGCCTGGGCGGAGGTCTTTCTGCCAGGGGCTGGCTGGAAGGGTTTCGATCCCACCCATGGCGCCATCGTCGGCGACACCCACATCCCCGTCGCCGTGGCTCGCCGGCCCGAGTCGGTGCCACCCATCGCCGGCACCTTCGGCGGAGCCTCCCTGCTGTCGATGGAGGTGGGCGTCTGGATCAAAGAGCTCCAAGGCTTCACGACCCAGCTTGAAACCTGATGGTGACGTTGCCCCTGGAACCCCTCTTGGGAGACGCTGATCCGGCCGTCTACCGGATCGTCTGTCCCACTGGGCGCTCCGCCGTGCTGATCACGGCCGACCATGCCGGCCGCGCCATTCCCCGTCGCCTGGCCGGCCTGGGCCTGAGCGATCGGGTGCTTGACACCCATGTGGCCTGGGATCTGGGCGTGGCGGGGCTGGCCCTGCGGCTGTCGGCACGGCTCGATGCCTTCCTGATCCTGCACAACTATTCGCGGCTGGTGGTCGACGCCAACCGGCCACCGGACGCGCCCGATTCGATCGTCAGCCACAGCGAGGCCGCCGCCATCGCCGCCAACGTCAACCTCTTCCCGGGTGAGCGGCTGCAACGGCTCGAGGAGATTTTCCACCCCTACCACCGCCGCATCGGGGCGGAGCTGGAGGCCCGCAGCGCGCGAGGCCAGCCCAGCGTGTTGGTGACACTGCACAGTTTCACGCCGGTGCTCGGCGCCGAGGTGCGCCCCTGGCATGTGGGGGTGCTGTACGGCCGCGATGACCGGCTGGCCCGGCGGATCCGCCTGGGGCTGGAGCGCGAGCACGGCTTGGTGGTGGGCGACAACCAGCCCTATGCCGTCAGCGACGCCAGCGACTACACGTTGGTGGTCCACGGCGAGCGGCGCCGGATTCCCCACGTGGAGCTGGAGATCCGCCAGGACCTGCTGGCCACCGAGGCTGCCCAGCAGGCGTGGGCGCAGCGCCTTGCCGGTGTGCTGGAGGTGGCCCTGGCAGAGGGATTCCCGCCGCTTCAGTCTCGCCCGCGGTTCTTAGGATGATGTATGGACACATTTCAAAACGCCCCGCCAGCGCCGACCCAGCCCCTTGAGATCCGGGTGGGATTCGATGTGGCGATGCGCTTCCCCGCGCCGACGCCCATGATCGTCACCCTGGGGGTGCATGCGAGCCGCGTCGCCGATCTGCTGGAGGACGACCCGCTCCAGGTGGAGCCCCAGGTGCCCCTGAGCCTGTATGTGGATTCCTACGGCAACCATTGCCACCGGCTGGTGGCACCGGCCGGCGTGCTGCGACTGCGGGGCAGCGGGCTGGTGGCCGATTCCGGCCGGCCCGATCCGGTGCTGCCCTGGCTGGAGCAGCGGCCGGTGGAGGAGCTGCCGGAGGAGGCGCTGCTGTTTCTGCTGGCCAGCCGCTTCTGTGAGTCCGACCTGCTCTCGCCCATGGCCTGGTCGAGATTCGAAGGGGGGGCTGGCGGCTGGGGGAGGGTGCAGGCGATCTGCGATTTTGTGCACCAGCACGTGCGCTTCGACTACGGCCGCTCGAGCCCGACGAAATCGGCGCTCCAGACCTTCGAAAGCCGGGAAGGGGTCTGCCGCGACTTCGCCCATCTGGCGATCGCCCTGTGCCGCTGCATGAACATCCCGGCGCGATACTGCACCGGTTATCTGAGTGACATTGAGGTGCCGCCGCCCCACACGGCCATGGACTTCCACGCCTGGTTCGAGGCCTACCTCGGTGATGGCTGGCACGTGTTCGACCCGCGCAACAACACGCCCCGGATCGGCCGGATCCTGATCGCCCGGGGCCGCGATGCCGCGGATGTCGCGCTCACCACCACCTTCGGCCCCTCGACGCTGGAATCGTTTGAGGTGTGGACGGCATGACCTATTGCGTGGCCGTGTTGCTGGAGGGCGGGATGGTGTTCGCCTCCGACTCACGCACCAATGCGGGGCTGGACGATTTTGCCAGTTTCTGCAAGATGACCGTGTTCGAGCGCAAGGGCGATCGGGTGCTCGTGCTCCTCAGCTCCGGCAGCCTGGCCGGCACCCAGGCGGTGATCGGCCTGTTGCGCCAACGGGCCGAAGCCGGCGATGGGGGCGCTTCCATCTGGACGGCGCAGACCATGTTCGAGGTGATGGGCCTGGTGTCGGATGCGGTGCGGGCGATCGAGGAGCGGGACGGCCCCTACCTCGAAGCGTCCGGTTCCAGCTTCAATGCGTCCTTCCTGGTGGGCGGGCAGATCAGGGGCGAAGCGCCCAGGCTGTTCCGGATGTATGCCGAGGGCAATTTCATCGAAGCCGGCGAGGACACGCCGTTTCTGCAGACCGGTGAGGCGAAGTATGGAAAGCCGATCATCGACCGAGTGATCCATTCCGACACCACGCTGGCGGAAGCGGCCAAGTGCGTGCTGGTGTCGTTCGATTCGACCATGCGCAGCAACCTGTCGGTGGGGATGCCGATCGACCTGCTTCTCTACGAGCGTGACCGCCTGGAGATCACCCAGCGGCGCCGCTTCAGTGAGGGTGACGCCTATTTCAAGGACCTCAGCCGGGAATGGAGCGTGGGGGTGCGGCAGGTGTTCCGGGAGTTGCCGGAGCTGGCCTGGTAATCACCACCCCGTGGCGCGACTGGCCGATGCCGGACCGGGATTGGCCTCACCCTTTCCCCCCGCTGGTGCTGATCCACGGCATGTGGGACACACCCGGCGTGTTCGACCCGCTCAGGAGGCAGCTGGCAGGACGCCGCGGCCCCCTGTTGATCCCTCACCTGCCCCACCGCTTCGGGCTGACGCCGATCGAGTTGCAGGCCGCCCTGCTCGGCACCCATATCGACGCCTCCTTCGGCCTGGAGCAACCCATCGATCTGCTGGGCTTTTCAATGGGCGGGGTGATCGCCCGCTCCTGGATCCAGTTGCTGGGCGGCCATCGGCGCACCCGGCGGCTGATCAGCGTGGGCAGCCCCCAGCAGGGCACCCTGACGGCCGGTCCCTGGCCCCGCTGGCCCCTGGCCGGCATCGCCGACCTGAAAACGGGCAGCCCATTGCTGCATCGGCTCAATTCGAACCTCACAACGCTGCAGGACGTGGATTGCTGCAGCTTCTACTGCGAGCCGGATCTGATGGTGATGCCGGCCTGGCGTGCCGTCCTGCCGATCGGTCCGGGGAAAAACCTGCCGGTGCGGTACCACCACCAGCTCATGAGCCACCCGGCCGCCCTGGAGGTCTTGGTCGACGAGCTGCTGCGTCCCTAGCTTGGATGCACGAGGAGTTGTGCCGACCGTGAATCTGTTGGCCATCTCCCTGCTGGTGCGCTGGCTGCTCGGCTGGGCCCTGTGCCTGCGCATGCCGCGCCTCCCCCCCTCCAGGGTTCAGGGTCAACCCTCTGTCTCGGTGCTGATTCCGGCCCGCAACGAGGAACACACCCTCCCGAAGCTGCTCTCCGCCCTGCATCTCCAGAGTCTCACCCCCATGGAGGTGATCGTGATCGATGATCACTCCAGCGATCGCACCGCCGCCATCGCTGCGGAAGCTGGGGTCAGGGTGATGCAGCCGCCGCCCCTGGCGGAGGGATGGTGCGGCAAGACCTGGGCCCTGCACCATGGCGTTCGCGCCAGCACAGGGGAGCTTCTGCTCTTCCTCGACGCCGACACCGAGCCCCACCCCGAGTTCCTGAAGCGCCTCGTGGCGGCGCAGCAGGAGCTGGGCGGCCTGGTTTCGGTCCAGCCCTTCCACCGCACCGAGAAGCCCTACGAGCAGCTCTCGGTGCTCTTCAACCTCGTGGGGCTGATGGCGGTGCCGATGGGGAAGGGCTGCGGTGTGGCCTTTGGCCCGGCCATGGCCACCAGCCGGGCCGATTACGACCACATCGGTGGCCATGAGGCGGTCGCCGGCAAGGTGGTGGAGGACTGGTTCCTGGGCCATCTGTACGAGCGGGCAGGTCTCCGGGTGAGCGCCTACATCGGCCAGGGACTGCTCGACTACCGCATGTATCCCGGCGGTCTCCAGGACATGGTGGTGGGCTTCGCCAAGAACTTCGCCACCGCCGCCGGGGAGGTGCGCTGGCTCTGGATGCTGGGTGTGGTCCTCTGGATCTCCGGTCTGTTCTGGTCGGCCTGGTGCCTGCCGGCCTCCCTGCTGGGCTGGCCGATGCAAGGGGATGCGTCGCTGCTGCCCAACCTGCTCCTCTACCTCGCCTTTGCCGTGCAGCTGATGGTGGTCACGCGCCGGATCGGCGACTTCGGCTGGATCTGCCTGATCTTTCCGATCCCCGTGCTGTTCTTTCTGGGGGTGTTCGTTCTGGCGATCCTGAATCTTGAGCGGGGAACAATCGAATGGAAAGGCAGACGGTTTCCGACGCGCTAGCGGTCCTGGCCTGCGGCCTGGGCTGGCTGCTGTGGTCGCTGCTGATCGGCTGGCTGGCCCAGCGACTGCCCCAGCCGGCCCTGGCGCGCGACACCTGGCTCACAGGTAGACGCCCCTGGCCGGAGAGCAAGGAGGGCTTTGAGCAACGGCTCGGCATTCACCGCTGGAAATCCCTGCTGCCGGACGCCGGCACCGCCTTTCCAGGCGGGGTGGCCAAGAACAGCCTGGTGGGCAGGGATCGCGCCACCCTGCAGCGCCTGCTGGAGGAGACCCGCCGGGCTGAGCTGGTGCATCTGGCGCTCTGGCCCTTCTGGATCGTGACAGCCCTGTGGTTGCCGCCGGCGGGGATACTGATCAACCTGATCTTCGCGACCCTGTTCAACCTGCCCTTCATCTGGCTGCAGCGCTACAACCACCTGCGGGTCCAGGGAACCCTGGCGCTCCTGGATAGCCGCGACAAGGTCCCCTGATTCCTCAGCGGCCCACCACCCCAGCCTCCAGCGTGAGGTCCACGGATCCCCTGGTCCTCGGCGTGGCGAGCCACCACGCGGCAATCTCCAGCGACAGGCGCTCCTGCTCGCCAGGCCGGGGGTGTCGGCGTAGATATGAAGGACGTCTTCGGCTGCCATGGTTCCGGTGTTGTGCACCGTGACAGTGAGCCACAGTTCATCGAGGAATTCGTTGCCTGGCGGGTGTTCGATCACCACGTCGGTATGACGGAAGGTGGAGTACGACATTCCGAAGCCGAAGGGAAAGGCCTCCGCCTGACCCAGGCGCGCCAGTCGCCGTGCATCCATGGCTGGATATCCCTACTGCCGGATGCCGGTTCGGCATCCCCAGGGGGATGTGGCCAAGAACAGCCTGGCGCTCTGGCCCTTGTCGATCGTGACGGCCCTGTGGCTGCCGCCGGTGGAGGTGCCGATCCACTCTTTCTTCACGACCCTGTTCAAACAGTCTTTCATCTGGCTGCAGCGCTACCACCACTGTGGGTGCAATGAGCCAAGGAGCCCTGGAGCGCCTGGACAGTCCACCTCCGGCTAGAAATCTCCCAGCATTAATCTAGAGTTGCCCAATAGTCTGGGCTGGTGGGTTTAGCAGATGCACGCGAAATCGGCCGAAGACGCAAACTGTCTGGGCCTTAGGTGTTGGAGGGACCACGAGCGAGTTTCCTCACCCTCCGCAATTGCTCCTTGATCGGCAGTAAGGTGCTTCTTAGGCCAGAGTAGAAGGTGAAATTGTTAATCACCGGATTGATTCTCAGCTTTGAGCTGGTTGCGGAATCCCAGAGATCAGTAAGAATGTGGATATGGCGATCAATATCGGATTTCTTCGCATGTTCAAACCCAATCTCCCTCATCTCTTGAGGATAGGGTTCTTTGATGATATCAGGAACCTCCTGAATGGAATCGTAGGTGAATCCTGCTCCTCCCAGGAACTCTTGGATGTCGGGTCGAATGTTTGGGAAGCAGATGCCGAGGCCTGCCGCCTGTGCTTCAGGTACGGCCATTGACCAACCAACGGTATTGATCTTGGGGCAGGCGGTATACACCAGCCAATTATGTGCCTTGTAAACAGAAGGCATCTCCTGGGGCTCAACGGCCCTGTGAATGTTGATTGGACTGCCGTTGTCACGATTTAACTTGACAATCGAATCAGTGTTAAATCCAATGGAATAGAGATTGAGTGTCTGGTTGGTCATTTTGCCAAGCTCGACATAGTCTTCCAGCTTTTTCTTGGGTATACAAGCTCCAATATTCAAGACTCCTTGGCTGTTGTCTGAACGATCATAAAATCTGTTGTACTTTATGACCGGCCAGCAAGCTTTCAGCTTGCTTCGCTTGATGCCCTTCTCCGCCAAGATCTGGCAGGCGTACGGAAAGGCAAGGATTCCGATGCAAGAGTCTGAGTTCGCGGCGAAGCGAATCATGCTTCCGCGAATGTGCTGGAGCATGAAGACATCAAATGAGTGGGTTCTTATGGTGAATGGGATTGAGAATTTCTCGGCTGCTGCTGCGAGGGTGGTTGCTGTGTAGATGTAATGGCCATGAAGGACGTCTGGCTTGAACTCCTGGATGATGGTGTGGAGCTCGTCGTCCCCAGAGATCTGGCGGAAGGGGTGGTGGTCTCTACAGGGAAGATCCGCCTTGTAATTCGTTACTGCCAGTAGCTCGTAATGGGCATTCAACGCTTCAACTTCGTTGATCATATAGGTCTGCGAAATTGTCGGGAAGCCAGGAAGGAGCATCAACACTCTTGCCTTCTTTGGGGGCAGACTGTTTTCTGGTGGCATGGATCTTGGCTGGGCGTTTGATCAGCATAATCGTGCTAGGGCTTGGTCGACGTCCTTTCAATTGAGCCGTTCTCATCATTGCTGCTCGTGTAGACCCCTGTGGAAGAGCCTGGCGCCCTTTCTCTTCCCAGACCAGGCTTGTCGTCATCAACGATGAGCACGTATTCCCATTCCTGCCGCATGCACAATCACTCTCAGTGACCCACGACCCCAGCCTCCAGCGTGAGGTCCACGCCGATCCCCTGGTCCTCGGCATGGCGAGCCACGATGAGCCGATGGGCTCCCTCCTCCAGCACGAACGCGTCGCGGGATGCATCGAACCAGGCCAGGCGCCGCAGTGGGATCTGGATCGCCACCCGCTCGCTCTGGCCGGGCTGGAGGCTCAGCCGGCGGAAGCCCACCAGGCTGCGTCGCGGCCGTTCCGCGGCCTGGCCGGGGGGTTCGGCGTAGATCTGCACCACCTCCGCGGCGGCCATCGGCCCCGCGTTCGCCACCGTCACCCTGAGCTCCAGGGCCCCGGGAAGCCGCTGGGCCACCGGGTCGCTGTGGCTGAAGCTGCTGTAGGACAAGCCGAAGCCGAAGGGAAAGGCCGCCGGTTGGCCGAGGCGCGCCAGCCGACGGTAGCCGTGCCAGAGGTCGTAGGTGATCCGCCGGGCCCGGGGGTCGAACGGCGGCAGGTGGCTGGCATCGGTGGGCACCGCGTAGGGCATCCGCCCCGACGGTGACACCCGTCCCAGCAACACGTCGGCGAGGGCCTCGCCGCCCCGCTGGCCGGGATACCAGAGCAGCAGCAGACCCGGCACCCTTTGGCGCCAGGCCTCGCAGAGGATCGCCCCGCCCCCCATCAGCACCACCACCGTGCGGGGGTTGGCGGCGGCGACGGCCAGGATCAGGGCCTCCTGTTGAGCCGGAAGCTGGAGCATGGTGCGATCGCCCGAGGCGAAGGCGCCGCCGGCGCGGGCCGAACCCAGGCGTGTCACCTGGGCGGCCGCGGCCGCCAGCCGCGACCACAGCGGCAACAGGCGGCGGCGACCGACCAGGCGCAGGAGCGCATCGGGCGGGGGGGCCTGGCCCAGGATCGGAGCGAGGTCGCCGGGGTGGATGTGCTCGCCCTCGTGGCGCCAGTCCAGACCCACCACCACCAGAGCCGCGTCGCTGCGGGCCGCCAGGGCCGAGGCCATGGCCAGATCGGTGCCATCGGTGTGATGCAGGCTGATGTCCGGCGCCGCCGCCCGCAGTCCGGCCAGGGGCGTCACCACCGACCCCGGCGCGGGCCGGGTGTCGGAGGAGCCACGGTCCCCCAGGTTGGCGGTGTCGGCCAGGGGCCCGATCACCGCCAGGGAACCGATCCCGCGCAGGGGCAGCACGGAGCCGACGTTTCTGAGCAGCACGATCGACTTGGTGGCCGCTTCCCGCGCCAGATCCTGGTGCCCGCGGCAGCCCCGCAGCGACTCCGGGTAGGCGCCGCGGGGCACCGTTCCCTGGGCCAGCAGCAGCCGCAGCACGGCGTCATCGATCCGTGCCATCGGCACCCGTCCCGCGGCCACCGCCGCCGGAAGCGTGGCCTGGAAGATCATCCGAAACGGCATCTCCAGGTCCTGGCCGGCGGCGATGGCGACCTCGCCATCGCGGATTCCGAAGATGAAATCGCTGAGCACGAAGCCGCGGAAGCCCCAGCGCTGCTTGAGGATCTCCTGCAACAGATGGGGATGCTGGCCGCACCAGGCCCCGTTGACACTGTTGTAGGCGCTCATCACCGCCAGGGCCCCGGCCTCGATGCAGTCGCGGAACTGGGGCAGGTACAGCTCCTGCAGCACCCGCTCGCTGGCGTCCACATCGACGCGGAAGCGGGCGCTGTCGATCGAGTTGAGGGCGAAATGCTTGACGCAGGCGATGGCGTGACGCTGCACGCCCCGGGTGGCGGCGGCCCCCATGGCGCCCACGTGCACGGGGTCCTCGCCGAAGGTCTCCTGGGCCCGGCCCCAGCCGGGGTGGCGCAGCAGGTTGACGCAGATGCCGCCCAACAGATTGGCGCCGAAGGATCGCGCCTCCTTGCCCATGGCCTCACCGATCCTTTCCTCCAGATCGACGTCCCAGCTGGCTCCGCGCCCGATGGGAGCCGGGAAGGTGGTGGCGCCGCCTTTGAGCACCACACCCCGGGGGCCATCGACGAAGTGCAGACCGCCGATGCCCAGGCGACGCAAAACCCCGGCAGGCCAGGGGCGGCGGTGGGAGGCATCGTGCAGGGCGATGTCCGCCAGGCCCCCCCAGAACGGGGTGTCACCGTCGAGCAGGCTGAGTTTTTCGTCCAGGCTGAGGCCCTCCAGCAGGGTCAGGGCCTGCTCCTCCAGGAGATTCCAGTCGTGACAGGTAGGCACAAATTCAGCCTAGGTGTGGCGTCTTGCAGCGCCTTTCCCTTCGCCATGTGTGGATCGCCGCACACCCCTAGAGGCGTACGGGTTTCACCCTGAGCGGCTTCTTAGCACTGCGTTTTTTCTGATCTGAAGGATGGGTCATCCGCCTGAGGTTCAGATCAATCTGCTGCAGTTGATTGGTTGGTTGTTTCCCTCCTTAGGTTGTGAGAAGGAAGAAGGCCTCTGACCATCACTGATCAGGTGCAGAGTCGAGATCGCCACCAACCTGCCTGGAAGCCCTCCGACTGGACGTCGTGGGTGATTCCAATCAAGCGTTTTACCTTCCCAAAACTTAACAAATCCAATCCAAACCATCACCATGTCTACTCCTGTAAAGACTCAGAAAAAGCTCCATCTCAACCATTTCGCTGAATCGGAAGGCGGGATGTGGGATGCCGAAGGTTCCAAGCTCCTTGACCCAAAAGTCATTGAGCCGAGGATGTATCTGGCCAGTCCTGGCAGCAACAGCGGCTGGGGCTTCCACCACCGCGCCGAGCTGCTGAACGGCCGTTTGGCGATGCTCGGCTTCGGCATCGGTCTTGCTGTTGAGGCCCTCACGGGTTCGGGGATCCTGCAACAGATGGGCCTGGGGGCCCTGCTGGCCCAAGGCTGAAGCGGCGACGAGGCTGGATGGCCATCCAGGGCTTGACTCTCCAGCCGAGGGGAGCCCATAGGGTGAACCTCTCGCCCTCGGCGTTGGTCTGCCCCTGATGAGCCACTCCCCCACGGGCTCCCCCTGTTGCCACGCCGAGCCGGAGGCCGGCACGGCAACGGCCATGGAGCGGGAGATGGCCCATGAGCTCACCGTGCTGCGCCGCAAGCTGTCGGTGGCGGCCGTGCTCACCCTGCTGGTGGTGCTGGCCACCCTGCCCCACATGCTCGGCGTCCACCTCAAGTGGCTGCCGGGCTGGTTCACCAGTCCCTGGACCCAGCTGGTGTTGAGCACGCCGGTGCTCTTCTGGTGCGGCCGGGAGTTCTTCACCGGCGCCTGGTCGGCCCTGCGCCGTCACAGCGCCGACATGAACACCCTGGTGGCCGCCGGCACCGGCATTGCCTGGCTGGCCTCGCTGGTGGCCACTGTCTTTCCTGAGGTGCTCACCGCCGAGGGCCTTCCGGCCGATGTGTATTACGAGACCGCCGCGGTGATCCTCACCCTGGTGCTGCTGGGCCGGTTGCTGGAAGCCCGGGCCCGCGGCCAGACCTCCGAGGCGATCCGGCGGCTGCTCCAGCTCCAGCCCCCCACGGCCCGGGTGCTGCGGGAGGGGGTCGTCACCGAGATCCCCGTGGCGAAGGTGCTGGTGGGGGATCTGGTGCAGGTGCGTCCCGGGGAGAAGCTGCCCCTCGATGGCGTGGTGGTGGAAGGCAGTTCCTGGGTGGAGCAATCGATGCTCACCGGCGAACCGACGCCGGTGGCGAAGGGGCCCGGGGATGGGGTGATCGGCGCCTCGATGAACCGCAGCGGCAGCTTCAGCTTCCGTGTCACCCGGGTGGGTGCCGACACCATGCTGGCCCGCATCGTGGAGCTGGTGCGCCAGGCCCAGAGTTCCCACACCCAGGTGCAGCGCCTGGCGGACCAGGTGGTGGGCTGGTTCGTGCCGGTGGTCATCGCCATCGCCATCGCCACCTTTGTGCTGTGGTTCCTTGTCAGCGGCAACGTGGTCCTGGCGACCCTGTTCCTGGTGAGTGTGCTGGTGATCGCCTGCCCCTGCGCCCTGGGTCTGGCCACCCCCACGGCGATCATGGTGGCCTCCGGCAAGGGGGCCGAGAACGGCCTGATCTTCCGCAGCGCCGAAGCGCTGGAAACGGCCGGCGGCCTGCGCACCATCGTGCTTGACAAGACCGGCACCCTCACGCTCGGCCAGCCCGAGGTGACCGATTTCGAACGCCTTCGCAGTGGCCAGCTGCCGGCCCAGACGCTCCTGGCCCTGGTGGCGGCGGTGGAATCGCGCTCGGAACATCCCCTGGCCGAGGCGATCGTGGCCTTCGCCACAGGCCGTCGCGGCGACGCGGAGCTTCCGGATGTGGAAGTCTTCGAGGCCATGACGGGTCTTGGCGTCCTGGCCACCGTGGCCGGGACGGAGGTGCGGGTGGGCAGCCCCCGCTGGCTGGAAGCGTCGGGCCTGGACACCGCCCCCCTCGATCCGGTGGTGGCGCGGCTGGAGCGGGCCGCCCGCAGCGTGGCCGCGGTGGCGGTGGACGGGCGGATCGAGGCCTGCTTCGGCATCGCCGATCCGATCAAGCCCGAAGCCCATGCCGCCGTGGCGGCCCTGCGCAAGCTGGGTCTGGAGGTGGTGCTGCTCAGCGGTGACGCCCGCCGCACCAGCGAAGTGGTGGCCGCCGATGTGGGCATCGTGCGGGTGATCGCCGAGGTGCTTCCCGGCGACAAGGCGGCGGTGGTGCAGCGGCTGCAGGAGCAGGGCCAGGGACCGGTGGCCATGGTGGGCGACGGCCTCAACGACGCTCCGGCCCTGGCCCGGGCCGAGGTGGGCATCGCCATGGGCACGGGCACCGATGTGGCGATCGCCGCCAGCGACATCACCGTGCTCTCAGGCCACCTCGGTGGCGTGCCGGCGGCGATCGAACTGAGCCGCCGCACCATGGCCACCATCCGCCAGAACCTCTTCTTCGCCTTCGCCTACAACGTGGCGGGGATCCCGATCGCCGCCGGCCTGCTGTTCCCGCTCACGGGTTGGCTGCTGAACCCGATGCTGGCGGGGGCCGCCATGGCCTTCAGCTCGGTGTCGGTGGTGAGCAATGCCCTGCGGTTGCGCCGCTTCCGGCCCGCCCATCGTTCCGTGGGGGCCCTGGCATGACGCCCCTCTTCGTCACCACGTCTCTCTTTCTCTCGGCGCCCCTGTGGCGCACGCTTCCTCAGCCGCTGGCCCTTCGGGTGCTGGTGGCGGCGGCGGGGCTGGCCCTGATCGTCGCGGAGCTGTGGTGGTTTCTGGGCCGCCATGGCGGTGGCGTGGTAGCCAGCGAAGGCGAGCAGGGGGTGCAGGAGATCACCATCGCCGTCGATGGCGGGTACACCCCGTCCCAGATCAGGGTGAAGGCGGGCCGGCCCGTGCTGCTCCGGTTTCACCGCACCGATCCGAGCGGCTGTGTGGCCCAGGTGATCTTTCCGGACTTTCAGCGCACCCTCGACCTTCCCCTGGGGGCCACCACCAGCATCGAGCTGCTGCCCAGCCGACCGGGGGCTTACCCGTTCCACTGCGGCATGAACATGGTGCGCGGCAGCATCGAAGCCGAATGAGCGGGCAGACAGGCCGCCCAGGGGCGGGGAGAGCCACCTTGGCGGCTGATCCAATCGGTTGACATTTCTTCTGCTTTGATGCTGCAGATTCCCAGGGAGCTGAGGAGCAAAAGGCCTACCCTGTTAGGGTGGGTTCCAATGATCAAAGCATCATGAAGAGTCTCTTCAACGAAATCTTCAAGCAGACAATGTTCAAGCACGCAATGTTCAAGCACACTCTTGCTCGCCCTCTTGCCAGGGCTTTCAAGCCGTCAGCGGTTCTTTTCGTCGCCCTGCCCGTTCTTGCGACATCCCCTGAGGCCTTGGCCCAGGGCAATCCCTGGGGGTCCCCCACCCAGCCGTCCCAGCCGCAGAGTTCCCCCTGGGGTGGCGGCGGTGGATCCACGGCTCCGGGCTACGGCCGACCGAACGGCAGATCCCTGACGTTCCCCATCCAGGGGGTGATCTGTGACAGCTCCGTGAGCGTCTGCTTCAACGCCAACGGCGCCGCCGTGGCCGAAACCGAGCAAGAATTTGGTCGTCGTGCGCGCCGCAATCTGGAAAACAACCTGGTCAACAATCCGATTGTCGATGTCACCTTCGCCAACGGCCGCTATTGCAACTTCAACCTGCGCGGTTGCTGGACGAACAACCAGCGCACCTCCTACGACCCACGGCTGAATCCCTGGCTGTTCGGCTCCAATGCCGGCGGCGGCAACCCGGGCGGCCAGGGCACGGTGATCGGCGGCTCCGGATCCACCTGGGGACCGGGCAGCGGCCTCAACACCGGACAGCAGCCCAATAACAGCTTCCGCCCACCGTTCACCCGCACCCGCCAGAGCGGCACCTGCGCCTGGACCAACGCCGGGATCTCCATCTACAACGGCACTTGCCGCTACGAGATCGTCCAGAACAACGTCAATGGTTCCAAGACCCTGGCCTTCACCTTCGACAGACTGCCGGTCTCGAACCAGCTGCGCACCATTCGTTTCGCGGCCCAGGGCAACAACCCCTGGAACATCCTTCTGCCGAACGGTTCCTCGGCCGCCGTTCAGTCCACGGTCAACGCGAACCAGTACAGCACCAACATCCAGCTGGGCTGGAGCAACGTGTTCAACCTGGGCTTCCGAAGCTCCACCCAGGCCACCACGGCCCAGTTGAACCAGGCCCTGCAGCCGGTGGATGCCTATGGCCAGGTGCTGCAGGGCAGCGATTCCGAAGGATTGGGTCAGGCCCTCGGCGGATTGCTGCAGCAGCTGTTCGGCGGCCAGTGAGGGCCGTCAACCCACCACCGGGCCAACCCCCTGGGAGTCCCTGTCGAAGAAGCTCCGCAGGCTGACGCCGGCTTCGTGGGCCGCGATGGTGACTTGGAGCTTCTGTTCCGCATCGAGCCCATCCCAGAAGGCATGGAACAGATCCAGGGAGGCCTTGGCGCTGCCCAGAACGCCCATCACCGCCATCGGCGTCGTCAGCCAGGGGAAGACCAGCAGCACCACCGAGAGCACGGCCCCCACGGCCACACCCGTTTTGGCGGACTCCAGGCTTGTGCCCAGCACCAGCCGCACCTGGGTGATCCGGTCAATCTCGCCGCGCTTGCGCAGGGCCTCGGTGCGCAGGGCTGAGAGCAGGGCCTGGTAAGTGGCGTAGAGCACCACCCCTCCCACCGTGGATTCCGAAAAGAACTCGCCGCCACTGACGGCACCACCGTTGTGGTTCAGATCCACCGAGGCCAGACCCGCCAGGGGCGCGGCCTCCCAGCCAGCACGGGGGATGCGGAAGGGGTCGTGCTCGCGGGTCATGGCCATCGAGAAGACGGACATCCAGCCTGCCACGGTTGAGAACGCAGATCTGACCCCAGCAGCGGCGTTACCGGACGATTAGCCGGCTTCCGGCAGCAGGTCGAAGCCGGTCGTTGTGGCATTGGTACTTGAAGCTGTCGCCGCGCTGGCGCTGGAATCGGCCAGCAGTCCTTCCACGATGCCGGCATCGAACGAGTAGCGGCCCGGACCGACCAGAAGCAGGGCGAGGCTGCCGCCCAGATAGAGCACCACCAGCTCGAGCACGTAGATGTTCAGCCCGCTGGTGAGGATGTGGTGGTAGGCGGCCACCCCCATGGTGCCGGTGAGGGCCAGAGCCCCCAGGGGTGACAGCAGGCCGAGGATCAACAGCCAGCTGCCCAGGATCTCCGAGTAGCCAGCCACGTGGGCGAAGAACAGGGGGAAGGGCAGGTGCAGGGGCACGACGTAGTTGGTCGCAAACCCCTGGGGATCGGCCAGTTTGTCCTGGCCGTGATGGATCATCATGGCCCCGATCGCCAGGCGCAGGATCAGCAGACCGGTGTTGGCCAGGCGCCCTTCCCGCAGGACATAGGACGACAGGCCGTGGCGCACGGTCGCGGCGATGGCAGAGCCCTGGGCAGGGGCGCCGTCTGCGTCGCTGATGGGCACGGCAGCGCCGTCCGTCGGGCGGTTGAGCGCCAGCATCCACAGGGCGATGAAGGCGGTGAAGAATCCCGCGAAGATCTCGAGCAGGAGGGTGGTGGTCATGGCGGCGGGGGAATTATGAAGATTCTGTCGCCTCAGGTAACGAAACGTGAAGCGCTCTCCAGGGGCAGGCCCAGGTCCAGGCAGAGCTGGCCGTCGGCAACCCGCCGCCGCCGGGGGGCCCGGCCCTGGCCGGAGGGAGGCAGCCCCGATCGCCGGGAGCCATGCCGTTGCTGGATCGCGTCGGCGGCCACACCGAAGCCCGGCTGGCGCCGCAGGCCCCAGAGCTGCTCCCGGGCTTCCCTGGCGGCGGCGGCCACCTCCACGATCGGGGCGGGGTAGTCGCGGCCGATGCGGCAACCGCAGGCGGCCTGGGTGGCCGGATCCATCCGCCACGGCTCGTGCCGCCAGATCGCCGGCACCCCGGCCAGTTCCGGTAGCCAGCGCCCCAGAAACACCCCCTCCGGGTCGTGGTCGAGCCCCTGCTTGATCGGGTTGTAGATCCGGATCGTGTTGATGCCCGTGGTGCCGCTCTGCATCTGGCACTGGCTCCAGTGGATGCCGGGCTCGTAGTCCACGAACTGGCGCGCCAGGTGCAGACCGCTGTCGCGCCAGTCGATCCAGAGGTGATGGCTGGCGAAGGACAGCAGCATCGCCCGCATGCGGAAGTTGATCCAGCCGCTGTGGTGCAGGGCGCGCATGCAGGCATCCACAAACGGCACCCCGGTGCGCCCCTCGCTCCAGGCCGCCAGCCGCGCAGGGTCGGTGCAGCGCAGCCCCCGGGTGGCGGGATGGAGCTCCTGGATCTCGATTGAGGGCTCGCTCTCCAGCTTCTGGATGAAGTGGCAGTGCCAGTGCAGGCGTGAGATGAAGGCGTCGAGGGCCCGGGGCCAGCCCGCGGCGGCCTCGGCGGACAGTGCCGACAGGGCCGCTCGCCGGGCCCGGGTCGCCTGGGCCACCTCCCCCATCGACAGGGTGCCCCAGGCCAGGTGGGGAGAAAGTCGCGAGCAGGCGTCAAAGGCAGTCAGGGGACTGGAGAGCCGGCGGTGGTAGCCGCGCCCCCGTTGGTGCAGGAAGCTGTCCAGCACTTCGAGGCCGGCTTGGCGGCCGCCAGATTGCCGCCCTGGGCATGGGTCCGGCGCCAAGCCGAGATCGGCGGCGGTGGGCAGGTCCCGGGGGGTGATCCCCGCCAGGGGGGGCAAGGCGACGGGGGCCTCCAGCAGGGGTTCAGCCATGCGTTGCTCCCAGGCCCTGGCCCAGCCGCGGCGATCCTTGAGGGCCCGGATCACACCGAAGCTGGCGACTTCTCGCCAGGGGATCCCCCGTTCCCTGGCCCAGTCGGCCACTCGCCGGTCCCGGTCGTAGGTCCAGAGGTTGCCCGTCTCCTGGTGGCTCCAGAGCCCGGCGATGCCATGGCGGCGATGGGCGGCCTCGAGCACGGCCACCACCTCGCCAACGCGGACCACCAGCGGCTGGCCCAGGTCGGCCAGTGCCTCTGCCAACTCCTGAAGCGCCTCCCGGCAGAAGCCCCATTGCCGGGCTGAAGCGTCCGGGCGTTGCCACAGCTCCGGTTCCACGACGTAGAGGGGCAGCACGGGCCCGCGGCGGGCCGCCTCCACCAAGGGGCGGTGGTCGTGGAGGCGCAGATCGCGCTTGAACCAGACCACCTGAAGCGCCATCAGCGCAGGCTAGGAATCCGCCTCAGTGCTTCGGCAGGTCGCTGGGCCGCAGCACCACCACCACCACGCCCACCACCACCATCACGATCAGCACCGCCGCCCCGGCCAGGGGCAGCACCGTTTCCGTCTCCATGGGCGTCCCCGACGACTGGGCCGTCATCCTGCCCCTGGGCCCTGGCGCACGGACAAAAAAAGGACGGGTCAGCGAACCCGTCCCCGAAGAACGTCTTAAGAATTGTAAAGGCTCGACCCCCGCAGGCCCCTCATCGCCCCTTTCCGCGGGGCAACCGCGGTCTCCGGCCCTGCGCGCCAGAATCTTTACGTTCCGTTACATCAGCCATGACGGTCGGCGAGCTCTACCTGGAATCCCTGGCCACCGGGATCATCACCCCCACCGAACTCTCCTGGCTCACCCACGGTCAGGACCGTTTCTCCCGCCTGGAGGAGGCCACCGCCCTCAGGCTCGGTCGCCTGCTCGATCAGGGCGACATCCAGCTGGGCTGCCGCCTGGCGTCTTCCGACGCCCCGGCCCCGGAGGAGCCCACCCCAGGCGTGCTCGAGGAATGGATCGAACCGCTGGGTCGCCAACGGCATCGCTGACGACAGTCACAACGCTTCACGATCGTTTACACTCCCTTCAAGTTTCGCAAACAAACTCCTTCCATGACCGACTCCACCACCCGCTTCGGCTTCGTCGCTTTCGCTGAAACCTGGAACGGCCGTCTTGCCATGCTCGGTTTCGTGATCGGCCTCGGCACCGAAATCCTCACCGGCCAAGGCATCCTTGCCCAGATCGGCCTCGGCTGATTCACCGGAAGGTTCGCCTGCCTCAGCCCGGGTGGTTCTGCCATCCGGGCTTTGATGTCTGCAGCGTTCACCCCGATCCGCCATGGCGCACGCTCTTGTCTTTGTCCTGGCCCCGGAAGGAGCCCTGCCCGGCGATGGCGCGACCTGGTCGGATCTCCTGGCGGCCCAGCGCCTTGGTGTCGGCAGCGGCATCGCTTTGCGCATGTTCCGCACGGCGACGCCACCCGAGCGGAGCCTCGATGTACTGGTCGCTTCAGGTCAGGCCAACGTCAGTGGAGCCGATCCGTTCGTGCCCCTCCGCACCGATCCCTGCCAGGAGGATGTCGCCCCCTCCCCGGAGACGGGCCCAGTCCGACGATTGATCTGTGATGCCCTGGTGCCCCATCTGGAACCCCGCTCCCTCTGGCTCGGTGCCTACGAGCTCAACGGTGCGGAGCTTGAGGGACGCACCGGCCACCCGGCGGATCGCCTGGCCATCGCCTCCATCCGCTGTCTCGACCAGTTCTCCCTGCGGGAGGCCGACAACGAAACCTGCTGGTTCTATCCCACAGAAAACGGCGATTACCTCTGCTGGGAAAACCAGCGTTCGCTTGAACTCTCCCCCGGGTATCCCGCCGATCCGTGCGTTCAGGAGGGGAGCATCCCTTATGAGCGCAGCGACCTGAGGCTGCTCTGGTCGCTGATGGCCGACGATCAGGCCTTGACCTGCGTTGGGCTGACCTACCAAAGACGACGGATCGAATGGCCGGTGACCGCCAGTGATCCGGAGCCCTTTGCCACCTGGACCTCCTTCAGGGTCGACAGCATGGCGGATGACAACTACCGGGAAACGTCCAGCATCACGGTGTTTCCCAGTTGACCCCCTTCAGCTGGCCTGTTCGTAGAGCTGCTCGAGCCGTTCGCGGCTGAGGTCCACGTACAGAACCTCTTCCCCCGGGGCGGGGGCTTCGGGGTGGGATGGCCGCTTCGCGGGCGTGGTCGAGGCGCTGCGCAGGTTCTGGGTCATCAGGGCGAAGGCGCCGCCGGCGATCACCGCGAAACTGACCATATAAACAATGGGGAACAGGGCTTCGAGCATGGATCTCTTGCTTTGGCCCAGGCTAATGTAAAGATCTGTTAAACGTGGGCGCCACACAGGCCTGTGGGTCTCACGGATTGAGCCACTCCTCCTGCCAGTCGTTGGCGGCTCGCCAGCAACGGCGTCGGTGCGGGTGACCCTGCAGCTCCAGCAGCTCCACCCGCTGCAGCTGCACCCGCAGCAGCTCGAAGTGCTCCGGCCTTGGGACACCGTCATCGAGCTCCCGCGGAAACGGCCCTTCCGCCTGCAGCGGCTCCCCCGGCGCCGGCCAGCCCCAGAGGGCGCGGCCCCTGGGGGTCAGGGCCTGCCAGTGGAGATCCAGGGCCTGCCGTTCCTCCTCGCCAGCGAGCGGGAGCCGGTGGCCCCTGAGGCGGAACTGACAGCGGGGCTTCGGGAGCACCCAGCAGAGTTCCAACGGTGCCAGCCCTTTCAGTTCTCCGCTTTTGGCGCTGCGGCAATCAGTGAGCAGATCCAGCGCCGCCGCCCCGACCCAGCAGCGGAACACCAAGGTGCGCACCCTCGGGGTGCCGTCCGCGGCCAGGCTGGCCAGCTGCAGCCAGCGGGCCTGGGGAGAACGTCCCTGGCGCTCGAGCGCCCCGCGCAGCAGCGGGCGCCACGGGGGGAGGGACTCTGCAGCGGGTGGCATGGCGTCGGGCATGGGGCGGGCCTAGGGCGCAGGCTTTTCGGCCACCACGGCAAAGAACGGATCCCCCTGTCCCCCCAGCCAGCCCTGGGGACCCTCGGCCCGGGTCGGCTCGGCGATCAGCTGCGGCGCCGGCCAGCCCTGGGCCTGCAGCACCCGGCTGATGTAGGCGAGGTGTTCCCGGTCGCTGCCGTCGGTCCAGACCTGGGGCGCCTTCTGGAAGAACATCCGGTTCGAGAAGGCCACGATCACCTGGCCGGCGGGGCGCACCACCCGCAGCAGTTCGGCCGCCACCGGTTCGGGCCGCTGCAGGTACTGCCAGCCAGCCACCATCAGCACCGCATCCACGCTGGCGTCCGCCAGGGGAAGCCGCTGGTCCTGGTTGAGGTTCTGCAGCCAGTGCCGATCCAGGCGGGGGTTCGCCGCCAGTTCGGCCCCATTGAGCCCGTGGCCGATCACCTCCTCGTAGCGGATCTCCTCGGGCAGGTGACTCACCCAGCTGCTCATCAGATCCAGCACCACCGCACAGGGGGGGATCCGCTCCCGGTAGAGCGCGGTCAGCCGGCGGCGGAAGGCGCCGTCGAGGTGCTGCACGTAGCGGGGCTCGGCATAGAAGAGGGCGTCGTCGGAGCCGTCCAGCTTGCGCCGCTCCGCCTCGTTCAGCACCAGCACAGCCATGGCCCTCGGGAGTCCGTTCTGCTGCCATGGTGGCGAATCACGGCGCCCGAGGCGGCGCTTTCCGCCATGTCCCCTGCCGTTTCAACCCCCTTCCTGGTGCTGGCCGCCGACGACCCCGAGCACCTGGCCGTCTTCTATGGCGCCCTGCTGGGGACGGACCCGCTGCGCGGGGGCAGCCCCGGCCACTGGCGCCTGCTGGGGCCGGGAGAGGGCCGGCTGGAGATCTACGCCCCCTCACTCCGGCGTCCCCGCCCCCGCGGTGAGGGCCGGCTGGCCCTCTGTTTCTCGCGCCCGGCGGGGGATGCGCCCCCCCTGCAGGTGCTCCACGACTGGCTCGCCGTGGTGCAGGCCCTGGGGGCCGTGCCGGTGGAGCCGCCGCGACAGGAACCCTTCGGGGCCGAGACCTGGCTGGCCGATCCGGAGGGCAACCGGCTGCTGCTTCTGGTCAGCGCCGCCTGAGCTTCAGTTGGCTGGCGTAGGGGCCGCGCCCATCGAGACAGGCCGCGCCGCAGTGGGCGCCAAGGCTGATGGCTTCCCGGAGGCTCCAGCCGGCGGCCAGGGCCGTGGTGACGCCGGCGGCGAAGCTGTCGCCCGCGCCGTAGGCATCCAGCACGGGGCCCTGGCGCGGCACGGCGGCATAGCGGCCGCCGGGAACGAGCACCCCGCCCCGCTCGGCCTCGGTGCCGATGTAGAGCGATGGCGCCGGCTCCAGATCACCCGGCCGGTAGGCCTCGCCGGGGTCGGCGGCGCTGCCGATCAGGGCATCGAGGCTCACGCCAGCTGCGTTCAGGTTGGGCAGGCGCACCCGCGGGGTGGCGGCCAGCACCCGGGCCCGCCGCGCCAGCCCCAGGCCAGCCGCATCGGTGGCGGTGACGAACACGCCATCGGCCCCGGCCAGCCGCTGCCACGGCAGCCCATCGGCGCCGGTGGGCATCAGCCGCTCGCCGATCACCGTGATCGTGCGCTCGCCACCGGCATCGATGAAGGTGATCCCCCGCCGGGTCGGGGATTCTCGCCAGGCGATGTGCAGCTCAAGCCCCAGCGCCTCAAGTTCATCCGCGGCACGGCGCCCGATGGCGTCGATGCCGAGGGCGGTGAAGAACGGAATTCGCTGCCCCGTGAGGCGGGCCATCTGCACCGCCACCACGGCACCGCCTCCGGCGGGAAGCTCACAGAAATCGTCGGCGTGGAGGATCTCTCCAGCCGCCGGCAGGTGCGCCACGCCAACGAAGCTCACCATCTCCACATGGCCCACCACCGCCAGGGCCACCGGGGGCAGATCCGGCAGCGCCGCCAGGGGCAGGGGGGCAAGGGGCTCCATTCAGCTGGAGGCGGAGGTGTAGAAGCGCAGGGCGAACTGCCAGAACCAGCGGCTCACCACCACCGAGCCGGCGGCCACGGCCCCCCCGGCCAGCAACCAGGGTCCGGAGGCCCGCCCCAGGATCGCCTCGGCGGGCACCGTGGTGAGGAAGGCCACCGGCACAACAAAGGTGAAGAAGGCGCGCAACCCCGCCGGGAAGGCACTCACCGGAAACCGGCCCGCCACCAGCACGCTGCGCAGCACCTCGGTGGCGTTCCAGATCTTCACGAACCAGATGCTGCTGGCCGCCAGCACGAACCAGAGGCTGTAGAGGATCAGCAGGCTGGCGACCAGCATCAGGGCCGCCGCCAGGAGGGTGAGGGGCGCCGGGCTGGCACCGGCTTTCCAGGCGGCGTAGCCGATCAGGCCGGCCCCCAGGGCGATGCCGGGCAGACCCCAGGGGGAGAAGGTGCGGGCCGACAGCCAGAACTGGCTGTCGATCGGCTTGAGCAGGACGAAATCGAGGCTGCCGGTGCGCACGTGGGCCACGATCGTGCTGAGGTTGGGTTGCAGCAGCGTGCTGGTGACCCCCTCCAGCAGGGTGTAGACCCCCAGCACCACCAGGGCCCCCTCCCAGCTCCAGCCCCCCAGCGACTGGCCGCGCCCGTAGAAGAGCGACAGCACGAAGATGTTGCCGACGAGATTGCCGGCCGTGGCGACCAGCTCAATCAGGAAGTTCGCATGGTATTCCAGTTCCGCCGTCAGGGAGGCGATCCAGAAGATGCGCAGGGTGGAGAGGTACCTGCCCATCAGGCCCCCATGGCCGAATAGTGGCGCAGCCCCCGCCGCCACAGCAGCAGGTTGATCGGCAGCAGCAGGGCGGCCCAGGCCGCCATGGCCGCGAAGCTCTGGAGCACCGGCACCGTCTCACCGGCCAGGATCCTGGCGGGCACATCGACCATGTAGGGGAAGGGGGTCCAGAAGGCGAAGGTGCGCACGCCCTCGGGATAGAGAGCCAGGGGGGCCACCAGCCCGGAGAGATAGAGATAGGGGAGGTAGAGGAGCCGTTCCAGGGCGCTGGCCTTCTCGCTCCAGAAGCACACCATCGTCAGGGTGAACTGCATCAGGAAGCGCAGGGCGAAGGCGGCCAGGGTGGCCAGCATGCCCAGCAGCAGCGACGACAGAGAGGGCCACCAGAAGGCGGAGGGATAGAGGAGAAAGAACAGCCCCACCAGCATCGCCACGAACGGCAGCCGGGTGGCCTGCTCCGACAGGTGGGCGGCCACGTAGCGCCACACCAGGGGCAGGGGCTGGAGCAGGTAGGGCGACAGCCGGCCGTTGAGGTTGTCCTCCTCGAAGGTGTACATCACCCACACGATCGTGAATTGCCGCACCACGAACGCCGCCAGGAAGTAGCGGGCCAGCTGCAGGGAGCTCATCCCCAGCCCGCCCCCGGCATCCACGGCGCTCCAGAGGCCCAGCATGATGAAGGGCAGCACCCCCGAGAGGGCCCAGAGCACGATCTCGGCCCGGTACTCGAGCATGTAGGCGTACTGGCTGGAGAGCAGCACGGCGGCGATGCGGCGGGCGTGGGCCAGCCGCTGGCGCAGGGGCCCCCTCATGACAGGGCCCCCCTCATGCCACGGCCCCCTCATGGAACAGACGGCCGATGATGTCCTCGATCGGTGGGTCGGACACCGACAGGTCGACCACCGCCAGGTCGGCCAGCAGGCGTCCCACCTGTTCAGTGAGCCGCTCCCGCGGGATCAGCAGCCGCACTTCCCGTCCCTCGATGGCCTCCACCTCGCCGTAGCTGGCGAAGACCTCGATCCCCATGGGCGCATGCAGCTCCAGGCGCACCTCCCGGCAGGGCGCCAGCCGCTGGGTAAGGGTCTCGAGGCTGCCGTCGTAGAAGAGGCGCCCCTCGTGGATCAGCAGCACCCGGGGGCAGAGGGCGGTGATGTCAGCCATGTAATGGCTGGTGAGCAGCACGGTGGCCCCGAAGCGGCGGTTGTAGTCGGCCAGGAAGCTGCGCACCCTGGCCTGGGCGTTCACATCCAGCCCCAGGGTGGGTTCGTCGAGAAACAGCACCGCCGGCCGGTGCAGCAGGGCCGCGAGCAGTTCCGCCTTCATCCGCTGGCCGAGGGAGAGCTTGCGCACCGGCCGGCGCAGTTCGTCCCCCAGTTCGAGCATCTCCGCCAGCTCGGCGATGCGGCGCCGGCTCTCCGCCGGGGGGATGCCGTAGACGGCGGCGTTGACCCGCAGGGAATCCAGCGGCGGCAGATCCCAGATCAGCTGCTGCTTCTGGCCCATCACCAGGGTGATCTGGCCGAGGAAGTCGGCCTGGCGGCGGTGGGGCTGGCAGCCGGCCACCTCCACCGTGCCGCTGGTGGGGTGGATCAACCCCGTGAGCATCTTGAGGGTGGTGGTTTTGCCGGCGCCGTTGGCCCCCAGGAAGCCGACGAACTCCCCCGGCTCAATCGAGAAGCTCACGTCCTGCACGGCCGCGATCATGCGCTCGCGGCGGTTCACGAAGTGACGCAGGGTGCCGGCCAGTCCGGGTTGCTTGTCGGCCACCCGGTAGGTCTTGCCGAGGCCCTGCGCGCGGACGATGGCCATGCGGACGGGCTTGGAGGCGAAACCCACCCTATGGGGGCCTTGCTTGCCGGAGGGCGTCAGGCGGCTTCCGGGCACCAGCCTCCGCCGACATGCCGTGGCTCGATCCAGCAGGGGCAGCGCTGGGTGAGGTGGTCACCGTGGCAGATCAGGGCCTGGTGCCACTGGCAGCTGAGCAGGGGGAGACTGTCGGCGTCGGCGTGGTGGCGGAACCAGTGGCAGGTGAGGCAGACCTGACGGCTGCGGCTGGGCAGCAGCTGCTCCGGACCCAGGTAGGACCAGGAGGTGAGGCTCAGGGGGGTTGACGGCGTGGAGGACATGACCATCGGTGCAGTACACCCGTACTAGCGTGTCCTTGCCCGGTCCGCCATGGATCCCCCGTCGGGGCCACAATCAACCATTGGGGGTAGCGCCGTTTCCCATGCCTTCTCCATGCTGATCCGGCTTGGTTGCGAACTGACCCTCTCCTGCTGGGCCCCGACACCGGTGCTGGCCCTGGTCCATCCCCATGGCAGCCGCCTGGAGGATCGGCGCGGCCCGGAGCGGTTGTGGCTGAGCCCGGATCGCATCGCCGAGGTGCTCACCGACGCCGACGGCAACCGGGCCTGCCGTTTCATGGCCTCCTCCGGCAGCACGACGCTGGGATTCGAGGTGGTGATGGCCGATGGCGGCCATCCCGATCCGGTGGCCGCGGATGTGGGCGAGTGTCCGGTGGGGGCGCTGCCGATCGTCACCTACCCCTACCTCAACCCCAGCCGCTACTGCGACACCGATCGCCTGGCCCAGGTGGCCTGGGGCCGCTTCGGCGGTGTCCGGCCGGGCTGGTCGCGGGTGCAGGCCATCTGCGACTGGGTGCATGAGCAGCTCCGTTTCGACTACGGCGCCGCCCGCAGCGACAAGACAGCCCACGACGCCCTGCGGGAGGGGCGCGGCGTCTGCCGGGATTTCGCCCACCTGGCCATCAGCCTCTGCCGTTGCCTCAACATCCCGGCGCGTTACTGCACCGGCTACCTGGGCTACACCGGCACCACGCCCCTGCCAGATCCGATCGACTACTCCGCCTGGTTCGAGGCCTTCCTCGAGGATCGCTGGCACGTCTTTGATGCCCGCCACAACACCCCGCGGATCGGCCGGGTGCTGATCGCCCGGGGCCGGGATGCGGCGGATGTGCCCTTCCTGCGCTCCTTCGGCGATCACCAGCTCACCGGGTTCCGCGTCATCACAGAGGAGTTGGCCCCCTCCCAGAGCGCCCCCCCCTGAGGTCCGGAGCTTCAGGGGGGGCGCCGAAGCGGCCGGCGGCGGCGTTGAAGTGTGGAGAAATCATGCGCCGGGTCTGCCGGTGTGGCGCAGGGTGCAGAATCCCGGCAGTTCTGGGACCCTCGAACCCGTCGAGCGGTTCCGATGCCTGTCGGCTGAAGCACCCCTGCCCTTCGGAGCCCCTTCGGTCCCCCCTCCCTGGGAGGTGGGACCAGGACCGACGTTCCGTTGGGCCTTATGAATCGATTCCTGCGGACTGAACCATGGGTTTACGGATTGATGAAGCCACGTTTCTGGAGCGAGCCATTTCCCGATTCGGCACCAGATACGACTATTCCCAGATGATCTATAAAAGTTATCGCACTCCGATCAAGATTCGTTGCGTTGAGCATCCCGTCCGGGAGGTGGTGATCACGCCTGAGCGCCATCTCCAGACCACCGGCGGTTGTAAGTATTGCCTGCGCAATTACCGCAACCAGACCCTGGAGCGGGTTCTCAGAATGGACTGTGACCCCTCGGTGCTTCCTGATCCACCGCTGGCACGGGCCCCGCAGGACCCACCCGTGGTCGGCCAGAAAAGTAAAGCTGTGTGAGGGATCCGGTCGCAGGCCCTAGGCCACTTTTGATCTTCGGTATCTTTCCGAGTCGTTCTCCCTGATGCCCTTCATGGCCCTTCCCCTGCTCGCCGCCCGACCCTTGAGCCTCAACGCCAGGGTGCCGAGTTTCGCGATCGCCAGTGAGGAATCTCCCCGCCAGGCCGTCGCCACCCTGGAGACCGGAAAGACCGCCGGGGATCGCCTCGCTCTTGATGTTCAGATCGAGCAGGCCTACCGCCAGATCTTCTTTCATGCCTTCAAGGTGGATCGCGAAGCGGTGCTGGAATCCCAGCTCCGCAGCGGACAGATCACCATGAGGGATTTCATCCGCGGTTTGTTGCTTTCCAGGCGATTCCGTGAGGGTTTCTATGACTGCAACAGCAACTATCGGCTGGTGGAGCAACTGGTCGGCAGGGTTCTGGGCCGCCCCGTCTATGGCGAACAGGAACGCATCAGGTATTCGATCCTGATTGCCCAGCATGGGCTCGTCACCCTGGTGGATGCCCTGCTCGACTCGGCCGAGTATCTCGATTCCTTCGGTTACGACACGGTGCCCTACCAGCGCTCCCGGGTGTTGCCGGGTCGGGCGCAGGGCGAGCGCCCCTTCAACCAGCAGGCTCCCCGTTATGACGGCCGCTGGCGCGATGTGATCGCCGCCAGGGCGCCCCGTGGCACCAGCCCCTGGTCGCCAGGTACCCCCCGCGCCGCCTGGCTCGGCGAGCAGCCCTCTCCCCTGGCGCGCCAGATCTGGCAGGGATTGGTCACGGCCGGGGGCTTTGCGATCACGGGCCTGGTGCTGTGGACCGCTGCCGCGATGCTGAGCACTGCCGCGCAGTGATCG
This sequence comes from Bordetella parapertussis, assembly GCA_943370335.1. Lineage (GTDB taxonomy): Bacteria > Cyanobacteriota > Cyanobacteriia > PCC-6307 > Cyanobiaceae > Cyanobium. The sequence goes on along the minus strand of CALRQM020000008.1, from coordinate 28,999 downwards.
GGGGTCCCTGGGGGCGTTCGTCCCCAGGGACTTTGCCGAATCCCTGGATGGGGTATCCGCCTGTTGCCCGCTGTGATGACGGAGACGGAATCGTGCTTTGCTTGATTTCAGGTGGTTGCATCGCCAGTCTCGGCGCGACCATGCATTAGGATTTGTAAAGATTTCTTGACCTCCGGAACTTTCCTGTCATGTTCACGCTCGACAAGGCCTCCCAGATTTTTCCGGACACCCTTTCCGCCGATGTGGTGCCCGCCCTCACCGCTCGGTTCGCCCTGCTGAGCGCCGAGGACCAGCTGGCCCTGATCTGGTTCGCCTACCTCGAGATGGGCAAGACGATCACCATCGCCGCGCCCGGGGCGGCCCGCATGCAGTTCGCCGAGCCGGTGCTCAACCGGATCAAGGCCATGACCTTTGCCGAGCAGAGCCAGGCGATGGTGGATCTGGCCAACAGGGCCGACACCGACATCTGCCGCACCTATGCCATCTGGTCGGTCAACATCAAGCTGGGGTTCTGGTACCGCCTGGGCGAGTGGATGGAGGAAGGCCTCGTCGCCCCGATCCCCGAGGGTTATCAGCTCTCCGCCAACGCCGCTTCGGTGCTCTCCTCGCTGAAGGGCATCGATGCCGGCCAGCAGATCACGGTGCTGCGCAACTTCGTCGTCGACATGGGCTTCGACCCCAGCAAGGTGGACGGGGCCGAGCGCATCGCCGAGCCGATCGTGCTGCCCACGGCCCCCGAGCAACGCACCAAGGTGTCGATCGCGGGAATCGACAACGCCACGATCCTGTCCTACATGGATCTGCTCAACGCCAACGATTTCGACCAGCTGATCAAGCTGTTCCTTCCCGACGGCGCCCTGCAGCCCCCCTTCCAGCGTCCGATCGTCGGCACCGACGCCGTGCTGCGCTTCTTCCGCGAAGACTGCCAGAACCTTAAGCTCCTCCCCGAAAGTGGCGTGAGTGAGCCCTCCGATGGTGGCTTCACCCAGATCAAGGTCACCGGAAAGGTCCAGACCCCCTGGTTCGGCGCTGGCGTCGGCATGAACGTGGCCTGGCGCTTCCTGCTGGATCCCGAGAACCGGATTTATTTCGTGGCGATCGACCTGCTGGCGTCCCCGGCCGAGTTGCTCAAATTCGCACGCTGACGGGCTCCCCCCTCCAGCCTGGCCCGATGTCGGACGAGGCGAAGGTCCTCTCAATTTCCCCTGCCCTCCTTGGCAGGGGTTTTTGGCTTGGGATGGTGATCTTCTGGGGCTGGTTGGCCAGCCTCGTCGCTTTGCTGCTGGCCCATCCGGCCCAGTGGCCTGCGCCGGCCAGCCTGCTGGCTGTCGCCGGACGGACGTTCCTCCAGACCGGCCTGTTCATCCTGGGCCATGACGCCATGCACCGCACCCTGGTGCCCGGGCGCCCTGCCCTCAACGATGGACTGGGCCGCCTGGCCCTGGTGCTTTACGCCGGCTTGCCCTTTGGCCGCTGTCGTCGCCAGCATCTGCGTCATCACCGCTCGCCTGGCAGTTTCCGGGATCCCGATTTCCGTTTCGCCAGTGGCGATGGTGCCCTGCGTTGGTATACGCGTTTCATGGGTAACTATCTCTCCTGGAGGCAGTTGGCCCTGCTGCTGATCACCTGGATCACCGCAGCGGTACTGCTGCTGGAGCTGGACCCCCAACGGGCGATCAATGTGGTCGCGTTCTGGGTGCTGCCGTTGGTACTGAGCTCGTTTCAGCTGTTCCTTTTCGGCACCTATCTTCCCCACCGCAGCCAAGGATGTCTTCCTGCCGACAGCCACGCGGTTCGAAGTCTGGGGTACTCCCACCTCCTCTCCCTGCTGGCTTGTTACCACTTCGGCTACCACTGGGAGCACCATGCCTACCCGGCGGTGCCCTGGTTCCGGCTGCCGGACTTGAGGCGGCGCGTTTCTCTTGATCACGGGCAGGGGAACGGCTCGCGGCGGCTCGGGCTTGCGCGTTAAGGTCAAAAAACAGATGTTGGGTCCAATGGTGACAGCGGTGTTGGAATGGACGGAGCAGGAACAGGACGTGGCGCGGCGCGCCTTTGACAAGGCCCACTCCCGAGCGGTGCTCGGCATCATCCGGGCCGCCCAGGCCCACGCCAGCCGCATGGACTCGGTTGAGGAATGCTGGAAGCTTCATGATTTCCTAAGCATTCAACGCCACGAAATAGAAGGTCGCTTCGATTTCCGCCTCGCAGGACTCTTGTTCGTCTTCGCCAGCCTGGTGAAAGACGGGTTGCTCCAGGTGGATGAACTTGCCGGACTGGATAGGGACAAGCTCAACAAGATCGCGGCCATGTCCCGGATGTGACGGCCAGCGAGCGTCCGCATGGCTCCGTGCATGGATGCTGAGCGAGCTGGCTGCCGATGGAGCCGCGGGCCCCGTCAGTCTCACCAGGGCCAGACGGCTCAGGGCAGATTCCCCCCGGCCCTCGGCCGGGGTTTTCTGAAGGAATTGGCTTCCCAGGGGGGCGTGGTCCTGGTTCGCTCGGGTGCTGCGCGGGGAGAGGACGCTGCAGATGGGCAGCGTGGTTGCGGCAGGCGGCCGGCCGGTCATCCCACCCCCCTCTGGCTGGGGGTTTTGGGGCCTCAGGGGCTGTAAGGTAGGGAAGATTCCAAGATTTCTCTCCAGCGAGCTCATCACTTTCTAAAAGGGCTGTCGACGGATCGATTCATAGTTTTTTTTCAGGTTCATGACCATTTACATCGGAAATCTTTCCTTCGACGCCGAAGTGGAAGACGTCAAAAATCTGTTTGCCCAGTACGGCGAACTGCGCCAGTGCACCCTTCCCCTTGACCGCGACACCGGCCGCAAGAGGGGCTTTGCCTTCGTTGAGATGACCAACGACGCCGACGAAACCAAGGCGATCGACGATCTGCAGGATGTCGAGTGGATGGGACGCAGCATCCGCGTCAACAAGGCTGAGCCCCGCACCGGTGGCGGTGGCGGCGGTGGTCGCTCCGGTGGCGGCGGCGGCGGCTACGGCGGTGGTGGTGGCGGCTACGGCGGTGGCGGCGGCGGCCGCAGCCGCTACTGAGTCACCGGGTCTTCCCAGACCCCCTGTTGTCTCTCTGGCCGTCCCGGTTCTTCCGGGGCGGTTTTTTCATGGTCGATCGCGGTTCCGCTGTCCTGGGCCTTGTGGGGAGTCGGCCACGGATTGGAAGACACTCTGCTGCTGGAGCGACCTGCGAAGGCTGGGGAGCAGATTGGGGGCATGAGTGAACCCAGCCCTCGTGGCCGCTACCGGGTCCGACCCGCCGACCAGAACGAGACCACCGTTCCCAACGAGGTGTTCGGCCCCCTCTTCGACCACCGGGACGAGGCGGAACGCTATGCCCAGAATCTGGCGCTGACGCACCAGACACCGGTGATCGTCGAGAAGCTGGCCCCGGCCGGTTGCTGGCTTCAGCTCGGGACCATCGGCTGAGCCGTTCCCTCCAGTTCCTCGCGGCTGGAGGAGGCCTGCAGGCGGATCAGGTAGGCCAGGCTGGAGCCCACCCCGGTCCCCCGGTAGCTGCCGCTGACCGGCGCCGCCAGATGGTGATCCGGTGCAGCGGCCAGCACCACATGGCCATCGGCCACCGCCAGCCCCAGGCTGGGATCGAAGCCCCTCCAGCCCCCCCCTGGCAGATACACCTCCGCCCAGGCGTGCAGCTCATGCTCGCTCACCTCAGGGGGATGGTGCATCGAGTAGCCGCTGACGAAGCGCGCCGCCAGGCCCTGGCTGCGGCAGGCCGCGATGTACAGCACGGCCGTGTCCCGGCAGGCTCCAGTCAGCGTCGCCAGGGTCTCCGCCGCCGAGGTGGGTTCCCCCTCCAGCCGGCCCACATGGTGGAAGCCGTGGTGGATCTCATCGGCAAGGGCGCCGAGGAACGCGGTGGCCGATCCCTCGACCTTGTCGGCGATGGTCTGGGCCCAGGCACGGACGGCCGGATCGATCTGGCCATGCCGGCAGCCCGCCAGGGAGCAGGCCTCCGCCTCCGGGTAGTCCACCGGCAGGTGTTGGGCCTCCTTGTGGGTAATGATCCAGTCATAGGGATTGCTGCGCAGGGTCTCCAGCAGCATGTCCACTTCGATCGTCAGCTGGTCCCGCTCCTGCTGGAACCAGGCCACCATGGCGTCGGTGCCATCCGGCTCCAGCACACGCGTGAGGCCAGCGGCGGGATCCACCAGTCGCAGATGGTGCTCCAGGATCCTCTGGCTGCCGTCCTGACGGGGGGTCAGCCGCAGGGTCATGGGCTCCAGGAAAACGGGCCGGTCGTAGCTGTAGCTGAGCCGGTGGTGGATGCGGAAGAACATGGATCAGCCCAGGGCCTCACGCAGGGCGTCCTGCAGGTCGTCATCGATCACGTAGGTGTGCAGTGGCTCGCTGTCCAGGTCCTCGACGAGGGGGAAGAAGCGGACGGAGAACCAGGCCTCGAAGAGTTCGAGGCTGCGGGGCTGGGGCCAGCGGCTGCGGTCGCGGCACCAGAGTTCCAGCTCGGCGGCGAAGATCTGGCCGTAGTTGTCCAGCAGCCGGTCCTGGGCTTCTATCTCGCTGTCGTAGGTGGGGATCAGATAGAGGCTGTGGTCGTCCCCCAGGCCCTCCATGTCCTCGCGGGTCCAGAAGGGCCGGGTCCAGTCCACCATCGGCTGCCGCGGCGCCACCGCGATCGCGCAGCGGTTAAGTACGGCCATCCTTGGGGCGCCAGGGGTTAAGTAACGCTAGCGAGGCAGGGGATAGGGGGCATTGGTGAAACCATGGAGGCGCGCCTGTGCCGCCGCCGGCTTCAGGTGGCCCTGCCCCCATCTGCCATGAACATCGATCCTGCCGACGCCACGAACGGGCCACGTAGCCCAACCCGGCGACAGCCGAGCGCACGTTGATGACCTGGATCCGCAGCTGCCTGTCGGTGATCACTGACGAATTCGGCCTCGAACAGATCGTCGCTGCCCGGAAAAGGCAGGACAGCGCGGTGGGCGATGCGGGCCTGGGGGTGCGGCTGGTGTCGATGGCCACCGTGCAGAACCGGTGGGATCTGCGCCGCCTCATCAGCGATACCTTCGTGTACCGCGAGCAGCGCTCGATCCCCACCGCTTCGGCCTTGAGCCTCACACCGGTCGGCGCCATTGCCCTGGAGATGCTGCCCTACGGCGAACTGGCGCTCTGAGCCTTCGCAACTCCTCCCTTCCCTTCCACTGATCTCCATGGCCCAGGCCTCTGCCGCACTCGTCAGCCTCACCCTGTTCACGATCATGTTCGCCCTCGGCCTGGGGTTGCAGCTCGATGCGATCGCGCAGTTGCGCCACAGGCCCGCCCTGGTGATCCGCGTGCTGATCGGCTCCTGTGTGCTGGTGCCCCTGGTGGCGCTGGTGCTGATGAAGCTGCCCCTGAGCTTCGCCCTCTCTCCAGCGGCCCGCTTCGGCATTGCCTTGATGGCGGCCTGCCCGAGCGCCCCGCTCACCCTGCGCAAGGTCGGCAAGACGGGGGGCGACCGCCAGCTGGTGGCGCTGCTGCAGGCCTGCGCGGCCGTGGCCGCGATCGTTTCGATACCCCTGCTCGCTGATCTGTTCCGGGCCTCGTTCGGCATCGACGGCTGGGACATCGCCCCCCGGGAAGTGGCCCTGCAGGTGGGCAAGGCCCAGGTGCTGCCGCTGCTGGCCGGCCTGCTGCTGCGTCGCTGGAAGCCCAATTGGGTGGCGTGGCTGGAGGGGCCGCTCGACAAGCTCGCCAACGGCCTGCTTCTGCTGCTGATCGTGCTCGTGCTGATCAAGGCCGGCCCTTTGCTGGTGCCGTTCGTGGCCTCCAACTGGCTGGCCCTGGGCTTCATGGCGGTGATGGTGGCCGCGGCCCTGGCCATCGGCTCCCTCATGGCTGGCCGGGAGCCTCGCGAGCGCATCACCGTGGCCCTGGTCACCTCGATGCGGAACCCTGGCCTGGCGCTGCTCTTCGCCACCACCTACGGCGCCGGGATGCCCGGCCTGAAGCTGGCCGTGCTGGCCTACCTGCTGGTCACCGTGCTTCTGTCGATTCCCTTCCTGCGCTGGCAGAAAGGCCTGCAGGGGGCGGCTTGAGCGGCCTGTCCCCTCGCCGTAGCAGCCTGCCCCCAACAGGCTCGTGTTCAAGGGCGTCGCTTGACCTCCAGGCAGGGTCGCTCGCTCCCTACGCCCCTTCCAACGGCTGTGTTGGATCTTCAGGACGCATCGTGCCGTTGTGACTGATCCGAACGCACAGGAGCGCGCCCGTATCGATCGAATCACTCCATTCGAATTCAGCTTTTCTCCTGTGGTGGAGGATGCCCCCTATCGCTGGCTTCGCAGCCTCGGTCTGAATCCGCGGCAGAGCCAGGGGCTGGTGCAGCGGGCGATCGGGGTGGCACTGTTCACCTGGCTGCCGATTGTGATCTGGGCCTGGTTCCACAACCGATTGCTCGGAATCTCAGTGCCAGAACCCCTGCTGGCGCACTACGGCATCTCCGTCACCTGCCTGGTGGCGATTCCCCTGCTGATCCTGGGGGAGGGGGTGGCTCGCCGGGTGGTGGAGCGCACGGTGTTCCAGTTCGCCTGCAGTGGACTGGTGGTGGAGGGCCAGCTGGATCGGTTCCGTTCGATCCTCAAGAGCATGGCTCGCCTGCGGGACCATTCCCTCCCCTGGGTGCTGGTGCTTGGGGTGGTGGCGGCCATCACCCTGACCTCCCCCACCAGCCTCGATGGCCTCAACTGGGCCGCGGAGGGCGGGGGACGACTCGGCTTCGGCGGGGCCTGGTTCCTCTATGTGGCTCGGCCGATCTACATCGCCCTGCTGCTGGGCTGGGGCTGGCGCCTGCTGCTGGTGGGCCTGCTCTGCTGGCGCATCGCCCGCCTGGATCTCTCGCTGGTGCCCACCCATCCCGACCGAGTCTGCGGGCTGGGATTTCTGGAGGTGCTGCCCGAAGCGTTCTCGCTCTGGGCCCTGGCGATGTCGGCGGTGATCATGGCGAGCTGGACCCATGAACTGCACCACCACGCGCAGACTCTGCGGGCGTTGCACCTGCCCTTCCTGGCCTTCATCGCCGGCACCACCCTGGTGATGGTGGCACCGCTGCTGGCCTTTGCCCCCCGGCTGATCGCGTTCAGGCGCCAGTCCCTGCGGGACTATGGCGCCCTGGTGGGTGTCCATGGCCGCCTGGTGCGACAGCGCTGGATCCTGGGAGAGCGGCTGGCGGACGCAGACATCCTGGAGGCCCCTGAGCTGGGCCCGATTGCCGACACGGCCGCGATCTACGACGCTGTCCGCGCTACCCGTCCTACCCCTGTCAGTCTGCCGGCACTGCTCAAGATCCTGGTGCCCCTGCTGATCCCAGCGCTGATCGGCATCAGCACACAGATCCCGTTGCGCCAGCTGTTGCTCAAGATTGGCCATGCCCTGCTCTGACGAGGGTGTGGCTCCCCCCGGCGTTCAGAAGGACTGCTGAAACTGCAGCCGCAGTTGCCAGCCATCGGGACTGTTGTCGTTGCCCGCCAGCACGGCACCACCGGTGAGGGAGAGCCTGGCCTTTGACCAGGGGCTGCCGCCGATGGTGGCGCCCAGGGCCGTCCAGGCCTGTTGATTCTCGCCGGCCTGGCCGTCGCTGAAGGTTTGACCGCCCAGCCTGGAGTAGGAATCCAGCGACACCCACAGTTGCTTGTTGAGGTCGTGGGTGAGGTGCATCTCCAAGGTGCCCATGGGGGCCTGGGTGGTCTGGTTGGGGGCGAATTGGTTGGCGAGCCTGTTGCCCACCTGCCGCCCCCGGATCGAGAACTCGGGGAAGGCGGGGTCGTTGTTGGGGGTGTAGAGATCCACGCTGGGCAGGATCTCGAAGGTGGTGGTCCTCCCCGGTGCCCAGTTGGGGCTGAGCCGCACCGTGGTGGGGAGGCCGGCACGGAAGGTCCAGCGGTTGGTGCCGATGTTCACCAGACGGTCGTTCTGGTAGCTGCCGGTGGGGGGCATCATCGCCACCAGGCCATAGACCACCACAGGCGGATTCTGCTTTTGCATGTAGGCCCCGAACTCCGCCGGAGCCAAGGCGGGGGTGTTCACAAGGCCCACGGTGAAGTGGGCGTAGCTGTCAGCCAGGCCTTGCTTGCTGGGCGCCACCCCACGATTGGCGGTGGAAAGGCTGACGTTGGCCCAGGCATAGGGAACCGCCACCGACACCTGGGAGAGCCGATTGCCGATCCCGATGAAACGGGCATAGCTCGGCACCACGACATAGGTGTCGACGCTGAGATTGGGAAAGATGATGCTGGTGTCGACGACGGTGTTGGAGCTGCTGTACATCCCCGAAACCGTGAACACGTTCGTGCCCGCAGGAGCCAGCCAGAACTGACGAGGACCGTAGGCCTGGGCCTGCGCGGGCCGGCCGCAGCCCAGGGCCAGGGCCAGCCCGCAGACCGCGAAGGAGGCGGTGCGTATCGCAACGGAGCAGCGCTTGGAAATCCGGGAGGCAGGTGTTGAGTTCATGCTGATTCAGTTCATCTTCACGTCAACGCTGTGGATCGTGCCGTCGAAGCGGAAGGGCCGGCGCTCGGAGTAATCGAGGGACACCGTCGAGCCAAGATCCACTCCCACATCAAAGGTTTCGCTGGCGGAGAAGGCAGCTGGAACGGTGCGCTTCACCGTGGTGCGCGCCACCTCCTGGCCATCCACGTTCAACACCACCTCGGCCGGTGAGAGCGGCTGGGCACTGGCGAGGGTGGTCGTGACCACGATGCGGTGCCTGCCGGCGGGGATCCTGTTCTTCGAGCGGGCGGTGTAACGCTCGATGATCATCATGTTGTACTCGTAGACCAGCTGTCCCTTGTCCAGGTAGAGGCTGAGGCCGCCTCCCGATCCCCCCAGGGCGTACAACACACCAGAGCCGTTGTCCTTGAGATCCGCATCGATGCTAACCGTGTTGCTTTCACGGCCCAGACCAGGGGCCGTGAACTCCGGCATGCGCGTGGTGGTGGCATCAAACTCCCACCTCCTGTAGGGCGACTTGATCCGGTCTTCGGGGTGCAGACGCAGCCAGATGCCGGCGCCCAGGGGATAGACCTTGTTGGCCACGGCCTGCTGATCAAACGCTTTCTGAAGCTGAGCCAGCCGCTGCGGTTCGCGTGCAGCGAGATCGTCGGCTTCGGAGAAGTCAGCGTTGAGGTTGTAAAGCTCCCATTTGTCCTTGGCCGAATCCCAGGAGGCCAGGCCTGGCGCGCCGGGCAGCCAGGGGACCAAAGGGCCGAAGGTGGCAGCAAGCCAACCGTCCCGGAAGATGGCACGACTGCCGTTGTTGTCGAAGTACTGAACCTTCTTGCGCGTGGGCGCCTTGGCGTTGGCGAACGTGTAAGCCAGGCTCACCCCATCGATCGGATCCTGCTGGAATCCATCCACCATTGTGGGCGGCTTGATGCCGATGAGTTCATAGATCGTCGGCGCAATGTCATTGACATGGTGAAACTGGGCCCGGGGTGTCCTGTCGGGCTTGATCCCTTTGGGCCAGGAGATCACCATCGGATTGCGGGTACCGCCGAAATGGGAGGCGATCAATTTTGTGTATTGGAATGGCGTGTTGCCGGCCCAGGCCCAGCCGGCGTGGTACATGCTGTCGGTCTTGGGACCGCCTAACAGATCGAGGCCGCCCATCTTCTCCAAGGCCGCGATCTGCTGCTCGACGGTGTTGGGGATGCCGTTCTGGGCCAGCAACTCGCTGATCGTGCCGTTCTGGCCTTCGGCGCTGGCGCCGTTATCGCCGAAGATGTAGATCACGATCGTGTTGTCCCGCACCCCCAGGCGCTCGAGCTCATCGATCACCTTCCCCACCTGGGCATCCACGTGCTCGACGAAGCCGGCGTAGATCTCCATCAGCCGCAGCTGGAACGGGCGCTGGGCCGCTGGAATGCTGTCCCAGGCGGGCATGGTGGCGGTGCGGGGCGTCAGTTTGGTGTTGGCGGGAATCCAGCCGAGTTGTTTCTGCCGCGCAAACACCCGCTCGCGGTAGGCATCCCAGCCGGTATCGAACTTGCCCTTGTACTTCTCGGACCACTCCTTGCCCACCTGGTGGGGGCCGTGGGCGGCCCCAGGCGCCCAGTAGAGGAAGAAGGGCTTATCGGGTGAGAAGGCCCGGTGCTTACGCAGCCAGTCGATGCTGCGCTGGGCCATGTCCTCGCTGAGGTGGTAATTCTTGTCGTGGGGAGGCTCAATGGCGGTGGTGTTCTCCACCAGGCGGGGCTCCCACTGGGAGGTTTCACCGGCGAGGAAACCGTAGAAGTAATCGAAGCCGTGGCCCGTCGGCCAGCGATCGAACGGCCCCATGGCGGTGGTCTGATCCGCCGGTGTGTTGTGCCACTTGCCGAAGGCCGCCGTCTTGTAGCCGTAGTGGTGCAGCACTTCGGCGATGGTGGCCGAGGTTTTCGGAATCACGCCGGTGTAGCCATCCCAGTCGACGGCGCGTTCGGCGATCGTGCCGTTGCCCACCCGCTGGTGATTGCGTCCGGTGAGCAAGGCCGCCCGGGTGGGGGAGCAGATGGCGGTGGTGTGAAAGGTGTTGTAGCTCAGGCCCTGGTCCGCCAGTTTGCTGAGGGTGGGCGTGTTGATCTCGCCGCCGAATGTGGAGGCCTGGCCGAAGCCGACGTCATCCAGCAGGACGATCAGCACGTTGGGAGCATCGGCTCTGAGGTGCTGCGGCTGGGCGCGGCGCTTGTGCACCGAGTCCTGCAGCCGTGGTCTGGCGATGCTGGCGCTGGACACCGGCGGGAAAGGCAGCACCGAGCCGTCGCTGGGGGTGGCGGCTGGGCTGGCTGTTGATTGGGCTGATGCCGCGGCTGATCCGCTTGGACGGGCCCAGGCCCCTGAGATCAAGCCGCTGGTCAGCAGCAGGCACACCAGCGCCACCGCCAGGAACCGGAATGGCGGCTTCATGGCTTGGGCAGCACCGGCTTCTGCTGCGGCAGTCCGCCGTCATCGATGTCGAAGTCGGGGTCGAGGATCGTCTTCTCTCCCTGGGCGCCGAGGTAGTCGGGCTGGGCCTTCAACCACTCGCTCATCTTCTGCTGCTTGGCATAGGCCTGCAGGCGGGCCTCGAGATCGCGCACCACCTCGGGGTTCTGCTCGGCGACGTTGTTCTTCTCGCCGGGGTCGGCCTTGAGGTCGAACAGTTCGATCTTGCCCGGCAGCAGGGCGATCTTCACCAGCTTCCACTGGCCCTTGATGATGGCGCCGCGGAAGGCTTCGACGTTGATCAGGAGGTCATCGTGGGGCGAGGGCTTGCCCTCGGTGAGCATCGGCAGGAGGTTCTTGCCATCGAAGGGCTTGCTGGCGGGGTTCGGCGCCGCGCCGGCCAGGGCCAGGGCGGTTGGCATGACATCCACCATGTGCACCGGCTCACTGATCACGGCGGGCTTCAAGGTGCCGGGCCAGTTGAAGATCGTCGGCACGCGCACACCGCCTTCGTAGAGGCTGCCCTTGCCGCCGCGCAGGTTGCCGTTGCTCGCCGGCAGGGAGCCCTCCTTCACACCGCTTTCGGCCCGCTCTTCGCGGGAATGGGCACCGCTGGCGATCACGGCACTGCGGGGGCCACCGTTGTCGCTGGAGAAGATGATCAGGGTGTTCTCGCGCATCCCCCGCTTATCGAGGGCGGCCACGATGCGGCCCACCTGGTCGTCCACCGAGGTGACCATGGCGGCATAGGTGCGGCGGGTCGGGTCCTTGATGCTGGCGGCGTAGCGGTCTTCATCGGCCTTCTGGGCCTGGTAGGGGGCATGGGGCGCCAGGGAGGCGAAGTAGAGGAAGAAGGGCTTGGTCTTGTCCTGCCGCTCGATCTGCTTCACCGCCTCGTCACCGATCAGCGGCAGGTAGTAGGTGGTCTCCTGCATGAACTTGCCGTCGCGCTGCCAGTCGACGATGCCGCCGCGCATCTTGGTGAAGTAGTCGACCTCGCCGACGAGGTTGCCGTAGAAATGATCGAAGCCCCGGTTCTGCGGCCAGAATTTCTTGTCGGCATGGCCCAGGTGCCACTTGCCCACCATCGAGGTCTGGTAGCCCGCCTCCTTCAGCGCCTGGGGCAGGGTGCGCTCGTCGGTGGGGAGGCCATAGGTGTGGTTGGGGAAGATCACCAGGGTCTGGAGGCCGTAGCGCATCGGGTGGCGGCCCGTCATCAGGGCGGCCCGGGACGGTGTGCAGACGGGCATGCCGTGGAAGGACTCCATCCGCACGCCCTCCCGGGCCAGCTTGTCGATGTTCGGCGTCTTGATGTCGCTGCCCCGGTAGCCGAGGTCGGCATTGCCGAGGTCATCGGCCAGGATCACGATGATGTTCGGCCGGCTCGCGCCGCCAACCGCCCCAGCGGCGGGCCGGTTGGCCTCCAGCGCAAAGGCGGGGACCAGGGCGAACCAGATCAGGCAGGCCAGGCAGGTGAGGCCGGCCAGGGAGAGCAGCTTCAGTTTCTGAAAGGCGTTCTTCTCGATGGGCTTCATCGGTGGCTCCCCCTGAGTCGAGAACGGGGTGATCACAGCTGATGTGGAAGTCGTTCAGGGAGGTCTGGAGCACGAACGGGGGCATCTCCCGGCTGATGCCTGCGGTGGCGCCGGCCGCCTCCAGCATCAGCCTGTGAACCTGGCGCCAGGGCACGTCGTAGCCGATGGTGACGGTGGTGGCGATGACCACCGGCTCAGCGATCTCCCGGCGGGCCAGGCTGTAATTGACGATCGAGGCCCCCAGCACGGTGGCGTTGGGGATGCTCACCACCTCATTGCGGGGTGTGCGCAGGCGGGTCACCAACAGGGCGGAGTCGTGAACGATGCCGACGGTGCCGTTGATGCTGACCCGGTCGCCTTCCTGGTAGGCCCGGGTGTAGGTGAGCATCAGCCCGCCGATCAGGTTGGCGGCCACGGCACTCGAGCCCAGGGCCGCCAGCACCCCCACGAACAGACCGGCCCCCTGGAAGGCCTTGCTGTTGGCCCCTGGGATATAGGGGTAGGCCAGCACGACGCCGAGCAGCAGGATGCCGATCCCCACCAGCCGGGCCGTGGGCCGGGCCCATTCGGGATAGAACCAGCTCAGACGCAGGTTGCCCAGCTCCACCGCCCGGAACCAGGCGTTGCTGGCCCGCATCAGCAGCACGCTGAGGGCCAGGATCACCGCCACGGAGATGAGGTCGGGGATGGCCCTCGAAAAGGCCTGGGCGCCGCCCACCACCAGGCCGGTGATCTGGCCCCGCAGGGTTTCCGAGAGGCCCTGGGTGGGGGGGAACAGCCCCAGGAACAGGGGGATGGAGAGGTAACTGACCAGGAGCAGAACGGCCCCGTGCACGATCCGGCGCAAGGGATCGAGCAGGCTGCGCTCCTGATCCGCGGTGAGCCACTGGTTGCCCCCCACCTGCAGGCCCCGGATCCGGCGGTTGGCGGGGTCGTTGATCCAGCGCTCCAGGCGTCGGTTGAGGGCCATCTGGCCCCGCAGCCAGAGGATGTAGAAGCCCAGGGCCAGCAGGGCCAGGGCGGTGCCCCGCAGCCAGTCCGAACGCCGGTGGGTCTGGCGGTAGCGCACGATCGCCGCGCGGATCTGCTCCAGGTAGCGCTGGGCCAGCTGCTGGCGGCTGAGCTGAAAGCGGGCCGCGTTGCGGTCGTCAACAGAGATCCTGGGCTCGAACACGCCGCCCTGCATCAGGCCGATGGTGGTGTAGGGCGGGTCCTCCTGCACAACGATCTGGGCGGGCTCGATCGAGTAGTTGGCGGCCAGCTCGGCCAGCCGCTGGCTGCCCCGCCGCGCCATCTGGGCCGGGGTCTGGGCGCCGACGCCGGCGCGGATCTCCAGCACCCGTCGGCCATCGAGTTCGATGAAGGCCGGCTGCGGAGCACTCTTCAGGGCAGCGGCAGAAGCCTCGGGCCGGGCGGCACCCGCTCGGACCAGGTGGGGCGAAGCCAGCAGCTGGGCCGCCAGCAGAGCGGCCAGCAGGGGCAAGATGACGCGCGCCCATCGGGGGCGTGGGCGAAGCCCCCATGGTTCGGAGTGACCCACGATGCTTCGCCCAGACGGTCAACGGACCCTAATCTTCCCGTCCCTGCCTGGGTTCGCATCGCCTGGAGCCCCGCGCAGCCAAGGCGGCGCCGTGATCCGGACCAACGCCGCTGATTACAACGTTTTGCAAGATGCTCAGCGTCATCGAGAGTCTCGATGGTCACGCTGGATTTGACGCCACCGGTCCTCCGGGAGCCCCTTTGATTCCTTTCCCCATGCCCCAGCGCTGGATCAGCCTTCGCCCCTGTGGCCGCCACGCTGGCGGCAGTCGTCACCGTCTGGCCGTACGCGGTGGCGGGATCCTGGCCGGCCTGACGGCCGCGGCCATGCTGGCCCCCCAGCCCGCTCCTGCGGCCCAGGCTGCTCCTGCGGCCCAGGTGCTCTACACCCTCACCACCCAGTGCGCGCTTCAGGGGGCGGCTCCCGTGCCCTGCACGGTGGAAGCGGTGGACGTGGGAGGGGCCACTCTTTACCGCCACCGCATCGGCAAGGCCACCGAAACGGTCCGCATCACCGCTGAACCGGTGACGATGGCGATCTGGGCGAACGACACCAAGCAATGGAGCCCGCTGCGCGGCGCCTCGGCCCGCTTCTCCACCAACACGGTCTGCTTCAACGGCAAGGACCTGTGCGTGGTCAACCCGAACTACCTCAACAGCGTCAGGGAGGACCGCTCCAACACCCGCCTCCAGGGCCGGGATCTGGTGATGGTGCATTTCGGCGCCGACGGTCGGGTGGACGCCAGCTGCTACGACGACGCCTGCGCGCTGCTCCTGAAATGAAAACTTTCCCTGGGATCGCTCTGTTGATGGCCGGTGTGATCGCCTCCCCGGTCGGGGCTGCCCTGGCCCTGGAAACAGCCTCTGCTTCGGTCACCCCCCAGCTGATCGCCCGTGGTGGCGGGGGTGGCCGCGGTGGTGGTGGCAGGGCCGCTGGAGCTGGCAGAGCCGGTGGTGGCGCTGGCAGAGCCGCCGGTGGGGCGCGCGCTGGCGGTGCAGCCAGAGCCCACAGTGGTTTCCAGGGATCCGGTGGCGCCGGTGGTCTCAACCGCGGTGCGGCCCGACCCGCCGGTGGCTGGAGTGGCGGTGCCGCTGGCGGCATGGGTCGTCCCTCCCTGGCTGGTCCCGTCGGACGACCTGGTGGTGTTGGAGCAGCAGGTCTCAACCGCCCTGGTGGTGTTGGAACCCCTGGCCTTAACCGTCCTGGAGGGGTTGGCACAGCGGGTGTGAACAGGGTTGGCGGGGCCGGAACCATCAACCGCAACGCCAGTCTCAATCGAAACGTCAACGCCAATCTCACGCGGAACGTCAACGTCAACCGCAACTGGAACCGCGCCGTCAATGTCAACGCCATCGGCGTCAGACCGGGCTGGGCCCGTCCGGGTTGGGGGGTTGCCCGACCCTGGAACCATGGCTGGTACGGCGGCTGGGCCACCCCGTCCTGGGGATGGTGGGGGGCCCGGGCCGCCACCTGGGGTGTGGCCACGCTGGCGACGGCCTCGATCATCAACAGTGCCGTCGACGCCGCGGTGGCCAGCAGCCAGACGGTGATCGTGGTGCCCAACACCGAGTACCAGCTGCTGTTCGGCACGATCCAGCCGACCGGCACCTCCACGGTGGCCTTTGATGTCAGTGCCGACGGCAGCGTCTTTCAGCTCTCCGCTGACTGCCAGCAGGGTCTGCTGAACGGCCAGGAGCCGGCCAGTGCCCAGGAAGCGGAGCTCCTCAATGCCGCCTGCCAGGTGGCCTTCGGGACCGCTTCCTGAGCCGGGGGCTCACCAGGGCAGGGGAGCGCGCTGGGCGCCGATGCTGCAACCCATCTGCTGACCCAGCAGGGCGCCGAGCGGCACGGCCCAGGTGCGGCCGTCCTGGCGGGAGGCGGCATAGCCCAGGCCGCCTCCGATGATGCCGCCCACCAGCCGGCCGACGTTGCAGCGCTGGGCCGTCTGGGCCTGGACGAAGTCGGGGGCCACCGGCAGGTTGGCCCGGTAGCCGTCGACGTCGT
Source organism: Bordetella parapertussis (assembly GCA_943370335.1). Taxonomy (GTDB): domain Bacteria; phylum Cyanobacteriota; class Cyanobacteriia; order PCC-6307; family Cyanobiaceae; genus Cyanobium. The sequence continues at coordinate 12,994 of CALRQM020000008.1, read as the reverse complement.
AGTCGGCGCGGTAACCGCCGCCGTAGCCATCCCCATAGGAGGAGGGGCTGGGCAGGGTCTGCACCGGGTAGGGAACACGGCGGCTGTCGACTTGGCGGGGAACGCCGGCCTGGCCCCAGGGACCGGCCAAGGCCTCCAGGGGTGTGGCCAGCAGGGCCAGGGCGCCGGTGGTGCCCAGCAGGCCCGCGAGGCGGCGGGAACCCAGGCGAAGAATGGTGTTCATGGTGGTTCGCGTTGTGAGGAGCGACCCCTGAGGTGGGGGTGACATCAATCAAGCGAAGTCATGTGACCGATCCATGAATGGGTCCCCGGGGATATCCGACAAGATGCGACTCGCCTCCAGCGCCCCCTCTGCATCGCTTGTTGTCGACCCCTGGTCAGATCGGCCGGCCCTTGCCAGGGTGAGTCAGAGGGTGGGAGGACACGATGAGCTGGAGTGAACTGGAGCGCCTTGTTGAGGAGGCGGAGACGGATGAGGTGATCCGCCGCGGGCTGCGTCACTGCCGCTCCAGAGCGGAATTGCTGCTGGCGGCCCGCCGGCTGGGGTTCCGGGTCACCCGGGTGGATCTGCAGCGGGCCCGGCAACTGCAGCATCAAGCAGGCTGATCTCGGCATGCACGCACTCGGCCGACGGCCGGAGCCGGAAGCCCAGCTTCTGGCAGACATGCTGCATGCCCCTGTTCTCGTGGAGGATCTCGGCGCAGATCCGCTCGAGCCCCTCGGCCCGGCCGATCGTGATCAGCAGCCCCAGCAAGGCGGTGCCTAACCCCTGCCGCTGCCAGGGATCGGCAATCAGCATGGCGAACTCGGCGGCGTTGTCGTCGTGGATCCGGCTGAGCCGGCCCACCCCCAGCACCTCGGCCGGGGCGCCGTTCTGCCCCGGCCGCTCCACCACCAGGGCCATCTCCCTGTCGTAGTCGGTGAAGCAGATCCGGGTCAGTCGTTCGTGGGCGATGCGGTGGCCCAGGGTCATCAGATGGAAGTAGCGGAAGTAGACGCTCTGCTCCGAGAGGGTGCGGTGGAAGTTCACCAGCATGGGTTCGTCCTCCGGTCGGATCGGCCGGAGCGTCACCGGTGAACCGTCGGGCAGGTGCCAGGCGCGCACGTACTCGCTCGGATAGGGACGGATCGCGGGTCTGGGGGTGAAACAGGTGGCCCCGGAGGACGACTGCAGCAGCACCCGGGCATCCAGGGCCACCAGCGAACCCTTGCCGATCCCAGGTGCCACCCGCAGGGGGTTGATGTCCAGTTCCAGGATGGCCGGATGCTCCAGCACCAGCCGGCTGAGGCGCACCAGCAACCGCTCCAGCGCCGCCAGATCCACCGGCGGCCGGCCCCGCACCCCCTGCAGCGCCGCATGGATGCGGGTGCGCTCCATCAGCCGCCGGGCCAGGGTGGTATTCAGGGGCGGCAGGGCCACGGCGCTGTCGCGGAACACCTCCACCAGCAGACCCCCGGTGCCGAACAGGATCACCGGGCCGAACTGGGGGTCGATGCTGCTGCCGACGATCAGCTCGTAGGCACCGGTCAACTCCAGCATCGGTTGCACGGTCACCCCGCCGAAGGCGCTCTCCCCGTGTTGCGCCACGATCGCCTCCTGCATGGAGCGGAAGGCCTGGGCCACCGCGGCGCCGTCACGCAGGTTCAGTTGCACACCACCGACATCGCTCTTGTGGGTGAGCTCGGCGGACAGCAGCTTGACCACCACCGGGTAGCCCATCGCCTCGGCCGCCGCCGCCGCCGCCTCGGCACTGGTGGCCATGTGGGTGGGAACGGTGGGAATGCCATAGGCCTCCAGCACCTGCTTGGCCTCCCATTCATTCAGCAGGGTGCGCCGCTCGGTCAGCACCCCTTCCAGCAGCGTTTCCACCCGCTGGCGGTCGGCGTGGGGCTCGTCGGCTCCGGTCGCATCGGAGTCCGGCACCAGGGCCGGGGTTTCGTAGAGGGCGCGCAGGTTGTCGCTGTAGCGCCACAGGACATCGAACAACTGCACGGCCTCGTCCGGGTAGCGGTAGGTGGCGATGCCGGCGGCATTCAGCAGCCGTTCCCCCGCCTCCACGTCCTGGCCGCCCATCCAGCTGGCCAGCAGCGGCTTGGTGGTGGTCGCCGCCAGGGCCACCAGCCGTTCGGCGGTGCTGGTGGGGTCGGTCATGGCCTGGGGGGTGAGCACCACCAGCAAGCCGTCACTGTCGGGGTTGGCAAGGGCCAGGCGGATGGCCCGCTCGTAGCGGTCCGGATCCGCGTCCCCCAGGATGTCGATCGGGTTGGCCCGACTCCAGTGCTGCGGCAGCACGGCATCGAGGTCCGTCAGGGTGGCCGCCGGGAGGGTGGCCAGCTGCCCGCCGTGGCGCACCAGGGCATCGGTGGCGATCACACCCGGCCCCCCGGCGTTGGTGAGAATCGTCAGCCGCGGCCCCAGGGGCCGGCGGCGTTGCTTGGCCAGCACTTCGGCCAGGTCGAACAGGTCGGCGATGCTGTCGACGCGGAGCACGCCGCAGCGGCGGAAGGCCGCATCCAGGACGGCGTCACTGCCGGTGAGGGCCCCGGTGTGGGAGGCCGCCGCCTGGGCCGCCTCGGCGGTGCGGCCGGCCTTGATCACCACGATCGGCTTGGTCAGGGCCACCTCCCGCGCCGCCGAGAGGAACGAGCGCGGGTCACCGATCGATTCCATGTAGATGACGATGCTGTGGGTCTCCGGGTCGTCCCCCAGGTAGGTGATCAGATCCCCCCAGTCGACATCCAGCATCGAGCCCATCGAGACGAAGGCGCTGAAGCCCACGTTCTCCTGCAGGCTCCAGTCGAGGACGGCGGTGCAGATCGCCCCCGACTGGCTCAGGAAGCCCACGTGGCCAGGGCGGGCCATGGCGCCGGCGAAGGTGGCGTTGAGGCCGGTGCGGGGATTCATCAGCCCCAGGCAGTTGGGCCCCACCAGCCGCATGCCGGTGCGGCGCAGGCCATCCCGGATGCGGGCCTCCAGGGCGATGCCGGCGGCGCCGATCTCCCGGAAGCCCGCCGAGAGCACGATCACGCCCTTGACCCCGGCCGCCGCGCACTCCTCGATCAGTCCCGGCACCGTGGCGGCGGGGGTGGCGATCACGGCCAGGTCCACCGGCTCGGGCACCGCCGCCACCGCTGCGTGGGCCCGGATCCCCAGCACGCTCGGGCGCTTGGGGTTGACGGGGTAGACCGTGCCGCCGAAGGGGTGGCTGATCAGGTTCCAGAGCACGCCACGCCCGACACTGCCGGGCCGGTCGGAGGCCCCGATCACCGCCACGCTGCGGGGTGAGAACAGGGCCGCCAGCGGCTGGTGCTGGGAGCGCAGGATGTCGTAGGTCCGATCCGTGGCGCCGTCGCCTCCGCCGGAGGGCTTTGCCCTCATCGGATCACCAGCACCGGACAGGGGGACTGGACCAGCACCCGCTGGGTTTCGCTGCCGATCAGCATGCCCACCAGGCCACGGCGGCCGTGGGAGGCCATCAGGATCAGGTCGCACCCCAGCCGGGTGGCGGCCTCGACGATGGCCTGGTGGGGCAGGTCGCTGAGCACCCGCTCGGCCGTGGCGTTGACGCCGGCCTCCTTGGCCACCGCCAGGGACTCCTCCAGGATCCGATCGCCATCCTTGCGGCTGGCGCTCATCAGGGCTTCCATCGTGGTGGCATCAAGCATTTCCCCGAGCCCCACCACCTGCACGGGCACGCTGGCCTGGGCATGGAAGAAGGTGATGCGGGCCCCAAGGGCGGCGGCCAGGGCCACGGCGTGACGCACGGCCTGCATCGAGAGGTCGGAACCGTCGCTGGGCACCAGGAGATGGCTGTAGGACATGGCAGCGGCAGGGCTGTCCTCTGTCTAGTCAAGGCTCTGGATCAGTGCAGCCGCGTCAACGTTCAGGCCCCCGCACCCGGCCGCGCGCGCCAGCAGAATCGGGTCCATGACCGATTCAGCCTGGCGTCACCACTGGCATCCGGTGGCCTATCTGCGGGACCTGGACCGCACCAGGCCCGCCGCCTTCACCCTGCTGGAGGAGGACCTGGTGCTCTGGTGGGATGGCGCCGGCCAGGTCTGGCGCGCCTTCGCCGATGTCTGTCCCCATCGCCTGGTGCCCCTCAGCCAGGGGCGCCTCAACGGCGCCGGCGAGCTGGAGTGCCCATACCACGGCTGGACCTTCGCCGGCGATGGCCACTGCACCGCCATCCCCCAGGCCGAGGCGGGGGCGACCCCCAGCGCCCTCCGCTCCAGCTGCCGGGCCTACGCCACCGCCGAGGCCCAGGGCCTGCTGTTCGTGTTCGCAGGTGAGGCTGCCGCAGCTGCGGCGGTGCCCCTTCCTCTGGTGCCGGTGCTGGAGGAGCCGGGCTGGTTCGTGCAGGACACCTTCCGGGATCTGCCCATGGATGCCCTCACCCTGCTGGAGAACGTGCTCGATGTGAGCCACGTGCCCTTCACCCACCACCGCACCGTGGGCAAGCGGGAGAACGCCGCCCCGGTGGCCGCGACGATCACCAGCTCAGGGCCGGAGGGCTTCACGGCCCTGTGGCAGGAAGGGCCCCGCAAGGGGACCCTCGGCAGCCAGTCCACCACCTACGCCGCCCCCGGCCTGATGTGGCACGAGCTCACGGCGCCGGGCTTTGCCCGCATCCTCACGGTGGTCTATGCCACGCCGATCCGTCGGGGGGAATGCCGCCTCTTCGCCCGTTTCCCCTTCCAGTTCGAGTCCCGCCTGCCCCCCCTGCTGCTGGGGCTCAGGCCCCGGTGGCTGCAGCACGTCGCCAACCACACCGTTCTGGAGGACGACCAGGTGTTCCTGCACTGGCAGGAGCGGGTGCTGGAGCAGCGGGGCCGCAGCGGTGGGGCCGAGCGGGCGTTCTTCCTGGCCACCGGTGCTGATGTCTATGTGAAGGCTCTGCACGACTGGGTCAATGACCACGACGGCGACCCTTTTCCCGGCCAGCCCCTGCCCCCCCGCCTCGACCAGACGGCGCTGATGGACCGCTGGCACAGCCACGGGCAGCACTGCGCCGCCTGCCGCGGCGCCCTGGAGGGACTGCGGCGCTGGCGGCCGCTGGTGCAGGCGATTCCCTGGCTGGCCCTGCTGGCGGTCGCCTGGTGGCAGACCCCCCAGGTTCTGTTGGTGGCGCTGCTGCTGGCCGGAGCCGCGCTGCTGCTGGCCCAGCGCTTCGATCGCTGGGAGCGGCTGCTGCTGGCCGGAGATGGCGAACCGCCGCGCAACAGGCCCGGCTGAGGCGCCGACAAGGGGGTCTCAGCCTTTCCAGCCGGCCAGGTGGGAGGCGGAAGCAGAGCGCACCAGGGAACGGGCGGCGGCCAGGGCCGGCGCCAGGTTGCTGGAGCTGAAGGGGGGCAGGGGGCGGCGCCGCAGCCAGGCTCCCCAGCGGAACTCGTGGAAGGGGATCAGGGGGGCCGGGTCGATCATGCCCTCCTTCTTGAGGCGCCACACCAGGGAGCGGTAGGGATCGTCCTGGAGATCCGGCAGCCGCTGCGGCAGGGCCGCCGGTGCCAGGGGGCCATGGCCGCGGCCGTCATAGAGGTACAGCCAACCCCGCTCCTGCAGCTCGGCCAGCACCGCCTCCGGTGGGGACCCCGGCAGATCCAGCACCAGGTAGCCATAGGCCAGGGCGGACGGATCGATTTCGATCAGCCCCCGCAGGCGATGGTGGCGGTCGACCATCCAGAACTCCCCGGCCCCACCGCGCACCAGGGGCACGGGTTTGCCGCGCAGATAGCGCAGCCGCTGCTCGGCCGTTTCCTGGGAGAAGTCCTGCTGGCGACTGCGCACCTCCGCCAGCCCCACGCACATCTGGGTGGGCTGGAGGTCGGCGATGGCGACGCTGAGCAGTTCCGCCCTGGGTCCCGGTGGGGGCAGGGGCCGGTAGGGGGGCAGATGCAGGCTCATGGGTGCCGGTGGCTGGCCCCCATCCTGGCGGCATCTCGGCTGGTCCCTGTCGCGGGAATAGGGTCGGACCACGTGCAGACGTCCATGACCACCGCCCCTGACCGAGACGGCGCCCTGGCCGGACCCCACGGCCCGATCGGTGTGCTGGTCTGCGGCCACGGCAGTCGCAACCGTCTGGCGGTGGCCGAATTTGCCTCCCTGGCCCACCAGCTCCAGCACCACCTCGATCCGGTTCCGGTGGATCACGGCTACCTGGAGTTCGCCCGGCCGATCCTGCGCGACGGACTGGACGCCCTGCGGCAGCGGGGCGTGCGCCATGTGCTGGCGGTGCCGGCGATGTTGTTCGCCGCCGGCCATGCCAAGAACGACATCCCCTCGGTGCTCAACACCTACGCCGCCGAGACGGGGCTGCGCATCGACTATGGCCGCGAGCTGGGGGTGGATCTCAAGATGATCCAGGCCGCCGCCGCCCGCATCCGCGCCAGCCTCGAGGCGGCTGATGCCGCCGCCGTCGCCGCTGGCCGCAGCCCTGTGCCCCTGCACGAGACGCTGCTGGCGGTGGTGGGACGCGGCTCCTCCGACCCGGATGCCAACTCCAACGTGGCCAAGGTGACCCGCATGCTGGTCGAGGGCTTCGGCTTCGGCTGGGGGGAGACGCTTTATTCCGGGGTCACCTTCCCCCTGGTTGAGCCGGGCCTGCGCCAGGCGGTCAAGCTTGGCCACCGGCGCATCGTCGTCTTCCCCTACTTCCTCTTCTCCGGGGTGCTGGTGAGCCGGATCCGGCAGCACAGCGAGCGGGTGGCCGCCGACCATCCCGAGCTGGAGATGGTCCAGGCCGGGTACCTCGGCGACCATTCCCTCGTGCTGGACACCTTCCGTGAGCGGGTCGCCGAGGTGCTCGGGGGGGAAGCCAACATGAACTGCTCCCTGTGCAAGTACCGGGCCCAGGTGCTGGGCTTCGAGCGGGAGGTGGGGGCACCCCAGCACAGCCACCACCACCATGTCGAGGGGCTGGTGGAGAGCTGCACGCTCTGCGAGCGGGAATGCACGGGAGCCTGCCAGCCCGATGGGGTGCCGCTGCCGGTGGGTGGCTCGGCCGGTGGCCACGATCACGATCACGGCCATGGCCACGGTCAGGGGAGCCACCACCACCATCCGATCTATCCCCACGCCGACCACCCCCTGGGTCCCCTCACCCTGCGCCGCCCTGCCGACTGAGTCGGCGGGTCAGGGTCCGCTGGCCTCGGCGGTCTCATCCAGCATTGAGTCCAGAGAGACTCCTATCTGATCAATGTTTCCGATCAATCGGGGCTTTCCCCCACATGGGTGCCGTTTTCCCCCGATTCAAGGGGCTTTTTCCACAGATGGGGCCCTCTCGGCTGCGCTGGGGCGCGGGGGCTGGGGCGCGGAGGCTGGGGAAAGTGAATGATTGCTCGAATCAGCCTTGACAGTGCTCGCCAGCGGCCATCGGCCGCTGGCGTGTTGTGGAACACCCCGGCCTTGGCCCAGCCGGGGCAACGAGTCTCATCACCCCAAGCCGGTGCTGGCTCCCATGAAGACGTTTTTGACGCTGGGCCTCCCCTGTGGCGTACTTGGGACGACCCCAGCCGACTCCCACCAGCATGGCCATGGATCCAGAGTGCCCGGGGTGCGTCGAGGACGAGGCAAGCGTCAGCCTGGAAGCGGAGGTGCCGGAGGTGCTCTACGAAGGCATGCGGGATTTCATCAAGACCCATCCGCACTGGGATCAGTACAGCGTCATCACCTCAGCCCTGGCTGGATTCCTGTTCCAGAACGGTTGCCAGGAGCCCGTCGTTTCCCACCACTACCTCGACGGACTCTTCCAGAAGCCTTGAGACAAAAAAAAGCGAGGGTGCCAACCCCCGCTGATGGTTTTCTCCCTTGCCCGACCCTTTGGAGGTCGCCCCGCCATTGTGCGCAGGCTCCGCTGGGAAGACTGTGGTGATCGACACCACCTTTCCCCTCGTGCGACGGCTCCCTGACCGGCCCGGTCAGCCTCGCCGCATCCGCGCCGCGGCGGCGGCGCAGGCGCGCCAGGTGATCGCCATCTCGGTGAGGGTGGGGCTCTGCCAGCCGGCGCTGGGCCAGCAGGAGCCATCGGTCACCAGCACGTTGGGGGCACTCCAGCAGCGGTTCCAGGCATCGACAACGCCCGTCTCCGGGGTGCCTGCCATGCGGGCCCCGCCCAGTTCATGGATGTAGTACCCGGGCGGCGGCGCCTCGGGCCGCACCGCCAGGCTGTTGCGGATCATGGGCTCCAGCAAGGGCAGCACGAACAGCTCTTCGATGGGTCGGATGCGGCCCCCCGCCGAGGCCACAACGGCCTCCATGCGCCCCTGCATGTGGGCCACCATCGCCTGCTCATTGCGCCCCCAACGGCAGTCGATGTGGGGGATGGGCAGGTCCCAGGCATCGGTGCGGTCGCCATCGAGGCTCACCCGGTTCTCCGCCCGGGCCAGCACCTCCCCATGGCCGATCAGGAAGCCCACCGCCTCCCCAGGCCGGCGCCTGAGCAGGCCGGGGGGATCGAAGCGCTGCAGGGCCGCCCAGATCCCGTAGCCGCGGAGAAAGTCCTCCCGGCTGCGCTCGTCCAGATTGACTGTGTTGGGGATGAAGCAACTCCCCGCTCCCGAGAGCTCGGCGGGTTCGGCCGGTGCGGCGATCGACGGGATCGAGAAGAACCGGCTGGTGGAGATGTGGTCCATCAGGAAGCGGCCCAGGCTGCCGGAGGGATCGCTGAGGCCGCCGCTGCGTGTGGCGTCGCTCGAGTGCAGCAGCAAGCGCACGGTTTCGATCGTCGAGGCGCAGAGCACGATCAGGGGGGCGGGGACGCGCTCCCGCCGGCCGCTTGCCGCCTCCACCAGCACCACCGCCTCGGCCAGGCCTCCCCCCGCCGCCATCTCCAGATGGCTCACCACCGCCCCGCTGCGCAGCTGCACCCGGCCCGTGGCCAGGGCCCGGGCCAGGCTGAGGCCCTGGGCGCTGGAGGGTGGCCAGGGGGCCGCCGGGGTGGGCGTGTGCAGGCGGAAGCCGCGGGAATGGATCAGGGGCAGGCCCAGATCTCTGGCGATCGCCCCCTGCAGGTGTCGTTCCCCCGGCGTGAACGGCAGCGGCGGCAGAAACTGACCGTCCGGCAGCTGGGGAAGACCATCCCGCTGGCCGTGGACCCCCAGCAGGGTTTCCAGGCGGTCGTAGAAGGGCGCCAGCTCGGCGGTTCCGATCGGCCAGGCCGGGCCGTGGCCATCCCGCCGCGCCGCCTGGAACTCCGCCTCCGAAAGCCGCAGGGTGATGCCTCCCCAGGTGAGGCTCTTGCCACCCACCTGGCGCCCCCTGGTCCACAGGAAGGGAGCCTCCGGCGGGGTGCTGTAGGGGTTCTGCCGCTCGTCCACGAACAGCTCGGGGTTGTGTTTCCAGAACCCGGGATGGTGCCGCTGCAGCCGTTGGCGGCCGCTGCTGAGGTGGGCGAGGCGGCGCAGGCTGTTGAGCGGCTCGCTGCCCAGGGCCCGCCGGGCGGAGAGCTCCGGCCCCGCCTCGAGCACCAGCACCCGCAGTCCTGCTTCCGCCAGCACCATGGCGGCCACCGAACCGTTGGCCCCCGCCCCCACCACCACAGCGTCCCAGGGGGTATCGCTGCCGGTTGAGGGGGATGGGGCGGCGGACATCGGCAGGCGAACCGGTTCCGGCATCATGCAGGAGCGTCGGCTGGCCGCGGCAGGCCACAGCGACGGTGCAGGGCCTCGATCAGTCGGCGCACGGCATCGGGGTGACCCTGGAGATGGAAGGCCTCCTGTTCGGCCAGCCGATTGGTGTCACCTTGCCGGTAGGGCAGCTCTGGACCGCATGCACCGCTTCGTGGAGGAAGGTCTGACGGGCGATGCCCAGCTCGAAAATGATCTGGAGCCTGAACCTGAACCGCTGCAGCTCCCGCACCAGTGGCTGCAGGTCCGCGGGCAGGGCGCCCAGGGGTTTCGGTGCCAGGGGGGACTCCGCCGCCAGAACATGGATCGAATTCTGCTGGGGGGAAGGGCCAGCAGCATGACCTGGGTCGGGGTGGTTCTCGAGGCCATCAAACAGCAACCCCCCAGCCGGTGGCTGGAGGGTTGCTGGATGAAAACCCTTGGCAGGGCTTCGGAGTTGGTGGCGGGGAGGAGATTTGAACTCCTGACCTTCGGGTTATGAGCCCGACGAGCTACCAGACTGCTCTACCCCGCGTCGCACCAGGTAATTGTATCAGCCGATGCCCCCGCCTCAGGGGCGGGCGCCGTCGAAACGGAGCTCGCCGATCACCTCCAGGCGCAGATGGTCGGCGGGGGCCAGGTAGCGCTGGCGCAGGTCCACCAGGGTGGTGGGGGTGAGCCATTCCAGCTGTTCCAGCAGGTGCAGGGCCACGGCCTGTTTGGCGCGCCTCGCCCCGTCATCGACCTTGATGGCCACACCCATGCCTTCGCCCACCCGGCTCAGACACTGGATGCCCTCCGCCCCACCCTTGCTCAGCACCTGGCCGTGGCCCAGGCGCATCACTTCGCTGTCGAACGCCCCTTCGCCGGCGATCAGATCGGGGTGGGCGAGCATCGCCCGGCTGAGCCGCTCCAGGTCGGCCTGCTCCCCGCCACCGAGATGGGCGAACAGCAGCGCCATCTGGGCCAGCTGCAACTGCAGGGTGGGGGCCCCGCAGTCGTCCCGGGCGCTGATCAGCTCGGCGCCTGGCAGCCCGAGCAGTTCCCCGACCCGCTTGACCACCGCCTGCTGCAGGGGATGGTCGGCCTGCAGATAGCTCTCGAGGGGCCAGTGCATCTGCCGGCAGGCGGCCAGGAAGGCCGCGTGCTTGCCGGAGCAGTTGTGCTGCAGCGGGCTGGTGCCCCCGACGGGGGTGGGGCACTGCAGGTCCTCGGTGTCGAGCTCGGCCCCCCAGAGCAGCTTGAACGCCTCCCGGGCCTGCTGGGCGGTGCCGGCGTGGGAGGCGCAGGCGATCGCCAGCCCCCGCTCCCCGGCCCCCATCCGGTCGGCGGCACCGCTGCCCACGAACACGGTGGCCTGGAAGGGCTTGAGGGCCGAGCGTACGAAGCTCAGTTGCTGCGGGTCGCCGGCGCGCATCAGCACCCGGCCCCGCTGGTCGCAGACCACCGCATGCACCCGATGCCGGGATTCGACGATGCCGTTGCGCAGCAGGCGGACCTCCAGGGGGGGAATGCCGGGGCGGCCCGGGCCGGCGAAGCTGGAGGACAGGGTCATGGTGGTGCGGGAAGGTCCGTGGAGGCCGACCTCAGAGAGCCTGGCAGAGCCCCGTCCCGAGCAGCATCAGGGCAAGGGCGACGGCGATCGCCTGGCGCAGACGGGCCAGCACCGGCTGCACCTGGTGGCGGGCCACCAGCAGATCCTGCTGGCGCCAGGTGATCGGCTTTTCCCAGACCTGGCCGTCGTACCAGCCCGATTCCTCATACTCCACCCGCTCCGACACGAGCCGCTTCTGCACGTAGGTCCAGCCGAGCCATTGGCGCAGCAGCAGGAACAGCGGCAGCAGAATGGCGGCGTCCCCAGCGGCGATCACCAGGCGGGGGGGATCGTGGCGCAGGGGGATGCTGCCCCCCGCCACCAGCAGCGCCAGGGGGAACGACAGGAACCAGGTGATAGTGAGGGCCCGCCAGAGGCCCCGGGCGTCAGCGGCGGGCCAGCGAAAGAACCAGGAGTGGCTCAGCTGGTCGTATTCCTGCAGGGGGCGCTGGGCCGGCGGCACCGGACAGGGGGTGTCCTGGCTGGGCAGGCTGGGAATGCCGGCGGCCATCTGCCCTCCCCTCAGCCGCCGACCTGACTGCCGCCGCTCACTTCGATCGGGGTGCCGACAAAGCGCTCCTGCTCCCCATGGCCCCAGAAGGATTCGAGGTCGTAGTAGCTGCGTTCCTGGGGGGTGAGCACATGAACGATCAGTTCGCCGTAGTCGAGCAGCACCCAGCGGCCTTCGCTCTGGCCCTCACGCCGCAGCGGCAGGCGGGCCGCATCGGTTTCGAGCCGGTCTTCCACCGAGCGGGCGATGGCCCGCACCTGCACGTCGCTGAGGCCGCTGCAGATGACGAACCAGTCGGCCAGGGAGGAGATCTCATCCACCCGGATCAGGCGGATGTCGACCGCCTTGCGGTCATCGCAGGCCTCGGCGGCGAGCAGGGCGAAGTCGCGACTATCCATAGACGTTCTCACTGGTGACCGACTGGCGGGAGCCCTGTTGCTGCGCCATTTCGGCACGGGCCTTGCCGGCACTCTTGCGCAGGGCCTCGAGGCGGTCTTCGTAGAAGGTGCGGCGGCGCTTCTTGCGGGTCTGCTCGACGAGCTCCTTGAGGGCGCCCCCCAGGCTCTTGTAGGCATTGGGCAGGCTGTATCCGAAGCGACAGGCCAGGTCGATGGCCCGCTCGTCGGCCAGGATCGCGTCCTGCAGACGCTTTTCGGAGTTGTTCTTCAGATAGAGGCGGTAGCCGGCGAAGCCCGACAGGCCGAGGGCCATCACCAGCAGCAGACCGTCCTGCACCCAGAGTTCGCCGATGGCGCCGCCCAGGCCGATGGCCAGCGCCGCCATCTCCCAGCCATCGCGGGGGATCGCGTCGTTCTGGATGCGGCCCACCTCGTGCCAGAAGAGCAGGTTGCGGTGGTCGAGGGCCAGACCATCCCATTTCTCGAGATCCACCTGAATCTCGACTTCGTCACGGCCGATCTCCTCAATCGTCACCAGGGGGGGATCGACGGAGGCGGCCGCTTCCACGAACACCCAGCTCTGCATCTCAGGGGGCAGCATCCCCTTCAGGCGCTGGAGTTCGCTCATCGGCGGCGTCTCGGGCAGTAGGTATCCACTCAGATTAGCGATTGCCTGCGGTTCCAGAGGGCCGCACAGGCCGGTCGGGACGGCGACCGTGAGAGGCTGGGCGGGTTTGCCCGACCACGCCCTATGCCCCGCCGCACGGATCTGAGGCGCATCCTGCTGCTGGGGTCGGGACCGATCGTGATCGGCCAGGCCTGCGAGTTCGACTATTCCGGCACCCAGGCCTGCAAGGCCCTGCGGGCCGAGGGCTACGAGGTGGTGCT